>JAFUCN010000008.1 GCA_017459665.1 Methanobrevibacter sp. | reverse complement strand
TATCCCAGTCCTAAGGGTAGGTTATCCACGTGTTACTGAGCCGTACGCCACGAGCCTAAACTCGTTCGACTTGCATGGCTTAATCGAATCCCAATAGCAGTAGCATCTGCCAGGATCAAACAGAATTGAACACATAACAGATCATAATAAGTCTTAGTATTATGAAGTACGCTAAAAAACATAGACGAGTATACACTAAATTTGTTAACAAATTATTGTAACTAATTCACCACATCTACAAAACCAACATCATACTTGAGAAAATTCAAGTACTCACAAATGTATAGCTATATGCGGAAAAGCAACCATCATAGTAAAAATTGTTCCATACAATAATACTTAGGTCATCGCCATAAAACACATAGCACATCTTATAGACAGACAAATTTTATTAACAAAATTAATTAAAAAATATTGCAAAAATTTATTATATTAAAAATAAAATCATAATAAAACTAATTAATAGAATAAAATAAATTATAATAAATATTTTACTAAAAATAAGATTTTTATAAAAAATATATAAAATAATTTTAAAAATGTCAAAAAATTGGAATTAAAAAAAATATCTAACAAAATAATAAAAATAAAGAGAAGTGAGTTGTTTTAAAGAGAAAAAACCCAAAAAATAAATAGGTAGTATATAAACTTAACTATTTTTTTCGAATAACTGAGATTATTCTTGTTAAACTTCTATGCATTTTAATTCCATATTGTTCCACAATCTCAAAACCAACTTCATCCACCATAGGATTCAAGTCAATAAAGTGTGGAGATGCCATACAAAGGTAAGCATCATCTTTCATATTGTCATAGATGGATTCCAGGAATTCTTTAATAATTTCGCCACCATCAACATCACCAGTGGTTGTTGAAATCCCGTAAGGCGGGTCAGTAACTACAGCTGCTACCTTTTCATACATCTTTAGCTCACGAACATCCAGATTAAATGTTCTGTAATCAGTTATTCCATAATGTTCTAAATTAATGGCAGTTCCATTTTTCATTTTCCAAAAGATATCCGAACCCAATACTTTACAGCCTATCAATCCTGCTTCAATTAATATTCCGCCAGTTCCGCAAAATGGATCTAAAAGCAAATCCCCCTCTTTTACCCTTGATAGATTAACCATACACCTTGCAAGTTTTGGACTCATGGACCCAGGATAGAAAAATGGTCTTTTGTGGGGTTTACTATCTTCAAAATGTTTCTTGTTTAATTTTATTCTTTCGATAGCTACATAAAACTCATTTTCAAAGGCCGCTATCCTAATTAATGTTTTTGGTTTGGTCAGGTTAACTTTGATATTGTCACAATTTTCCAATATCACTGTTCCGGCCTGCCTTTCATAACCTACAGTATCAATTACAGAATGGAATCTTTTAACGCGAACTGCAAAGCTTTCGTCAATATATTCAGACCAGTCAACAGAACCCATATCCTTATCAAAATCATATACATTAGTCTTTAAGATTAATTCGTGCACTTCATGGGTATAACCTAACCTTTTTGTTAGGATTTTATAGTAATCACAAATATTTTCTTTTGAGATGTCACTCAGCAATACCAGTCCTTCAGTAATTATCTCAAGATTTGCTTCAATGTTTTCACATTCCATTACAGCCTTCAGTTCTGCTTGGGGAAGTAAAGGATGTTCTTGTGATTGTATAAATAAAAGTTCCATCTAATTCACCTAAAATCCAAATATGTTCGTTACTTTCTTAAATAAAAATTTAGGAATAATCTTGAATATTAAACCTCTTTTAATAAATTCCTTGATAAGTACTGATTGATTGTCCATATCCCCATAATTAGATATCAGCTCTTCACAATCATTCTCCTTAAGTTTAATAAATAAATAATCTAAATCATCATTTGACAACATGTTTAAAGTTTTATGAACTTTGAATTGATATTTAAACTCCTTCAAGTATTTTTCTAGGAATTCTTCTTGGTATTCTTTTAAATAATTAAGGTCATCTTTCTGAATTGATTTGAAGATATTTTCTGATGCAATTTTACAGGCATCAAATGCTATTAAAAGTCCTCCCCCTGAAGTCGGTTTGACTTGTCCTGCAGCATCACCGATTAGGATTCCTCTTTTGCAAATCAATTTGTTTTTTTCATTGAAAATCGGGATGAAACCCTTATATTTTTCCTTAATCACAAATTTAAAATTATCATTTAGGAAATCATTCAATATCAAATCCTGTTTTTTATGTGATTCATTTGAAAACAATCCTATTCTGTAGAGGTCCTCGCCAATAGGGATAATCCATAAAAATCCGGGAAGTATGTCTTCTCTTAGATAAGTATCCACATATATTTCATTATTCCCCTTCGCATTTCTGAACTTGCTAATGTCATCTTTTGAAATTTCCACAAGCATTTGTGATGCATTGAAATTAGACTGTGTATTTCCCATCTGATTTGACAATACCGAATTATATCCTTCACAGCCAACGATTACCTTGGATTTGATTTGAGTATCATTTTGAAGGAAAACTATCCCTTCATCCAAATCATAATCAATAGCTTTTTGATTTATGAATTCAACTCCACTTTCCAAAGCCCTATTAAATAGATATTCATCATAAGCGATTCTGTCTATGATATATGCAACATCATAATCCTTTTCAACGTTTAGTACATGATTATTAGTGTGAAGAAATGCACCTTTGACTTTATTCAGTATCAGATTTTCAGGCAGTTCATTTAAATCGAAAATGTGATTGCTTAAGATTCCCGCACATTGAAGAGGGTATCCAATTTGTCTTTTTTTATCGATTAAGCAGACTGACAAATCTTTTTTTGATAGATAAAAAGCAATTGTAGAACCGACCGGACCTGCACCAACAACAACTACATCATAATCAGAATTCATTATAAAACCTTATTTCTTAAACTTATCAAAATGTCTTCTAATAGCTTTCTCCTGTGAATCTATATCAGTTGATTCATTTTGGCGAGATTCATCAAAGCCTTTATCATATTCATTTTCAAAGCCATGATTTTGATAATGATTGTCTCTACTATTAGAATACTCGTCCCTTATTTCATTATAATAACTATCCTGAGAATATCTATCTGGGGATTGGCTTTCGTCCCTAAATGATCTTGTCCTATCATACCCATTGTTATAGGGTTCATATTCATAAGTATGCCTATTATCCTCATAACTTAAATCCTCAGGATAATATTCATAGTTACGCCCTTGATACGAATTGTTTTCATGGGTAATTGGTGTAATCGGTTCAAATTCATCATAATAATCATTTCTGCCCATATAATCATCATCATTATAATATTGTCTTTCCTGACGAGGCGGAAATCTTTGAGGATGTTCCTGAAAGCTTCTGGGACCGACCATATTGGAAAATATAATCTCCTCAGCTTTTGACGGATTTGAAATGTTTTCTAAAACCATCTGATTATTGTCATATGCGCTGAAAACAGAAACAGAACCCACATTAAAGAGTCTGGCAAGAATACTTTGAGATGTGTTTATATCCTGAATTGTTGCATAAGGCATATAATTCTTTTTTGTGGACAAAACACCTGATTTGATAATGATTCTTGAATCGGTCAATGCATATTCCGTTGAATACCATCCAACTAGCTGCCAGATAATATAAATTGCAATAATAAGAATGACAACAAAAAAAGCGATTGCAGCATATCTTGTAAGAGACATCTTAACATAGGAAATCATGTAAACTTGCATTTCGCCTACGAATCTAATCAACAAAGGTGAAACATACAAGACAATGCCTAATAAAACAACTCCATAAATAGCTTTTTTACAACCTAAAATCATGTTAGGTTTTGTTTTATATAGAATTATTTCATTAACTCTATTATCATTTTTATCAAACAACATAATTATTACTATTAGATTTACTTTTAAATAAAGTTTTACAAAAAAAGATTAAAAAATAAGCCTCAGCTCGCCCATCATTCATCACATATCAGAGCTCATAGGGTTCATCATAGGCTTATTATATTATTAAATTTATCCGAACATTACTCCAGCTTCGGTTTTGAACAATTCATCTTCCTGAGTTTTGCTCATTACCTTTTCGATTGCATCCATAAAGTCAGCTACAGTAATCTTATCACGTTTTTCACGAATTGCAAACATACCTGCTTCAGTACATACTGCTTTTAAGTCTGCACCAGACAATTCATCTGTCAAATCAGCAAGCAAGTCAATGTCTGCTTCTTCATCCAAAGACATGTTTTTAGTGTGGATTTTGAGAATTTCACGTCTTCCATCGACATTTGGAAGAGGAACTTCAATAAATCTGTCGAAACGTCCCGGACGCAATAATGCAGGATCCAGGATATCAGGCCTGTTGGTTGCACCAATAATTCCAATATCCCCTCTGGATTCGAATCCGTCGAGTTCTGCTAGAAGTTGCATTAAAGTCCTTTGAACTTCCCTGTCACCACTGGTTGAACTTTTTAGTCTTTTGGCAGCTACCGCATCAAGTTCATCAATGAATATGATTGCAGGTGCTTTTTCTTTAGCAAGCTCAAATACTTCGCGTACGAGTCTTGCACCTTCACCAATGTATTTTTTGACAAACTCGGAAGCAACAATTTTAATGAATGTTGCATTGGTTTCGTTGGCAACAGCTTTTGCAAGTAAAGTTTTACCGGTTCCCGGAGGTCCGTAAAGCAATATTCCTTTAGGTGGTTCAATACCTACTTTTTCAAATAATTCAGGTTCTGTTAAAGGAAGTTCGACAGTTTCTTTAACTTCAATGATTTGCTCTTCCAAACCACCAATCTTATCATAAGTAATGTCTGGTTTTGTTTCAATTTCCATTCCTGAAACATTTGCATCTTTTTCTGATGGCAATACTTCAACAATACCGAATGTCTGTTGATTTAGAGCCACTCTTGAACCAGGCACCAATAATTTTTCATCTAAGAATTTTGAGTAATTGACAAGGAAACTAGGTCCGGTGCTACTTTTAACAGTCATTCTGTGGTCATCTAAGACTTCAGTTATAGTGGCCAGCACTAAAGGAGGAGACCTGAATCTGTCCACTTCTGAGCGAAGGGATTTGGTTTCTCTTTCCAGTCTTATTTTTTCATTTTCAATTAGCACTTTGTCTTTTTCCAATTTCCTAACTTTCCACATTAAGTTACTTTTAGCTTTGGATTTTTCTTCTCTTAAAGAAACGATTTCATCTTGTAGGGATTCTACTTTTTCGATTAATTCTTCTTTTGAGGAGTTTTCCAAATCTTCAAAATCATCCATGTGAATCATCTCCAGTTAGTTTTATTCATCTGGCCTTTTTGCCAGAGATAACATATTCAATTCGACATCGAGCTTTTCTCGATTTTTTTACAATATAAAATTTATTTAACGTAATAATATAAATCTTACTTTAATAACAATTAGTAACTTTAAAGTATTTAAAGGTATTCATTTTAATTCATACTAACAAATATTAATAACATATTATTATATATTAAATTAAAGAATATTGGAGGAACTGATTAAAATGGAATGTGAAATCTGCGGTAAACCAGTACCCGAAAACAATCCCATAAGAGCAAAAATTGAAGGATCAGTTATGGTTGTTTGTAAAGAGTGTTCAAAACTTGGTAAAATCCAAAAAGCACCTCCAAAACCAAAATTTGCAAAACAGGAAAAAACAAAAAGACCAACAAATACAAGAAATAGAAACTATTCAAGAAGAGATGAACCTTCAGATGAATTAATCGAAGATTTCGATGTTGCAATTAGAAAAGCAAGGGAGTCTAAAAACTGGTCTCGTGAAGAGTTAGGTAAAAAAATAAACGAAAGAGTTTCAGTCATTACAAGAATTGAAACCGGAA
This sequence comes from Methanobrevibacter sp., assembly GCA_017459665.1. GTDB lineage: Archaea > Methanobacteriota > Methanobacteria > Methanobacteriales > Methanobacteriaceae > Methanocatella. The sequence continues at coordinate 104,846 of JAFUCN010000008.1, read as the reverse complement.
AAATGACTCCTGACAATAAACTAACCAAAAAATTCGAAAAAGCATTGAACATTAAACTTCTTGAAGAAATAGATAATCTTGATTTGAATCAATTCGTCAGTAATTCCTCAGGAGAACGTACCTTAGGAAATATTATGAAAATTAAAAGAAAATAGCTATTTAAGATAGCTATTTAATTTATCATTTTTTATATAACGATCCTTACCTTGGATCTTATAATCAATTAAACCATCATTAATCGCTTTATGTGACTGATATCCAGAAAATAGCTTAGCATCATCCAATACATTTTTTAGTTTGCCATAAGCATCATACTCATCGCTAACTACAACCACATGAGCAGGAGGATGAATCTTTTTAATTTGTAGAATGCTCAATGTAGTGTCTTCTTTTACAAAAAATGCAGTTGCAACGCTAGATTTGGTTCTGAGTTTAGAATTTAAGATATCCTCAACTAAGGAATCTGCAAAATCAGCATCAATGACTTTTGGCTTTGAAACTAAACTCAAATTACCGTGACGTTCCATGTCTGCAATCGCATTAAGCAATTTTGGATTGTTTTCTCCCCTAATCAAAATCAGTGCCATAATAAATCTCCATAAAAGAAAAATAAGGTGAATTAATCACCTTTCTTGGAAAGACTTCAATAATCTGCTTCTGAATACCACAAGCAATATTAAAATAATTCCAACTACAGTTTGGATACTTCCTAAAACATTTAAGATATTTCCATCAATAGGTAAGTCCCAAGAAGGAGAAGATCTGTCACCAGGAAGTGCATTGTAATAAACACCTACAGCTTTAGAACCTTGTTTTACATTGATATCTTTAGGTTCAACGTGATCAACACCCATTAAAAGACCATTATTAATACCTCTATTGATAGAACCAGCAATTGCAGATGCATCATAACCATATTTAGCAACTGAAGCTTCAACAATTTCTTTTGTGGTTGCAGCTAAACCTGGCTTATCACTTCCATAAACTGACACACTCACAGCATTTGGACTAACCGTAAGGGCATTACCCAAAGCTTCATATGCATAAACGGTTCTAAGTGTTCCACCACATACAGGACATCTGTCATATGCCTCGGCTGAAGGGAACCCTAAAGCCCATCCGCAATCGTCACAGGTTTTGGAATATTCCTCATCCATTGGCGAACCCGTAGTGTTCATATCTCTTGGTGTGAACATGTCCCCTGTGGAAACACCTGAAATCAGGTTGACCCCACCTCCACCGTATTTCTCTCCTGAATCTCTAGCTACTTCACCCATAGCTTCAGAGAGAATTGTGGTTGCAGGATATCCGTCCCTAATCATTTTTCCAATATTCATTGCAGTTTCTTTTCTTACGCTGTCTGCAGTACCGTACATTGGATTTCCCTGAGTATTCCTCAAGTGAATAATAGCTCCTTTTTGACCAGGCTGAAGTGTTGCAACACCACTGGTGTATGGAGTTACTTTAATCTCATTACTTACATCATCAACAGTAATTACATAAGCATTAAATGACCCACCAATAGCTGCTCCGATATATGGGCCGCCTACTACAAGACGAGCACCTTTATATTGAGAAGCAATTGATGCAACAGATGCTGCAGAAGCATTGTTTTCCAGATATGCGACTGCCTGAACAATAGAATCCAGTCTTGTATCTGAAGTACCGGTACCCCCTGAGAGTACTGCGAAGTTATTGTTTTTAGACATTAAAAATGTAGACTGGAACATGTTTTCTGCAAAAGACATACTTCCCGCAGCAGCTCCATTAGGATCTTCACCAGTAGGGTCAGTAATAACAATAATGTTACAGGTAGCGGCAACGCTACTCATAGTCAATAGTAATATGACAAAAAATACAAGGGAAACTTTTATTTTATTCAATTTTATTCACCACTCGTATCCTCGTTCAATTCAACCGAAGAAAAATCTTCAATAACAGTTACAGTGACAACACCTGTGTTTTTGTCAACCTGAACATCAGCTGCCGTAATAGGCTGAACGGATGTTCCGGGCACTGTCGACCATGTTGCAAATTCCTGCGCCGTCTGAATAGCATCCTGCAGTGAAACTTCCCTTTTAGAAGTTTTTAAAATATCACCATAAATTACACTACCGTCCCTAAAACCGGCCTGCATTACATTTGCCCTGATAGTATCTACAGGGACAATATCGTTTCCTTTAACGATAATACCTGAAATAGGGATTCCATCGTTTACCTCTGTTGAAGAAGCAAATGCGACATAAGTTATCAAACGACCACAAAGAATCAAAATAAACGCCAATAATAAAATTATTAATGTGTCTCTTCTAATCTTTATAAACATATTTCATCCTCAATTAATATCCTTATAAGAATATAAATTATACATTTATTATATTAAGTTAATATGATATTTAAATTTATAGAATATCTCTTAAAAGTGATTCTGCAGGGTCCATCCCTTGAGCACCAATCAATAAAATGATATCCTTTTTATCTACCTTTTTATAGGTGTCTTTTAAACAATCCTGCAAATTATCATAGTGAATAAAATCAATACTGTTTTCATTTAAAGTATTGAAAAATACTTCACGTTCATCCTCCTCAACAAAATTAAGAGTGTTTACAACATCATTACTTGAAGACAAAACCAGTTCAATTCTATCATCCATAGACTCAACCAAAGCTTCAACATTCAATTGGTTGATTTCCACACCCCTTGAACCTCTAATAGCACATACCACATATAATTTTTGGCCTTCAGGAAGCAATTTAATAGTTTCTGCAATTGTTGCTTTGATACCATCAGGATTATGGGCAAAATCATCATAAATTAACGGTTCATCGTTTAATTTTGCAAAACGTCTTTTTAATGCCTTATATGACTTGACACCTGCAACGATATCATCCATATCAATACCTAAAGAAATACACGCACCTATTGCAGACAATATATTTTGGATAAAATGATTACCATTAAATGGCAACTCATCAATTGTTAAAATAGCATTATCCCCATAATAGATGGCATTTTCATCAAAGTAAACTGCATTATCCATCTCCAGTTTTGACATTGATGTATAAAACGGATTCTGGGCTTCAAGACTTCTTACAAGTTCATCATCATAATTTAAAATGGTTATTCCATCACCAATAGCTTCAGGAACCGCCTTAATTTCACCATATACCTCATCAATTGAATTTACAAGCCCAATATGATCCATTGCGATATTTGTTATTACTCCAACTTTTGGCCTGACCGCCTCACTCATCAAAGCAGCATGGTTTTTCATTAAATTCCCAAGCCAACCTTGAACTTCAGACACTTCAATAACCAAATAATCGAGTTCACCATTTTGTGTAACCTCATCAGATATTAATTTTGAAACCATGGGATCAATTAATGTATTAAATTCCGATTCGCTGTCAGTATTTGTTAAAACATGACAACCTGAATTATTTAAAATGTGATATATTAAATGTGATGTTGTTGATTTGCCGTTTGTACCTGTAATAACAACATTTGTTGAATTTGGTGAGAATTTATCTACAGTATGTGAAAGTGCATATGCATTGGCCAATTGAATCTTATCAGTAATAATCAGTGGGAAATTAAGCTTTTCAGCCATTTCAATAGCACCATCCTTTGGTGTTTGAGTAATCAAACAGGCAATATTTTTATTGAATGCAATTTCAACACCCTTATCATTAATCCAATGCCTGATTACAATATCTCCTGTGTGGGCATCATTTAAAAATGTGAATTTTCCAGTAAACCCATCAATGGAGAAAAATTCATTATTACCTACAAGTTTTCCACCTATAGAATTAGCCAAATCTTGAATATTCATCATATCACCAAAAAAATAGAAAAGTTAGAATACATACATCTTTGCAAGTATTCCAATAATACATAATAACGCTGTTCCAGCCCAATAGCTAAATACAATTTTTGTTTCTGACATTCCATAATGATTTAATGTATGGTGCAGTGGCTCTACAGGCAATTTAATAATGTGTGCTCTGTGAAGCAGGCTTACAACAACAGAAATAATCGGTACTCCCAATGCAAGAACTCCAAAGTATGGGATATCACATAGCAATACTGCAGCTGCATAACCTGTACCCAATACAAAAGATCCTGTATCTCCCATAAATATTGAAGCCGGATGTTTGTTGAATACTAAAAATCCTAAACATAATCCTGCTAGGATTAAAAATGGCGGAATAATTGTTGCTGGTCCAAACAGATAACCATAAATACAGCATGCTATTGATGCAATCCCTACAATACCTGCTGCAAGACCATCCATACCATCAATTAAATTGACTGAATTAATACATCCCATAATTGCAACTATAACTACTGGAATAGCCAGTAAACCTAATTGGAAACCGCCTAATGTTGTGATAACTCCAGTTAATCCTAAAAACAATCCTAAAACAATTTGGCATATGATTTTTTCAAGTTCTTCAGGTTCTGTTTTAATAGGCACTTCACCGATAACTTCAACTTTTCCTGCTTTCAATAAGTCATCCACTTCTGCTTTTGCTTTTGGAGTAGCTACACGAACTTCTTCACCAGGTTCAACATCCAATCTTCCAAGAGTGATGACTTCTTTTGAAGTGTTTACAACAATTTTTTGAACTTCTTTAACCTTTAAACCTATTAAATCATCGACCAGACCTACAATTCCTCCTGCAAGCATCATATATGAAAGAATTAAAATTGTAGTGTTTTGATAATACAATGCTATAATTAAGGAAATTGTAAATAAAAATGCAATACCACCCATTGTTGGAGTACCGCTTTTATGTCTGTGTTCACTAACTATCGGATTGTCAGCAATCCTTGCTTTAAGCAATATTCTTTTAACATACCATGTAAAGAATACTGTTGCACATAATGTTATTAAAAAAAGAATTAACATATCTGTATTATTCATTATACCACACAATAAATTATTTTAGGATATTAAAATATCTATTGATAATACTATTTAATTATAACTTATAACACAGATTTCAAGTTAATTTTTCAACTAAATTTTCAAGTTCTTCAGCTGATTTAGCTCTTGCTGTGACTCTTTGATATCCTTCAGGACCATGAACAACAAAATCATTATCCTCAAATGATTTTACAGGTTCTTTTGGAGCAGGACCAATATAATTGCCTACGGGAATCTCAGTTGAATAATGATATTGCAACTTATCTGAAATATTAGCTAAGCTGAACTCCCCAATTGCCATATTAACAAGTTCACAAAGTGAGTTTACACCACATGTCGCTGTAGTCAAGTATCTTGTGCCGTTTGGTCTTGTATTAACTTCAATGGCATACAACTGATTATTTTTTCTGGAAAACATGAAATCCATTTCAAAAATTCCGTCGGAATCAAGATTTTTTGCTACTTTGTAGGCAACATGCTGTACTAAATTATTATCTAATCCTTCAACCATACAAGGTCCTGTTTTGACCTTGTTTAAAGGATGTGTTCCGTCAAGAGTAGTTTCACCCTTGTATATTGGTGGCAGGGCAACATATTCACCGTTAAAGCCCAATACTTCAATGGAAATCTCAGCACCTTCAATAAACTCTTCACATAGTGCTTGGTCAAATTCATTGAAGTATTCTTCAACGTCTTCAATGGTTTTTGCAACTTTAATGTCCTTTCCGCCCTGGCCTTGGCCTTGCTTTAATACAACGGGCAAATCCAATTTCAATTCATCTGGACTGTGAAGAATTTGGTAATTCGGAGTATCAACACCAATTTCTTCGTAAAATCCTTTAGTCTTGATTTTATCAGAAGTTAACTCGACTGCACGCACACCAGCAGCTATAACCGGTATGCAATATTCACTTTCGATTTCCTCTTTCATGTAAGCTACATCAATCAGTGGAGGATCTATACCAATTAATGGAACAATAGCATCAACATTTTGCATTAATGCTACTTGCTTTGGACCGTCCATTCCTCGAGGAACAATGAATACCTGATCAGGCAATTCCAGATTAATAGCTTCCTCATTGGATTCTGTTAAGACACTTTCTATGCCTTTACGTTTAACATACCAATCAATATCATCATATAATCTTGAACCGATAAATAAAAGTTTCATAAAATAATTCCTTTAAGTGTATCAATAAATTCATAAGCCGCCTTTTCAACTTTTGGTGTTGGATTTTCTCCCCAATCCATAGTTTCAGGCTCTATTCCAACAAATGTAATGTTAAAGTCCGTATCTTTTTCAAGATATCTTACAAAGAAAGATAAAGACATTGAATGAGTTGAAATGCCTATGTCTGCAAAATCATATCTGTTTACGATTTTCATTTCACCAGGTTCACATCCCATCAGACATGCATCTACAATTATGATGTGAGTTGGTTTTTCCTTTCTGATTTTGCCTGTGAAGTTTTCAGGGACTGTTTTTGCATTAATGAATAACAATTTTTTCTTATTTTCTATATCTTCTTCTTTTAACTTATTAATGATAAATGGCCCTACACCATCATCACTTTTAAGTTCATTACCGACACCTAAAACTATTAATTTTTCACAATCCTGTAAAAAATTGCTTAACTGAGATTCAAAAGACATATTTTTCACCTACAAATATTTTGTTTTAATACTTTCAATCCCATTTCCCATAATATATTTTAGTTCAACATTTATATAGTCATTTACTTTAACTTCCACATCATCCAATGGGATTAATAAAGGTGGATTTAACATTGGTGTTGGCCCACATATAATATTGTCATTGAGTTTTGTAAATGTTGTAATCTTAAGGCCGTTGACAATGCCTTCTTTATTTGCTTTTAATTTTAGATTAACTTGAAATTCAGGGTTTATGTCATCTTTGAAATTTATTTTGGAATATACTATTGGTTTTGATAAAACATCATAATTTACATCCTCGTCCCAGTGAACATAATGCCTTTCAAGATTAACAAGTTCAACGGTGTTAATGATTCCCTGAGGTATGATCTCACCGTCTTCTGTTAGATATTTTTTTGCATTATTCAGCACTGGAACTTCCTCTTCATCAATAAGTGCAGTATCAAGCATTTCACAGACAATCAAATCGGCTTTTTTTGGGAAATTAAATTCTAAAGCATCAGTATTGATGACTTTAACATTGGAATAATCACTTAAGTTTTCCTGAGCGCATTTACTTGCCTTTTCATCAATTTCCAATGAAATGACTTCATTAAATTTGTCTGCTAAAAAGTAAGATAAAACACCACTTCCACAACCTAAATCATAAGCCAAATCATTATTCAAATCGTATTCGATAATGGCTTCAAAAAAAACTGATAATCTGTCTTTATCTTTAAGTAAATCTGAATGGTATGGAGTGGTTTTGAATTTCATAATAAAAAAAAGAAAAAAGAATTTAGTGGTTATGGTCATGGTCATGTGAGTGACCAGGTTCCTTAAATTCTTCTCCGTTTGCAGTACTTGTGAGTTTAACGTGTTCTACACCTTTGAGTCTCATGATTCTTTCTGTCAACTCACGGATGTCAGCTATATCACCATTTACAACAACAATTTCCATACAGTATTTATCAGTCATGTGAATGTGCATACTAGTATTGATTTCATTTCTGAAACTGTGTTGGATTTCTGCGAGGTTTTCCATGACTCCAGTGTAGTGGTGATCATAGATAATTGTAACAATACCTATTCTTTCCCCCTCCATGGAGTTCATCCATTGGTATCTTACAATATAATCCTGAAGCGCATCCCTAATTCCTTTTGAACGGGACTGATATCCTCTTTCTTTTAATACTTCATCAAAATCAGCTAATAATTTTTTTGGTAGTGACATACTTATTCTCATCATGATAAAACACATCAATATCAATTATTATGTATAATTATAAATTTTTAATTATATAAATGTTATGATTAAATGGAAAAAAAATAATACTATTATAATAAAAAGAGTTAAAAAAATGTTATTCAACAAGCAAATAATATTCGCCGTCTTCCTTGTTGAATGATTTCAAAAGCCCTTTGTTTTGAAGAGACAATATAATATGATACATTCTAAAATTAGTCAGTTTCAAGTCCCCATAAAGCAAATGACCTTCCAAAGTATATTTTGAAACAAGATTCTTATCATCAACTAACTGCTTGATTAAATCATATGATTCCTTTTCCTTCATGTTCAGTTCCAACTCTTCGACATCCTTTTTAGAGTTAACAGTATTGATTTCAAGTTCACTTTCAGACAAACTAACTTTATTGTCCTTGAACACAACCAAATCCTTATCGTTAAGCTCTTCCAAGATTTGTACCAAATCATATTCGTGAAAACCCAATTCACGTCTTAAAACATTAACAGGAATGCCGTCAGGATATTCCATATTGAATATTTTAATTTGGTCCAGAACCACTTCTTCATTTTTAGTAATAGTAATCATACAATCAGTTAATCAATTTATGATAATAATTTATTCTATTATATTACTTAAATTTTAGGTTAATTGCATTTCATTTTCAAGAGCTTTTGCTTCTTGCTTGTTCTTTTCTGCCACTTCTTCAGGAGTCAAATCAGAAGGCCTTGTAAAAAACAAGTCGATATCATCTACTACCTGACAGATAGACATATGAAGCAGTTCCTTTAAAGCTAAACTCTTTTGAACTCTGTTTAGAGACTCATCTGCGTAAATTTTATCATAATCATTTTGATAATCCTGACGGATTTTATCAGCATCCAAATCTATGCTGAGCTGTTTTTCATCATATTCTTCTGTTAAAGTTAAAAAGTTAATCAATTCCTCTTTTTCATCTGAAAAATCGTTGCCCTCATCAACTATTACATCATGGAAATACTTGCTGACGGACTGGAAAACATCCCTTGACACATTACCGTTTATGATATTGTCCATAAACAGTTCAAAGGTATTTGAAATATAGTATTTGCCGTTTTCCTCTTTTGTAGCAAAAACCAATTCATTTTCAACATTAGCTACATATTGAATTATAACAATATCTGATGCCTTTTTAAAAGTTTTTTCATTAAATTTTGAACTTTTCAGCTTATAGTCTGCATTAATTTTTAATGCATTTTCAATATCTTCAATATCCTGCTTTGAAATTTCAATAAAATCATCCATTTTATTCTCCCCACTAATAATATAGGTCAATATAATTAATAGTTTTTATTACTCATGAAAAATATAATAAAAAAACATGAACTCTCAAGACATATTGGTGGAACTTAAGGAACTTTCACCAAAGGAAAATATTAAAAGAAGCGAATTAATGGCAATACTTAAAAAATATGCCCATATTGTTTCAGTTTATGATATGATGATGGCTACAGCGCGCATGAGAAAAGATGGAGAGTTCGTTCATGCAAATTACCGTGAAAAATACCTTGAAATTTATATCAAATATTTCCTGCTGCGCATGAAAGAAGTCTTGAAAAATGATGATTATGAAGACATAAACATTGATAAAAAGGCATTTGACGAATCATTTCCAATGCTTGAGAGAACATTTGAAAAGGAAAGGCTGGAAAACTTTGGTGATAAAGAAGACAAATTTCCATTGATTTATGTAATAACTGCACTGTACACCACATTTATTCTGGAAGAGCCAATCCATCCGGTTGGAAGTGAGTTTCCTGGAAGTTTAAAAGTGGAAGAGAGAAACGGTACATTTTTATGCCCAGTTAAAGACAATCAAAAAGATAATGATGATGCAATTTGTCATTTGTGCCTTGCTGAGCAAACCCCAGACATTTAGAGTTGATTTGATGAATATATGCCTTTATGGATCCGGAAGCAGAAAAATAGATAAGATATATACTGATGAAGCTTATAAGTTAGGTTGTCTTATGGCAAAAAACAATCATACGCTTGTTTTCGGTGGCGGGGACACCGGAATGATGGGAGCCTGCGCCAAAGGAGTTCATGACAATGACGGCAAATCAATAGGAATAGCACCTGAGTGGATTGGAAACTTTGAGCCATTATGTGAAGATTGCACTGACTTTATTTATGTTGACACAATGGATGAGAGAAAAAGCGAATTTGTTAAAAATTCCGATGCTTTTATCATATCTCCCGGAGGAATTGGGACACTGGATGAATTTTTTGAAATTATAACACTTAAAAAACTAAAACAGCACGATAAAAAGATTATTGTTTTTAATATCAACCATTTCTTTGACAAGATGTTCGAAATGATTGAAGAAATGAGTGAAAAGGGCTTTTTATATAAACAAGAGGAAATATTTAAAGTCGCAAATAGTCTTGATGAAATATTTAAAAATCTAAAAGATGAGTAATATGGAAACTAGCCAATATACTACCCCTCCAAGAGTCACACTGAAAAGAAGTCTAATTATATTGATTGGAAATATAATCGGATTGTACATTATCAGTTTTCTTGGACTGGGAGTTAAGATAAGTTATTTTGATGATATATTCCTGCTTGTTTTATTTATCAGTTTGGTAAATGCAATTCTCTGGCCTATTTTAACTAGAATTCTAATGCCTTTTCTTGTTTTGACATTTGGTGTTGGGTCACTGATACTGAACGGATTTTTTCTTGAATTTTTTGCACCATTATTTGGCATAAGTGTTGAAGGACCTGCAGTAATACTTGCACCATTGGCAATGGCATTTGTAACAACTCTCCTTTCAGCATTACTGACAATTGAAGATGACGGTTCATATTACAGATCTGTTTTTAGAGATGCTAAAAGAAAGCAGAAAGGAGAAATAAAAAAATATCCTGGTTTGATAATTGTTGAAATTGACGGACTTGCTTATGATGTGTTAAAAGAAGCAATAGCTAAAGGTTATATGCCAACAGTCAAATCAATGATTGAAAGTGGAACCCACATCCTTAGAATGTGGGAAACAGACTTATCCTCACAGACCGGTGCCAGCCAGGCAGGGATTCTTCATGGAAATAATGAAGATATTACTGCATTCAGATGGATTGAAAAAGAAAATGACAATCAGATGATGCAATGTTCAGGTGCCGTTAAAGTCAAAGAGATTGAGAAGAGAATTTCTGATGGTAACGGACTGCTAGCGGATAATGGTGCCAGCAGGTCAAATCTGTTTTCAGGAGATACTGACAATGTTATTTTTACTTTCAGCAAAATTTTAAACCTGCAGAAATTATACAATCGCGCATGGTTTTCCATATTTTCAAATCCGAGCAATTTCGCACGTATCGTTTCACTATTTTTAGCTGAGATGGTTCTTGAGATAATATCCCAAATAAAACATAAAATTCTAAATATCCAACCTAGAATCAAAAGAGGCATAGCTTACATTCCAACAAGAGCCGGGACTAACGTGTTCATGAGAGAAATCAATACCGGAACACTCATTGGAGACATGATGGTTGGAGATATTGATGTTGCATATTCCACCTATTTGGGTTATGATGAAATAGCTCACCATTCAGGTGTCAGGGATGAGGATGCATGGTATGCCCTTAAAGGAATGGATAAGCAAATCAGACGTTTAATTAAAGGAAACGAATATTCAAAAAGAGAATACCAGTTTGTCATCCAATCAGACCATGGTCAAACCAACGGGGCCACTTTTAAACAGAGATATGGTGAGTCAGTTGAAGATTTTATCAAATCATTGCTGCCTCAGGATATGAGCATGTATGCAAAGATGAACTCAAATGAAGACCACTACGGAGAAACCTTCATTCCATTTTCCCAGCAGATTGACTACATTAAAAATAGGTCAAAAGAGGACGAGGAAAAAGAATTAAGCGAATCAGAAGTCATTGTACTTGCATCGGGAAACCTTGCAATGATTTATTTGACACAGTGGAGTCATAGACTTACTTATGAAGAAATCAACCACATGTTTCCAGAGCTGATAAAAAATATTGTAAATAACGAATATATAGGATTTATCCTTGTCAAATCCTCTCAAAAAGGAGACATGGCTATTGGAAAAGATGGAATCTATTACTTAGACACCGGTGAAATAGATGGAACTAATCCTCTTGAAGGCTTTGGAAAGAATATTGTAAGACATTTAAGAAGAAACAGCTCTTTTAAATACACACCCGACATTCTGGTAAACAGCTTTTATGACAGTAAAACTGATGAAGTCTGTGCTTTTGAAGAGCTTGTTGGAAGTCACGGAGGAGTTGGCGGAAGCCAGTCAAAACCGTTTATTTTATATCCTTCAAGCTGGAACGTTCCTGATGGGGAAATTGTCGGTGCGGAAAACATTTACAAAATACTAAAAGAAAATCTGAAAAATCTAAAGAAAGGTAATGAAAATGATTAGTGAAAAACAGGCTTTGGAAATTGCCGAAAAACTGGAAAATGCCAATGACATTGACATTAAAAAAACAATTGAAAAGGCTGCAACCGCAGGCTATTTAGGTGAAAAGCATTTCTACTGCACAGTAATTGAAGAAGGCGGAATGACACATACAGTTCCTGAAATTTTAGGTGACAGATACAAGTCAATGGAATTAGATAACCTTTACTTTGATATAATCTCAAAAGCGCTTGACCATGACGGCATTTACATCTCACTAGCTTATTCCAGCCAACTGATACAAATTCCAGAAGAATATTGTGATGAAACCTATGACTATGATGAATATGATATGGATTTTGAAGAGATAGACCCTGAAGATTTATATCTGATGGAATATGGACTAATCAGCTCATGTGAAAATAAGACATTTAAAATATATGCTGAAGAGGGAATTTCAGGTCATGAGCGAACAGAAGATGTTGGAATTATTGTAAATATTCTTGATGGAGAATATAAGGCTTACTTTGCACTTAGATCAACTGATTTGTGTATGTCCAGTTTCAGGATACTCCCATTTAAAGCAGATTATCCAAAAGAACACCCACTATCCTTTAAAAATCCGATAAACAGAATGTTAATTGAAATGATTGACAAAGCAATTGTTAAAAAATAAAAAAAAGAATAGATTATTGAAATCTATTGAAATTCGATAGGTTCTACACCGTTTAATTCGTTGAATTTCATTAAATCATCAAAGGTTTCATTGAAATCTTTTGCATCGCCAATTCCATATTTTGCAAAGTCAACAATGAACATTTCGCCGTCAACTTCAATTAGTTCAAAGGAACCTTTTTCATCCATACTTTCATCAACGAAGTTATATGTATTGTTTTCATATTCATAAACAGTGTAGCCGTTTTCAGTGTCATTTGTCAGATAATCTTCAGCATCATGCTCAGTATGGGCAACAACAGACAATACTTGGTCAGGTTGTTTAAAAGTATCATATAATACATAAACACCATCACCGACATCTTCAAAATCATCTAAAGCTGTGAAACTAGTTATATCAATAGCTGACACAGCACCAACTAAAATAAAACATAAAATTAAACCAAGAAAAACTTTTTTAAACATGAATTCGCCTTCTTAAAAAATTCTATTATTAATTATTATTTTTCTCCTATTTAAATTAAATTACCTGAAAAACTATACTTTTAAGCGATTAGTAACTCTATATATTTGTCTAAATATCTTTTAAGTATTTTAACAATAGGCCCTATAATTATGGCTGAAATTATTGTTCCTTCACGAACTCCGGCAAGATATCCTAAAAATACAACTGACAAAATTGCCGCAATAATAACCATTGAAGTGTCACCAAATGGTTTTACCTTTGGAAACTCTATTTTTAGAACCTTGGAAATGGCCACAATTACACCATCAGCCGGAAGATAGACAATTTCAGTTTGGATTTCCAAAAGAACACCAAATGCAACTACAACACAGCTGACTAACAACAATAACATTTGGCTGGGATAATCTGCAGGATTAATGAAATTGACCAACATTAATGAAAAATCAATGAAAAAGGAAAATATTGTTCCGATAATCAGCTGAAAGTACTGCCTTTTTTCAAAATCTCCTCTTAAGAGTATGGCCTGGATTAAAATGAAAAGTACAGTGAATACAAACATCACTTCTCCAACGCTAAAATGAGTAATCAAGCTTGAAACATAAGGAAGGCAAATCAGTGGATAAGTCCCTAAATTGGCTTTAATGGAAAGGGAAGCTCCAAGAGAGATTATAAATAGTGAAATTAAATATATGGCATATCTACTTGCTTTTTTTATTTCCATATCATATTTTTTCTTGAAAAATGGTTAAATATTTTTTCTGATGACTATAAAATTGTAAAACAATCAAACCAGATAAAAAGTATGAAAAAATTAGTTGCATAGTTGATTAAAATATAGTTTAACAAACAGCGTATTAAAATATTAAACGTTCCTTAAATATTTTGGACATGAAAAAAAGAAAAGATTGTAGATGAAAAATCATCTACTTAACAGTTATTTTTGGTTTTGCAGTTACTGCCTTGTAGTATGAATTACCAGCATACTTAACAGTTGCAGTAAAAGTGCCTTTTTTGTTCAAGTTAGTAATTTTGAATGTAGCTTGTCCTTTAGCATTAGTTTTAACTTTTAAATTCTTTTTGTTGACATTTAAAGTAACCCATACACTTTTCATTACTTTGTTTTGATTGGTTTTCAAAGTAACTGTGTATTTTTTGGTTTTAACAGATTTTTTAAATGTCTTTTTAGCGGCAGTTAATTTTGGAGCTGCTTTATTGACAGTGACTGTAACAGATTTTGTTGATTTTGCATAATTCGCATTTCCATCAAAGGTGAAAGTTACAGTTTGTTTACCTACATCTAAAGAACCCACAGATTGTTTTACCTGGCCGTTTTTATCGGTTGCTACAGGATATTCGACGCCCATAACCTTAATCTTTACATTCACATCACTAATCACATTACCATTACTGTCTTTTAATGTAGCTACAACATATTTGTTATCGCCGTAAACAACTGTCATTGCTGAAGCAGTAATTGTTGTTTTATCAGGACTTCCAACACCTGTAAATGTGACTATTGATTCTTTGGAATATTCTTTTCCATTAGCTTTCTTGTAAACAGCTTTAATGGTATACTGCCCATTGAAATTACCAGTTAAGTTTTCCACATATATCAATATGCCTTGGCTTGGTTCGGCAATTAAATTTTGACTATATACCTGAACACCATTTGCATAGACAGTTACAAGACCATTAAGGCCATCATCATCCCACACATTAACTACATCGTTTTCATACTCATTGACATCTGTCATTATACCAATGAAATCATCAGCAGTGTATGTTTTAGTCACTTTTAATGTACCTGTTGCAATTACAGTTTCATAGTTGTACTTAACTGTGAGATTATAGGTACCCGGTTCAAATATATATAAATTGCCTAAAGTTACATCCTGATATGTTTGACCGGCAGATTTATCATACCAACTACTAGAACCTCCATCAACACCTACTGTAACAGTTTGTGAAGCATCTTCAGGCCAGTAAAATCTAACTACAGCCGTATCATCATCATTAATATCAACTTCCCCATCAATGAAAGTAACATTGAAATCAGAAGGAGCTAATCCTACATCACTATTATCAACAGGAGCTTCAACAACTTGATCATCTCCTGTGCCATCAACTGCAAGTGCATCCGCATTATCTGCAGCGCTTACAGCACCAATTGTTAAAACTGCCAATAACAATAAAGTTATCAACATTATCTTTTTAAATTTCATTTAAATTACCTCAAATCAGAATTATGTGTTTTTAATCAAAAGATATATATAGATATAGAAGAGGTTGTATTTAAATTTAAGACTATATAACCCTTAAAAATTAAAAAAAATTAAAAAAAAATTACATTTGAGAAACAAACCTTTGTCTTTTTCTTTATCTGTCTAAAATAACGTTTAAAAACAAATATATTTTCATTAAAATTTAAATCAAAAAGTGAACAGGAAAACAAAGAAAAGATATAATTATTAAAAATTTAAAAAAATAGAAAAAATAGAGATTAATTAACCTCTAAATCCTGCCGACACCAGCCATAGGAACACCAGTTAAAGCTGATGCTTCCAGGGTCAGTGATCTTAAGTTTTCTTTTTCAAGCTTTGTGATGTGAGTATTTCCTGCCTGTTGGACCAACATACATGCCTCATCAGTCATTGTTTTTATGTAGTTTGCCACGTTTTTACCCATTTCCTTATAGTCTAATCTATGTCTTAAGGATAAATCCTGTGTAGCAATTCCTTTTCTGCAGGTTCCAGTATAACACATTTGACATACTCTGCATCCTATTGAGATTAATGCTGCTGTTGCAATGTATACTGCATCTGCACCAAGCGCAATGGCTTTTGCCAAGTCTGCACCTGAGCGAACACCGCCTGCAGCAACCAGACTAACTTGGTCTCTTAGGCCAATTTCTTTAAGTGCCATGTCAGCTTCGACAATTGAAGCGACTGAAGGAATTCCAGAGTGTTCCATGATTACTTCAGGACCCGCTCCTGTTCCTCCCTGCATACCATCTACAACAATTATGTCGGCTCCGCCTTTTGCTGCGATTTTTACATCAGATGCTACTTTACCGGATGCGAATTTAACCATAATAGGCACTTTCCAGTCAGTTATTTCCCTTAATTGTGAGATTTTCATGCTTAAGTCTTCAGGACCTACTATATCCATGTGTCTTGCAGGTGAAAGTGCATCTGAGCCTTCAGGAATGTTTCTGATTCTTGATACTTCAGCTGTTACCTTTTCACCTAAGAGGTGTCCTCCCATACCTGATTTTGCACCTTGACCTATTTTGATTTCAATTGCATCTCCTTTTTTGAGATAATCTGCAGATACTCCAAAACGACCTGATGCATACTGTGCAATTAACTTATCAGCCAATTCCCTTTCTTCCGGAAGCATTCCTCCTTCACCAGTGTTTGTTACTGTTCCAGCAAGACTGGATCCAATAGCCAAAGCCATTTTTGCTTCTTTTGACAATGCTCCAAATGACATTGCACCAATCATGATTGGAGTATCAATTTTTAAAGGATTTTCAGCAAATCTGTCACCTAAAACCACATCGGTTCCGCAAGGTTCCCTGTACTTGTCAATAGGTGGTCTTGAAACTTGAGCAGGTATTACAACCAAATCATCAAAGTCAGGTATGCGCCTTAGTGCACCAGTACTTCTGAGTTTGTATGATGCTGTCTGTGATTGTCTGACAATTTCGACAATGTCCTGGAATCCCCAGCCCTGTCTTGCATCTTCAGGAATTGCATTTACTTCAATTGCTCTGTTTGGACACATTTCAAGACATATTCTGCATCCCACACATTTTTCCTGGTTTAATGGGTATGGGTCTCCCTGAATTAATTCGTAAACTCCATGAGGACAATTGTTTAGACATGAAAAGCATCTTCCGCAGATTTTTTCATCCCTGTCATCACATAAATACCAGCAACATCCTGGACGTCCAAAATTTTTTTTACATAAATCCGGATTTCTTTCAACTCTGTATGGCATATTTTACACTCCCTAGTGACCATAGAATGGCCTTGTACTTTTTGGAACTATTTTTTTAAAGTCTGAATAATCGTCAATGTTAAAACCGTATGAAGATAATGCTTCTTCAAGTTCAAGTGAATCTTCAAAGGTCATATCATCAAATTTGGCATTGTTTCCTAAGCTTTTTACTTTACCTTTAACGTATACTACTCCACGGATAATGGATTCTGCTACATCATCTCCAACGTCACCTAGGATAATAATACGTCCTCCCATCATGAAAATTCCGGTCATGAATCCTGAGTTTCCTCCAATGATTATTGTTCCGTTTTTCATGATTTCACCAGTCCTTGAACCAACTGATTCTTTTACAACAACGTAACCATCATATATTCCCTGACCTGCTCCGTCACCTGCTGATCCTTCAACTACAACTTCTCCTCCAGTGATGTTGTCTCCAACAAACCAACCTGCGTTTCCGTTGATTTTTATTTTCGGTTTGTCGCACATGCATCCTGCAAAGTATCCTACAGAACCGTCAAATTCTATTTCCACATCTTCTGTTACTCCTGCAGCAAGGTAATGTTTCGCATTCGGGTTTTTAATAATGATTTTGTCATATTCACCTGCAGCTTCTTTTAGCTGTGAGTTAATCTCACGAGGAGTTAATTCTTCTGCATCTATTTCCAATACACTCATTTCATCACCTTAAATTTCATAAACCATTACTTCACCAGGAGAAATCTGTTCCACGTGGTGTGTGTCGACTACTTCCCTTAAAGACACTTCTTCTGATGCAATTGCAAATACATCATCTGTTTCTGCCATTACACCTGGTCTTAGGCCTAATTTGTCTTTTGCTATTCCAATTCCCTGAGGAGTTCCGATAATGTAGGAAAACGGACCGTCCATGTCTTCAACTGACTGTTCAAGTGCCTCTTCAAGTGAGTAGCCTGTGTCAAGTTTGTCTGCAATGTAGTGAACAAGACATTCTGTATCGTTGAATGTTTCGAATTTGTGTCCTTTCCTTTCAAGAGGATCCCTTACTTTCCAGTAGTTTGTAATCTGGCCGTTGTGTACCACTGAGATATCACGAACAATGTATGTTTGGAAAGGGTGTGCATGGTATCTGTCCACCCCACTTTCTGTTGAAAAACGTGTGTGGCCGATAGCATGTGTTCCTTTAACTGATCTGACATCGTATCTGTCTGCAATATCAAGTACTGAGCCAACATCCTTAATCATTTCAAAATCATGACTTCCGTTTATTACAATAACATCATCCAATGTGTCAATTTTTGTAATCAGTGGTTTTAGCTGGGAAAAGTCATCCAAAGATATTTTGCATTTGTAGATGAATGAATCTCCAACTGAAGGCAAAACATCATCGCTTTTGATTGGAGTTTGAAAGTTGATTACATCTTTTACTTTGGCAAGTAATTTATCGCTTTCTTTTACTTGAATTTTTAAAATGTATTCATCATCTTTTAAGCCTGTTCCACCATAAATTGAGTATCCTGCTGAGTCAGGTCCTCTGTGCTGTAACTGGTGGAGCATGTTTGTCATGTCATTTCCAATATTGTGTAATTTTTTATCTTTGTAAACAATCCCTGCTATTCCGCACAATTTTAATCCTCCAAAGAATTATTTTTTCTAATAATTACTTTAATGATAACCATATATAAATGTGTCGGAAAGTATCTTCCGATGAAGAATTTTTCTGAAAAAATCCATAAAAAATTAAAAAATAATAAACAATGTTTAGAAAAATTAATGCAAAAACTGAATAAATTAAGCAAATATTCAAAATACTAAAATTTTGTATATCACAAATGATATTTAAAAAATCATCTAAAAATAAGTTAAATCATTAAATTAGAATATATAACTAATTTAAAAATCAATATCTTAATTATAATAAGTTAAATTAAAAAAAGATAAAAATAAGAAATTAATCTTATTTTTTAATGGATTTAATAGCGCTTTCAGCACCGGATTTTACAAAACCACTTTCATCATCAAGCAATTTTTCAAGTGCAGGAATAGCCCTTTCATCGTTTAGGTTTCCTAATGCCCAAGCTGCAGTTCCTCTTACTCTCCAATCTTCATCATCAAGGATTGCCATTAAAGGTTCAACAGCAGGTTCGCCCATACGGCTTAAAGCGGTTGAAGCCTCTCTTCTAACTAATTTGTTGTTGTCTCTTAATGTATCAATTAAAGCAGGAATTGCTTTTGGATCATTGATTGCACCAAGCAGAGTTGCTGCATTTAATCTGATTTGTTTTTTTCTGTGAGATAATGCTTCAATTAATGGGTCAACTGCTTCTTCAGCCCTTAATTCTAACTCACCAACAGCATCTTCAACAACAAAGTCATCTTTATCATTTAATAATTCAATTAATTCATCGATACTTCTTTCCATTTTAATCCCTCACAAATTCAATAGGAAAAATCTATGATTACTTTTGTAGTTAATGTATAATTATAACTTTGGATATATAAAAGTATTTCGATAGTATACGAACAAAATTTAAACTAACTTAAATAGTAATAACATCTAATTATTAGTATACTACAAAATTGATTTAAGTGAAATAATGTATGATATTGCAATAATCAGTGGGGACGGAATAGGCATAGAAGTAATGAATGCCTGCGAATATTTACTCGACAAACTAGACTTGAATTTTCATTTTGAATATGGCGAAGCCGGATATGAATGCTTTAAGAAAAACGGGACTACACTTCCAGAAGAAACCATAAAAATAGCCAATAAAAATGATGCCGTGCTATTCGGAGCATCAACATCAACTCCCGGCCAGCCAAGTCCAATAATAAATTTAAGACAGGCACTGCATGTCTATGCAAATATAAGACCAATAAAATCCTATAAGGGAGTAAACTGCATCCGTGACGACATCGATTTTGTAATAGTGCGTGAAAACACCGAAGGACTATACTCCCAAGTCGAATATGGTGATGAAAACAAGATGGTTGCAGAGCGAGTAATCACAAAAAAAGCCTCTGAGAGAATCGCAAAAGCAGCATTTAACCTGTGCATAAAAAGAGGTCAAAGCAAAGTCACCTGCGTTCACAAAAGCAACGTCCTAAAAAAGACAGACGGCGTTTTTAAGGAAAGCTTTTACAAAGTAGCAGCAGAATACCCGCAGATTACTGCAGAAGACTATTATGTTGATGCAACAGCAATGTATCTTTTAACACAACCCCAAAACTTTGACGTTATAGTTTCAAGCAACCTCTTTGGAGACATACTATCTGATGAAAGCGCAGGTCTTGTGGGAGGATTAGGTCTTGCACCATCAGGAAATATCGGAGACCATAACGGACTGTTTGAACCAGTACACGGATCTGCCCCAGACATAGCTGGAAAGCACATTGCAAATCCCTGCTCAATGATACTGTCAGCTTCAATGATGCTTGACTATCTGGGCGAATGGGAAATATCAAATGACATTAAAAATGCCGTTGAAAAGGTAATTGCAGACTGTAATATTAGAACACCTGATTTGGGTGGAGATGCATCAACAATTGATGTTACAAAAGCTATTGTCAAGGAGTTAATTTAAATGCTGAATATTACTACTTTTTTAGATGCCAATTCAAAACGTTTGGATAAAAACGTATTATATAACCCTACAACCTCAAACAAATACAATTCCGGAGAAATTTTATCAATAGTTTCTGAAATTGGACGCAAACTAAAAGGATTAGGAATAAATAAATGCGATAGGGTTTTAATCTATTTAAATAACTCAGAAGAATATCTGTTTTCACTTTTTGCAATATGGAGAATAGGGGCAATAGCAATACCTGCAAACAGAATCTTTACCGCTTCAGAGCTTGAATATATCATAAGCGATTCAAAAGCAAAACTGATGATTACAGATAATGACGCTAAAGACATTATAGACATTGACACTTATATTCCAGAAGACATTGTATCATTTAAAAATTGTGAAGTCTTACCTGCCGAAAATACTGATTGGGATGATTTATGTCAACTGCAATACACATCCGGAACCACAGGTAAACCTAAAGGTGCAATGCTGACTCATGGAAATTACTTTACAGCAATCCACAACGAATGCGATGTGTTGACCTTAAAACAAGATGATGTTTACCTCGGAATTTATCCGATGGCCCACGTTGGACTTTCATGGTCCATTGCTGCATTAAGGGCAGCTGCATATTATATTCTAATGGAACAGTTCAACATAGAAGAATACCTAAACTTATGTAAAAATGAAAAGGTTACCGTTTTAACCGGAATGCCACCAGTAATACACTCACTGACAACAATGGACAAACGTGAAGAGTTAAAAACTGTCCGTGAGATTGTATCAGGAGGAGGACCACTTCACAAAAAGATATGGAAAGATTTCCACCAGACCTATGGAATACCAATAATCAACGCTTACGGATTGTCAGAAACAATCGTAATCGGAACTGGAACTGTTATACGACCAGAAGACTACCGTGAAGCAGACAGATTCGAAAGTGTAGGCCATCCAGTATGCTTTTCAGAAGTTAAAATAGTTGACGAAGATGACTCATCAATGATTTTGGAAAACTATAAACAGGGTGAAATTGCCCTAAGAGGTCCTGCAGTGGCAAAAGGCTATTGGGGAAATGAAGAAAAAACCAAAGCGACATTTTTAGAAGACGGATGGTTTTTAACAGGAGATATAGGATATCTTGATGAAGACAATCGTCTGTTTATTACAGACCGTAAAAAAGACATGATTGTAATGAGCGGATGGAAAATCTATCCAACAGAAGTAGAGGAAGTCCTGATAAAATATCCTGAAGTAAAAGAGATAGCTATTTTTAGTATAAATGACTGCCACAGGGGAGAAATTCCAGTAGCCGCTGTTGTATGGGAGAATGAAAATGACAGCGAAGGTCTGCTAGTATATGCCCGTGAAAACCTTTCAAGATATAAGGTTCCACGTGAAATCTATGATTTGGATGAACTTCCAAGAGTAAACGGCTGGAAATTACTTAGAAGAGAACTGAGAAAAATGTTTAAAGATTAAAAAAAAGTTTTAAAGGTAATGAAGCTAGAATCAATGATTCTAACCACATTATTTTTACAGAAAAATGAGGCAAAAACCTCAATAATTGGTTTATTATAAGACATATATAAATTTTTTCTCTAATTTTGCTTTTATTAAATGGTAGGTAGGACCCCACTAGATAAAGAATGCTATACTCCTTCCTTTACATTCAACAACAAATTACTACCCTCGAATAATTATTTAAAAATCATAATGATTATTTCAATAATTTCAAGAGCTATACTTATTAAAAATTTCCACTTATCGTTCAAGTTAATGCCTCTTTTTTCTGTAAATGCATTCCATAATTAAGTGGTCAAAACCTACCATAACTATATTAAACTTCTTAGAATATAAATTAGATAGAAATTAAGCTTGCAAAATTGATTTGAACATGAAATAATCCAAAAAATGAGAATATTGATTTTGATTCGTGAAAATGAAATGAAAATAAAAAAAAGTTTTATAAATAAATGAATCTAGAATCAATGATTCTAACCACATTATTTATACACAATCTCGAGGTTACACCTCAAATGAATATTAAAAGAAAACAAAATATAAATTTTTCGTTTTAAAAATGATTAAAACCTATTTGTAAATCATGGTCCCAATACCGTCAGTAGTAAAGATTTCCAAAAGCAGTGAGTGTTTTTTACGCCCATCGATAATGTGACATGATTTTACACCATTTTCAATGGCTTTTACGCAGGTTTCGATTTTTGGAATCATTCCACCAGAGATAATTCCCTCTTCAATTAAAGCCGGTACTTCATCAATTCTGATTTTTTGAATTAAAGAATCAGGATTTGAAGGATCTCTTAAAACGCCTGGAACATCTGTCAGTATGATTAGCTTTTCAGCTCCGACTGCACTTGCAACTTCACCTGCTGCAGTGTCAGCATTGAGATTTAAACTGGTTCCGTCTTTTGCAATACCTACTGGAGATATTACAGGAATATAATCATTATCTAAAAACATGTCAAGCAAATCTGTGTTGATGCAGTCCACTTCACCAACAAGACCCAAATCAACGATTTCTTCATCGATTTTTTTAGCTTCTTTTTTATGGGCAAATATTAAGCTTGAATCTTTTCCGGACAAGCTTATTGCCTGACCGTCATGTTTAATGAGTTCTGATACGATTTCAGTTGATATTTTACCAACCAGCACCATTTCGATAATTTCCATGGTTTCTTCATCTGTTACACGAAGTCCTTTGATGAATTTGGATTCTTTTCCTAATTTATCCATTGATCTTGAAATTTCAGGACCTCCACCATGAACGATAAGTGGTTTCATTCCCACATATTTGAGTAAAACTGTGTCACGTGCTGTAGATGATTTTGCTTCATCATCCACCATTGCATGTCCACCATATTTAATTAAAATTTTCTCGCCATGAAACTTTTTAATGTAAGGTAAAGCTTCAATTAAAACATCTATATCTTTCATTTAATCACTACATTAAATATTTCATTTAATCATTAATAAGTTATACCCTATTGCATTGCATTTATATGTTCATGATTATAAAATGAATACTATGTCCGAGATGAATAAACTTAAAAATTACTTGATTAGTGAAGGTGCAAGTAAAGTTGGTTTTGCCGATGTTGACGGTCTGGCAAGCAAATTTGTTGATTTACCAAATGGAATCAGCCTTGTTTTAAAATTACCTAAAAAGGCAATGATGTTTCTTGACGATGAAGATTATCCTGCTTATTGGAAATGTTTTCACTCAAAAGTAGCTGAACTTAAAGAAATTGCACTTAAAGGAGAAGAATATATCAAAAATCTCGGATATAATGCATTTGCTCTTACAATGGAGCGAAATGAATGTGATATGGAAAAGCTTTTGAGTATCCTACCTTATAAGACAATAGCCACCAAATCAGGAATGGGATGGATTGGAAGGTCTGCTCTTTTAGTTACTCCAGAATACGGTTCTGCAATTGCTTTATGCGGAATATTAACTGATATGCCCCTTGAATTTGACAACCCCATTACCGATTCAGAATGTGATGAGTGTGAAAATTGCCAAAATGCTTGTCCTGTTAATGCAATCAATCCCCAAAAGTGGAATGACAGGTTAAATAGAAAAGACATCATCGATATTGAAACCTGCAGCGAATATATAATAGACCAATATAAGAATGGATTAGGCTGTACAAAGTGTATGGTGGAATGTAAGCTAACACAAGAATATCTAAAAAAAATAAGAAAATGAGTATCTAGATACCCATTTTGAATTTAAACCTGTATTCCTGGTTTACTATTTCCATTCCTTCGAATGTTCCTTTTAAAATGTCTGCAACTTTCTGCAAGTCAGCAGCAGTTATTTCACTACCGTTTCCGATTGGTGAGAAGAATGTAATCTCATCATCAGTTATAAGGTAGTTTAGAAGTTTTGTGTTTTCTTTTTGGTATTTTTCGACAATAGCTAAAATTTCTTCTTCAACAGATTTTTCCAGGTTTGTCATAATATCACCTTTAAAGGTAATTAACCGAGATAGTATTTAAACTTTGCTACTTGTCGTTTATTCAAAAAGGTCTGCAACATCTTCTAAAAGGTCAGGGATTTCCAGTTTTTGAGTACAGATCTCTACACATGATTCACAGTATGTGCATGCTGAAGCAGGTGCTTTTACAGCTGCAGTTGTTCCATAGATTGCATAAAGTGAAGGTAGAGAATACATCTTTTCACTGTTGTATAATTCAAAGTAATCAGGAATAGGAATGCCTTCAGGACATTCTTTAAGGCAATATCCGCAGTAGCTGCATGGTATTGCAATAAGTTCCTTGATTTTTTCAGCCATTGACAATACAAATTCAATTTCATCGTCATTCAATGGTTCAAACGGTTTGAATATTTCACAGTTTTCTTTCATCTGCTCAAGATTATTCATTCCGCTCAATACGACTTTCACGTTTTTTGGAGTTGCTGCAAAACGAAGCGCCCATTCAACCATGCTCATTTCAGGATTGAATGCCTTGAATTCATCTTTAATGTTATCAGGCAAGTTAAAGAGTGTTCCACCTTTTATAGGTTCCATTACAACGACATCCATATCGTATTTTTCACATACTTCATAACATTTTCTTGACTCGGTCAGTTGGCTTTCCCAGTCAAGATAGTTGAGCTGCAATTGGACAACATCTAAAATGTCACCATACTTTTCAAGAATTTTCTCAAGCAAATCGGCTCTGTCGTGGTAGCTGATACCTATTTTTTTGGCTGTTCCTTCCTCTTTCATTTTCTGAATGTATTCGAATGTCTTGCAGTTTTCTGCAATTGCTAAAAATGCTTCGTTAATGTTGTGTATCAAAAATATATCAAAATAGTCAACACCCAAACGTTCAAGCATTTCATTTGAATATTTCTCATTGTCTTCTTCACTTTGAAGCAACCATGTCGGCATCTTGTCGACTATTGTAAATGAATCTCTTGGATATTTTTTTACTAAAAATTCTTTAAGTCCCTCTTCTGATGATCCCATGTGATAAGCATATGAAGTGTCAAAATAATTAAAGCCTTGTTTCATATAGTAATCAATCATTTCCTGATAATTTTTGTTATCAACAGAACCTTCATCGTTTTTGTCGAGCAAATCAAGTCTCATTGCTCCAAATCCAAACATTACATCTTCTGCCATGATAAACTCTCCTAGTTAAAAGTATATCTAAAAAATTATTTAAATGTTGTGAGATACAACATAAATTCCAGTTAAAAATGACCAGACAATCATTGTATAAACAGACAGTCTTTCAAAAACAGGCATGTAGATGCTTTCCATATTAAATGCCATTATCCAAAAGGCAATAAATCCAATCAGACCTAAAATCAGTGTAGTTTTTTGATATTTTCCAAATTCATCCATTGATCTTGAAATTAGCATCAATAATATATTGCCACCCAATATAGCCATTATGGCACCTAATGTGTGATGGCCTGAAGTCAGAGGGTTTCCACCATGAATAAGGCCAACAATAATAACTCCCAAAGAAGTTATTACAGTTAAAATGTAAAAAATAGGTTTATTCTTAATTATATAATCTTTAAATTTGTAAAAATTACCAAATAATAATGTCAATCCAATAATTATAAAAGCAGAATTCATTAACCAAAATAAAGGAGAATTTGCATCAGGAATTCCAAGTTCAGAAATAGTATGAAAAATGTAAGTATTATATAAAGAAGCTTTAAAGAAAGTTGCAGAAATAGCTTCCGCTAGCATATAATACAAACTACCACTTATAAAGACAATTCCGGCAACTTTGCTTCTCATAATCTAAATTCCGAATTTTTTATCGAAGTATTTTTCCCTTAAATCAAAGTTAAGCTCTTCCAAATCTGCACCATCGATTGCCTTTTGTAAAATCTTGTAAGCAGTCTTTTTAGGCACAGTAGTGCTTTTAATGTTGGATTTTGCCCAGATTTTATCAAACCTTTTCTTCAGGCTTCCGAAGTCAAATTCTTCAGTGACATTTCTAAGGTTAACAATATTTGCATAGTCGACAATGTCATATTTGACATAATTGGTTGAATCCAGCATGATAGGGTTTAAACCCAAGATGAAACGTTGCAAATCATAATCTAAAAATGATTCATAATCACCGGAATATGCAAATACATGGGCTTTTGCAGTAAGCGCATCAATAAATACTAAAAACTGATTTGCCATCAATGCATTTGATAGAATTTCATCACAGAAATTGTGTGCTGTTTGAATCATGTCTGCTGAAGAATTATTTACGTAAAATTCATAATCTTCAAAGCGGAATGCAACAAGTGCAAACATGTATAAGTCAATCCACTCGTTTTCAGCCAAAAATTCTTTTGCTTTGTCTGTTAATTCATAATCTCCAGAAACTGCACCATCATTTAACACAGGCAATAATCTTTCAATAAGTTCCTGTTTTTTACCAGAAACTTTTAAACCGTTTTCTTTTAAAAGTTCCTTTAATTCGGCTACTTTATACTTTTTAGACAAATCTTCTGCAGTTAAAGCTCCCCCGTCACCTGCAAGGTAATCATTTTCAACAAGATAGTTAACACAGTCCTGTCCTGACGGGAAAGTTCCGAAATTACCTTCGTTTAGAATATCTTCAAGTTCATAACCGCTATTTAAAAAATTCAAAACATTAAAAACTTCTAATTTTTGTTCACTCACTTAAACACCTTTCTGTTTCATTAGCAATATTGCAAAATTGCCAAATGTCATAATCAAGCTTCCAATCAAGAAAGCATATAAATTTGAGATAAATATCAGGATGATAGCTATTCCAATAACTGTAACTATCAACATTTCTATAATATCTTTTTTGGTTAATTTAATATTTTCCTTGTAATATGCCTTGTTTGCCATAATTGACAAGTAGAAAATAATCAGTGATGCAATCATCAATGCACTTGCAAACAGGTGATTTACTTCCCCTGAATGAATCAGTTCAAGTGCCACAGTAACAAGATTAATGCTGATTACAACAAAATAATGACTAAACATTAACCTCAATGACCTCTCGACACGATGATGCTCCATCAGATTGTGGATTTGAACCACATATGAACCAAACATTGTCAGAACAATCAGAAATACCAAAATCGGAACGAAATTAAATTGTGTTGTGTCAAAAAAGTGTGTCAGGCCGACAACAGCCTCACCAAAGGTAATGATAGTCAACAGTTCAAATCTCTCAACCAGATGGGGAAAGCTGATAATGCTTTTGTCAAACTTCCCTCTGATAAAGAACGGTAAAAATGCACCAGTTAAAACAGCTACAACATTAATCCAGATAACATAATCTGTAAAACCAACCAATGAAGATATTATAGCTATTATATAGATTGTACAGACAACCAAAAGAATTGTAATTGAATTTCCGGCAGCCCCAACCATCGAATGTTCTCTTTTTGCATGGACAGAATATAGTATGACAACTGTTAGAAGTAGTATCAGCATTGTAAGGTCAAATACAAAAGCCATTGAGCTCCAATCAGGTGAAATCGTGTTTGCCATATAAATTACGGCAATCATATTCACTGCTGCCAGAACATACTCATGCCACTTCCACTGACCATATCTGTTAACATAGTTTGTAAAATAAAGCCAAGCCTGCAGTATTACAAAAGAAGTAATCAGATAAGCAAAAAAGCTATAAAGAGGAACAATTCCTCCAACTGGCTCGGAAATCAAAGCGGTTAACTTTGATATTGCATATACAAAAATCAAATCATAGAACAATTCAATTAATTCAACTGGTTTAATTTTTACTTCCATACTTTAAGATTAAACTTTGTAATTAATTAAATTAATCCATCAAATCACTTAAAAGAGATGATTGGAAAAGACTTTTCTTGCTGATTTCCTCCAGTTTTAAAAACAATTTCCATGGCAACGCCAAAGTAACATAGTCAAGCGGGATGAAATGTTTCATGTGTTTTCTAGCGGATAAATCCACCGGACCTAAAACCATATGCGGATTTTCCTTTTCATTTTGCTCAAATACAAAGCATCCTAGAGACTGGCAAGCTGAAGCCTGCGGAACCATTACATAGTTACTGTCAGCTCTGTGAGATCCATCGAGTTGCAATAAGAGCATTAATTCAAATGAATTAACTGTAAAAATCACAGATTCCGGGATTTCACCATCACTTAACTCTTCCAATGGCTTGAAAACAACATGCTTTTCATCATCATATATCGGACGACTGGAAATATTTTCGTAAGCGGTTTGCCAATCAGCATATATTCTTTCACCTTCACTAAACATCTGCTTTACATTTGGAGGCCTGTTTTCAATCTTTTTTAGGAAATCTTCCTTATCCTTTGCTGATTCTGCACCGCAAGAAAGGAATGTTGCCTGAAAATCCTTTGCATCCTCATTTTCAAAACCATCTCCCCATCCAAAACCTGGGAAAATTCCGCCACATCTTGCATTTTCACGTTTGTAGAATGTTATTTTTCTTTTTGCTATAGTTTGTGCAACAAATGACATCACACATCCGCCACGGCCAGACTTTGGTCCAATAACATTTTCAGGAATTTCATCAGTTTTTAAAAGGACTATCGGTTTAAATCTACCATTTAATTTTTGAGAGATATAACTTTCCATACTTCTAACTATGTATGAAATATCATAAAAATATCTCTGTCAAAATAAATGAAATAACGATTAAAATAAATACAATTCTAAATACAAGTTGGTTTTTAGAATGCCTGTTCTTCCACAATAATATAGCAAGCACAATAATTAAAGCAATGTTTAGAATCTGAAGTATATCCGCCATCAATTTCACCTACTTTTTTAGGATTTTTGACAAAATATTATAAACAAAGCGAGATTGCTTCTTTTTGCTCGGATATTCAGCTGCAAAAATTCTCATCAGCTCACTAATGCTAGCATCAGGGTTTTTTAAAACCAATTCCTCACAGATATTCTGCAAGCTAACCGGCGGAATCTTTGAATCCCAAACGTCCATGAAAACGCTTTTGATTCTCCTTCTTGTCCTTGGATCTTCAATCTGCTCAAAGGTGAATTCCTCCTGCAGCTGCAGCTTGACATATTTGATATAGTGAGTCTCATCAGCCCTGTAGATGTCCTGAACCTTTGAGCCAAACTCATCGAAATACTTATGAACCTCTTTTAGGATGAATCTTCTTGGAACAGTGTCCAGACGTTTAGCTTCCTTTTCAA
Source organism: Methanobrevibacter sp. (assembly GCA_017459665.1). GTDB lineage: Archaea > Methanobacteriota > Methanobacteria > Methanobacteriales > Methanobacteriaceae > Methanocatella. The sequence continues at coordinate 74,692 of JAFUCN010000008.1, read as the reverse complement.
TGTCACTAGGCTTGATTTTCAAATACATCTGGGAATTATTAACATGTTTACCATTAATGACAACTCCCTCAATTGCCCTTCGACCGTTATTTTTAATGTATTCATTGTTAATCTGTTCCATCAATAGCTTTATTTCCTGAATTGCATCATACAATGTTGGAAATGAATCTTCTGAGGAGACTTCATAATTTTTAAGTCTGGTTTTATGACCCTGCCATTTTACCAGAAATGAGTTTTCACAGGCATACTTTTCAATGCTGAATAAGATATCCGGCTTTGAAAAGTCCTCCAAGTCATAGTAATACTTGATTCCTATGTAATCTAAAAATATATCATCCACATAAGCTCCAATTAACTTGATGTCAATGTAGGTGTCCATATATGCAATTTCATGCCTGTTTAAAATACCATATAGTTCAAACATCAAAGAATCATTTAAATGAACCTGATCTGAAAAGAACTTTTCAATGGCTTTCTTATCGATTAGCTTATACATTTCCACTATATGCTCATCAGCAACTGCTTTTGACCTGGTTTTTGGAACAATTTCTATTGACTGGCCAAAATCATCATTTAGAGAATATAAAATCAGACAGGTCCCATCAAGTTTTTCACCACAGCAGTAAACAATAGAGTCCTCATCCTCTTTTAGTCTGTGTTTATCATCCCAGTAATGGATTTTGGGAAATGCATGTACAAACTGTTCCGTATCATAACTTTTACCGCTTTTTTCAGTGATATGAGTTATTATCAATGACCCCAAGTATTCATTGGGTTTTCTGCAGACCAACCCCTCAATTGTATTTCCCCTAGGAGTTTTTTCACGAAATTCCATTAAGTGCTTCGGCTTGACTTTGTTATCGAAATATTTTTCACAAAACTTTTCTCTCATCTTTACAACTCCATTACTAATTAATAGAAATATTTACTTATTTTTGCAAATACTTTGCAAATAAGATTTAAATTCTTAATTAAATAGTATAGAAGTCTTTATATTTAAAATAATCAGTTTTAAATGGGAACAATTTTACAAAGCGAGAGCAATATTACGAAGTCAAAGCAATGAAGTATAAAAATAAGAAAAAGAGGCGTTTAAACGCCAATAATTTGTTTTTCAACCATCTTCATCAATGGTTTAACATCACTTGAAAAGTTGATTTCAGAGATGTTTTTAGCAGATCTTTTTTTAGATGCGTAATATGCCTGTGCAAAACTTCTGCTAATAAAAAAGACTCCTTCAAAATCCATTATGAAATCATTATCATCATGCTGATTAATCTTATTAATCAAATCAGTAGCAGATTTATTGTAATCTAATGCATCAGTTATTTCATCTTTTATTTTAATAATCATAAAAATTCTCCAATTTATAAGAATTAGGTTTGTTAAATTCTATCAAATCATAAATATTTTGAACTTCATAGTCATTTAGTCTAACACAAACTAATGTCCCATTAAATATATGTTCATCACTTAATAAATAATATCTATAATTTTCTCCAAAAATATGTAAACAACCTGCTCGAGATATTAATAATAATTCTCCACCATTTCCTTCAACAACCAATCTAATAATAGTCCATAAACCATTTCCCCTTTCAAATTGAGAATTGGGAATAGTTGAAAACATACCAATAGCTTTTTCGATTGCATGACAATCATTATCAAAATCAACATTTGAAATTTCAAATAATCCCGGAATAGAAACACCATCATCAACAACACATATATCCAATTTATTTGTTTCTTCATCCAAATTTGAAAAAATGTAACTCTGTAAATCCCCATTTCCATTCCTTGAATGATCATAAACATTATTTGCTAACTCAGAGATAATAATCCTCATTGCAAAATAACCTCCATAATTATGTTCCAAATTCATCATATAATTTGTTAAGAAATCCAAATCATCACTGTCCTCCCTAGAATCAGGTAATTTAGAAAATAGTTGATTTTTATCCATTATTTCTCTTAAATGTGTACACAAATCACTAAAGTTTTCTGATTTTGGATTAAATCCATTACATGCACATAACAATGGCAGAATAGTTGCTGGATTAAACTTTAAATTCTTAAAATCTAATTTCATATCACATTTACAATTTTTAATTTCTTCAAATTCTTCATAATTATCAAACAAGTTTTTAAGTGTTATACTAACACCACCTAAACAATTTAATAATTAACTAAGAAGATGAAAAAATCCGGATTTAAACAACTTTCTAGTCAATGAAAGTATTATGAAAAAAATAGTATTTAAAATAGGTAGTTTTAAATGAGAACAATTTTACGAAGCCGTATCAATTTTACGAAGTGAGAGCAATGAAAAAAGAGATTAAGGATTGCATGCCTCGTCGGCAGCGCCCATTATCACACTGATTTCATCTGAAATATTAATTTCAGAAATATTTTTAGGTGAATCAAGTTTAGCAGTATAATAGGCCTGTGCATAGTTCATAGTAACAAACATTACATCTTTAAAATCAATTATAAAGCTTTCTTCAGGGATTTTGTTTAAAATATCAACTAATTCAACCGCATCTTCACTTGACTCAAGATGAGTACCAAATTCAGCACCAACATTAATCAACATATTTACACCTACAATTATATTTAAGAAACATAGTTAATATAATTAAAGTATATGAAAACCTGTCCAAAGTGCATGAGAGAATTGAAAAGAGTATTTCACGGACAAGTTGACGATGAACTTGCAGTTGAATCCTTAAACGGCGAGGTAATTATTGGAAATTGCTGTGAAAGTAATTACAATTATTATTGCGAATATTGTGATGAATTTTTCATCATTTAGGAACAATAGTGAAAAATACCAAATCCTCTTCACCAACATTAATTATGGAATGCATAGAACCTTTAGGACATATGTGGCAAACTCCAGGCTTTAGAACTTCTTCTGCATCATCACAAACTGCTATGCCTTCACCTGAAATAATATAGTTAATATCATCATTGCTTTCCTGCCTGTGATATCCAATTGAAGATTTTGGTGGAATAACACACTTTACAAATCTGACACATTCATTTACATCCATTGGCTATAACTTCACATTCACCACCATTCATGTTGTTTATCAAAACACCATCCATTTCATTAAAATCAATCAACATAATATCACCTCAAAGTCCTAAAATGTCTCTATCAGGGTCCGCATTTTTAAACAGGTTAATTTTTGTATCACTTTTCCATGTAAACTTCAAAAGACCACCATGAATTATTTTTAAATCATCATCAGAAAATCCATCCAAATAATAGATTTTACCCCTATGACCCACATTCATCATGAACCGTATGAAATGTCTGTTAACCATAACGGAAAATGGCTTATATACCACAATGTCATCGGTGATGTATTCTACCAGCCGTTCTATTTCAAAAAAATCAGGTTCAATGACTTCAACATCACAGTTTGGAAACTTTTCACGAATGATAACCTCATAATCCATCTTTTCACCAATAATAAATATTATTAGAAACAATATTTAAATCATGGCTAATAAAAATGTGGAGTTAATGAGAGGAGAACCTGAAAAAGCTGTTAAAAAACTGGCAATACCAATTATGATTTCCATGGTTTTAACAGCACTGTACAATATTGTTGATGGAATATGGGTAGCTGGGCTCGGCCCGACAGCTATAGCAGGAATAGGTTTTGTAACACCAATCTTCATGGTATTGAATGGAGCAAGTGTTGGGCTTGGAAACGGTGCCACAAGCAGTATTTCAAGATTCATTGGAGCAAAAAATCATGAAAAAGCAAATGAATCTGCAACACATTCTTTATTTATCTTTTTAATAGCCTCCGTCCTCTTAACAATTATTTTTATGATAATTCAAGAACCTTTACTTGTAAGTTATGGTGCAGCAGGGCAAACATTAAATGAAGCCACAGCCTATGCAACACCATTATTTTTAGGTTTGATTGCTTTCATGTTTTCAAACGGCTGCAGCGGAATCCTTCGTGGTGAAGGAGACATGAAACGTGCAATGTATGTTGTAGTCATTACAGTCATATTAAACGCTTCTCTAGACCCTATCTTTATTTACACATTAGGTTTAGGTTCAGCCGGAGCATCACTTGCAACAATTGTAAGTTCAGCAATTGCAGCAATCGTGATGTTGTATTGGATTTTAATCAAAAAAGACACATACATCAATGTTAGTCTTAAAGGTTTTAAATTCAACTCCAAATTAACAAAAGACATTCTTAAAGTGGGAATTCCATCTGCTCTTGACATGCTAATTATGGCAATTGCAATGTCAATCTACCTGATTGTTATTTCAATGGTTGGAGGAGATTACGGAATAGCTACATTCACTTCAGGCCAAAGATTATATTTATTTGCAATAATGCCACTTTCAGCTATTGGATCTGCAGTTATTGCTGTTTCTGGAAGTGCATTTGGTGCTAAAAACGGAGATTATCTATCAAGAGCCCACAATTATGGTGCCAAATTTGGTTTACTTTTAGGAACAGCAATAACATTGATTTTAGTAATATTTGCAACACCTCTTGCAACATTATTTGCATATACTCCAGAAACTGCAAATCTAGTTCCTGGAATTGCATTGTATCTTCAATTGGTATGTCCCGCTTTAATTCTAACAGGTATTGGACTTCCATCAAGCTTTTTTTATCAGGGAATTGGAAAAGGAACCTACAGTTTAATGTTTACAATCTTAAGAGAAATCATATTCGTCGTTCCTTTAATATATGTCTTCGTATTCATATTTAACTGGAACCTTGTCGGTATCTGGTTAGGTTTATGTATCGGAAGAGCAATAGCCAGTGTGATAAACTATGCATTTGCCAGATATGAAATTAGAAGAGTTAGGAAAAGGTTTGGAAATTGAAACCATTATCCCAACCACATTTTACTTCTTTTATAATAATACTTAAAAATTGATTTAACCTCATAAAATTGCTCTAAAAAATAACTTACTAATTTATAAACCCTAAAATTCAATATAAAGAATGTAATTAAAATTTAAGAGGTTAAAAAATGAATAAAGAAGACTTTCAAATAGACACAATACTCATCAGAACAGAATTTGATGACCAAAGACCACTTAGAAAACTCCCAGAAGAACTCGAAATGAAACTAGATCCAAAAATTGTGGAAACCGGAAGCACATTCATTGCCGACGATGGAGAGATAGTTTATTTCACTTTGCAGTTAACTGATTTTAGAGAAGATGAACTTGTAAAATACGCAGAAATTGCTGAAAAGCTATACGAACTAACACACAAACGTGTTTCAGTCTATATCCTATGCTCAAATGACATCGAAGTCAACATGAAAATCTGTCAGATTATGTCCGATGCCGATTTTACAATCAAATTATTCAAATCAGAATATAATCCTGCCAAACATATTTTAGGCTTGATAAAAGACAAATTCAAAAATAATCAGAGAATCAGCCCCGAAGACATTGACGTTTTGGCAAGGCTTCCAATGATTTGTGAAAAAAAGGACAGGAACTACTTTAGAAAGGAATATTTTAAAATAGTTAATCGAATTCATTAACTATTTATCCCATTTTAAGATGGTTTTTCCAAAGTTTGAAATATAATCCTTATCAAATGCTTCTTTCAAGTCATTTAAGGATTGTATTTCACAAATATTTGTTATGAGCTTTTCCAAATGCTCAAATAGATTAGGATTTTCTTTGAGAGTTTCAACAACTCCAATAAAATCCTCCCTTTCGGATCTGCTGTTTCCCTGAATTGTCAATCCTTTTTCCAAAACCATACGAGTATTGATTGGTATTGGATATTCGCTTACTCCGAATAGGTTTATGGTTCCCTGAGGATTGATTAAATCAATAATCTGTTCAATAGCTGATTGGGAAGCACTTGATCCGACACATTCGAACGCATGGTCAACAACAACATTTTCTGAAACATTGTGAATCTGATAGACTTCATCGGCAAATGAAAACAGGTTCAGGTTTTCCTGGTGTTTTCCAAAAACAATCACTTCAGATTCAGGAAATCTTTCTTTTAAAAACAAAGCAGTTATAAAACCCAGGTTCCCATCACCCCAAACACCAAGTTTGTCTTTCGGTGTGATGGCAAGTTCATCAAACTTGCTAATTCCCTGATAGGCCACGCTGATTAATTCTATAAAAGCAGAAACGTGAGGATTAAAATCAGCAGGTATTTTAATTACTCTGTCAGATGTTAACTTAATCAAATCGGAAGTGAAACCGTCAAATCCGCTTCCCCTGAACTTGGATGTGTATGAATAATTAGCCTTACAAACATCATCACCTGAAGGAGTGTTTGGAATCATTACAACTTTATCTCCCTGTTTGAAGTTTTTTTCACTGTCAAATACAACTTCACCAATTGCTTCATGAATCAAAGCCATTGGAAGTTTTGCTTCCAGTACTTCAACAGGCCTTGAGCCCTGGTAGTATCTCTGGTCTGCCTGACAGATTGAAAGATATGTTGGTCTTACAATTACGCCATCAAGTTCAATTTCATCAATTGCCTCTTCAAAGAATTTCGGAGATTTTAATCTATAGACTATGTTAATCATTTCTATCCTCAAGTATTGTATTGGCCAATTTTAAATCATATGGATATGTAATCTTAATATTTGTCACTTCACCATCTACTAGATGTACATCCTCATCTTTAAGTGTGAATATTTTGCATGCATCTGTAAGTATATTGGATTCTTCTTCTGTTAAACTATCGATTAAGTTGAAAAGTTTCTTTATATTGAAGCTCTGTGGCGTTTGGCCTTGGTAATAATAATCCCTCACAGGGATACTTTCAATTGTCTCACCATTGATACTTTCGACAATGGTGTCTGTGGCAGGAATGACAGTATCGCATGCCCCATATTTTCTTGCAGCTTTAATATTGTCCTCAATAATCCTATGAGTTACAAATGGACGTACAGAATCATGAGTAAGGATAATTGATTCGTCATCAATTCCAAAATTTTCCTCAATATATCTGATACTGTTTAACAGAGTGTCGTTTCTTGTTTCTCCTCCCTCAATAACAATAATGTCATCAGCATTTGGAATGTATTCTTTAATTAACTGATTTGTATGGTTAATGAAGTTTTTAGGTGTTAAAACAATTGTTTTATCAATTTTTTCATTAATAACAAATTTTTCAATTGTATGGACAATTACAGGTTTGTTTCCTAAATCCAAAAACTGTTTGGGAGTATCTGTTCCCCCCATTCTAGAACCTATTCCTCCTGCCAGTATTGCTGCAAAAATCATCTAAATTTACTCCTTTTTAAATATCATCAAATAGTGAGATTTACCTTCACTAAATTCGGCGCCAATTTCTTCATTTAAATAAACCTTCTTAAGGTTGTAACCTTTAAATATATCTTCTAATTCAGATGGTGATATTCTAATCTCAGTAGGTGGGCCTACCTGCATGTCAAATGGTTTAAAATCCATTATTGCAATTTTACCATCATCCTTGGTCAATCTGATAAGTTCGTTGATTACATCATCCCTGTTTTCAGATGTAAATCCATGAAATACATTAAGCATAAAAAGAACATCAATCATTCCATCATCAATTGGAATGCCTTTGGTTAAATCAGCTTCTATGTTAATCAGGTTTTCTATATTGATTTTTTGTTTATAATCATCCAATTGTTTAATAGATTCGTCGAAAATATCTACAGCATAAACAGTACCTTCGGGAAGATATTTTTCAATTGCTTTAAGTGAAACAAAACCGTCTCCACATCCTGCATCTAAAAAATTTTCATTACCTTCAAGATTAAGTTCTAATAGGATTTCATCAGCATTTAAAAAACTCGCACTTGATTTGCCGTGATGTTTATGTCCCATATCAACACCATTTAATTCTTTTGAAACATTATCAAGTAATGAGATTTGCCTTCAGGAATATCTTCACCAATTTCTTCATTCAAATAAACTTTTTTAAGATCATGACTGTTGAAGAATTCCTCCAATTCTGAAGGTGAACTTCTTACAGGTGTTGGAGGTCCTTTTGGAACATCCCATGCCTTATAATCCATTATAGCTATTTTACCATCTTTTTTGATAATTCTTTTAAGCTCCTCAATAGCTTCATCAATTGTTCTTGATGCTTTAAATCCATGGAATACATTAACCATCAAAACAACATCAATGGAATCGTCTTCGACACCAGGAATTCCTTTTGTAATATACGCTTCGATATTGATTAAGTTTTCGACATTGTTTTCATTTTTATATTCATTCATATCTTCAATTGAAGCATCATAAACATCAACTGCATAAACTAAACCTTTATGATTGTAATCTTCTAAAATTTTTATTGCATTGTGACCGTCGCCACAACCTGCATCCATAACAGTTTCATTTCCATTTAAATTTAATTCTTGGATAATTTCATCAGAATCCAGAAAATGTGCACTTGAAAATCCATGAGCTCTATGTCCATTTGCAGGCATCATCATATTATCACCTTTAAATAATAATCTTTAAAAAATAGTATTTAATAATTTTCAATGAAAAACAGTACTAAAAATATCTAAAAATAGTGTAAAATAATAAAAAAAAGTTATAAGAGGATTATTTTTTCCAGGTTTGTTTTACTCCTCTTCCTCTTTTACTACCAGGTTTAGTATAACTTCTTTTTTGCCTGGTTCTTCTGTTAGTTCCTTTAACTTTTGCCATATTTTCCCTCCTTAAAATTGATAAAATAAACAATTAGAATTAAATCTATAACAAAAAAATATTTGTTTTCAAGATATTTAAAGGTTTTCTTTAAGTGGTGTATTCCGCATTGATTTTAACATAATCATATGTTAAATCGCAACCCCATGCAGTAGCCTCACCATCACCTAATGCAAGGTCCACATTGACTGTGACATTTTTAGTCTGCATTATCTTTTCAGCCCTTTCAAGATATGGAGTGTCTTCAAACGCCAGAATTTCACCTCTTCTTACAAGATCAACTTCATCCTCATCACCAGCAATGGCAATTGTTACAATATCAGGATTTAAATCACAACCAGAATATCCAATTGCCGATACGATTCTTCCCCAATTAGGGTCACCACCAAATACTGCTGATTTAAATAGGCTTGAAGATATTATGGATTTTGCAGCAAGTTTTGCATCTTCAAGGTCTTTTGCACCACATACATTCGCTTCAATGAATTTGGTCGCCCCTTCACCGTCACGAGCCATTTTCTTTGCCAAATCAGTACATAAATAATTTAAGGCATCCTGGAAATTGGAATCTACCTTTCCATCTTTTACGACTTCTACATTAGATGTTCCATTAGCCATCATCAAACAGGTATCATTAGTACTTTCATCACCATCAACAACAATCATGTTAAAACTAATTCCTGCAGCCTGTTTTAGAGCTTTATTGATTTCATCAGCAGGCATTACCGCATCAGTTACAATAAATGACAGCATTGTTCCCATATTCGGAGCAATCATTCCACTTCCCTTTGTTATTCCTGCAATTCTGACTGTTTTGCCATTTGTTAAAGTTACTTCAACTGCACATTCCTTTGGAAATGTGTCAGTAGTCATAATAGCTTTTGCAGCTGCAAGGGAGTTTTCAGGCGAATTTCCCAATTTGGAAAGTGATTCATATGCCACTTTCGATATGGTATCAATCGGCATTTGACGTCCAATAACTCCTGTAGAAGAAACCGCAATTTCATCTTTAGGTATTTTTAAATCTTTTGAAACAATTTCTGCCAAGGTTTCACAGTCTTTAAAACCTTGTTCACCAGTAAAACAGTTTGCATTACCACTGTTGACAAAAACAGCCGAAAGCTTTCCATTCTTAAGTACTTTTTTAGTATAATTGACCGGAGCCGCAACTACCTTATTTGAAGTAAATACTGCAGATGCATCACTATTCGGTGAAACAATGATTGTAACACCATATTTGCCTTCACGAGCTCCAGATACCTTGAGGTTTTCAATAACTGAAAATCCCCCATTTAATTCTCTAATAAAATCCATAAAAATCACCAAAAAAATTAATATGATGGCTCTACAGTCAGATTAAATTCCTCGACATCCTGATTACTGTTGAAATCGACTGCATCCACTTCCTTATCATAACTGAAATCTGGTGTTTCATTTAAGTTTGTAGTCATTTCCTTTGTTACATTTTCAATATGAGGACCATCATCACCATCATCAAAACTTAAGGAAACTCCAATTCCTGCACCAACAACAAAACCAATGATGGCGAGAATCATTAAAAATAAAGTAAGCTTGCTTCTTTTCTTTCTCTGCCCATTATTATAACGATTATTTCTGTTAATGCGATTATTGCGACTATTACGAGTATTGCGACTGTTTCGATTCCTGCCAGATCTTCTTTTATTCCTATTAGAAACATGATTAGGACTGCTTCTTGGAATCAAAACCTGTTTATCGTCTTTTTTTCGTCTCATATTATTTTTTCTCTTTAAATTTTTTAGGCTACAGCTGCATAAACAAGAGCCAATATAACTCCAACAAAACTGAACATGCCCAATCCTAAAATAGACATCAAATATGCAAATATAAACACAAAAGCAAAAACTCCTATTAATTTAGGCTTTTCATTTTCAACCAAATTAATCAAAGTTCTTGTAAACTCAGAAGGAATATTGTAAGCATATAAACCATTAGCTAACTCAAATATAACTAAAGACAATGGTGAAGTAGAATCCAAACTATCAACCAACTGTGCTCTTTCACCAGCTTCTCTTCTACTTCTTCCAACTCCTGCCCTAATTTTAGCTCCATTATCTAAAGCAAACCATGCAGCATCAAGTCCTGCACGGATAGCTAAATCTTTAGACGGAAATCTTGCAATAAAATCGTCTCCACCTTCACGATATCCTTCTAACTCTCCATCACATTCAGTTTCAATGAAATTCTTAATTCCAGTCATGAGTTCGACTAGCTGAGTCCTACCATTTTTATCAATGAATTTGGTAGAATCAATTAAATCAATGAATAAGTAATTTTCTAAATCAACTGGTTTAGATTCCTGCAATAGGAAAGGTGAATCGAAAACTAAAGCATATTCACCACCCAGTTTTGTAAATGCAATTCCAGGAAAACTTCCTACATTTTGAGTATAATGTATTGCTCTTTCAATTGAAGCAGCACCAGTCATTCCCACAGCAGAAATAACCTGAATGTTTTCAGACAATCCGATACCAATTAACTCAATAGCCACACGAATGGCATCATTTTTACTTAACATTCTTGCAACAAGTTCAGTTGCTGTTTTTTCCACAACTTCCCCTTTTTCATTCTGAATGATTTTTTCAAAAATGTTAATCATATTAGAAGGATATGGAAGTTCAATGTAAAAATAACGGTCACTACCCATGATAATGTTACTTACTAATGCATATTCTTCAATTCTATTTTCGGCAGGTTTTAATTCGTGAAAAGTATATTCCTTTGGAATATTTTCAATACCCACATCACGAATGAGATTTTTTAGGATAGTGTCGGAAGTAATTTCTGCTTTTTCAATCTCAAAAAGAATAGTTTGAGTATAGTTGAATAACTCTACATATTCCGTTTCAAGAGAATTTGTTGGAAAAAACTTTGTTCCAACAGCAATAGGTTTTAATTTAGTGGTTGACTTTATTAACGACTTGGTTAAAGCATTAACCATCTAAATTCCCTCCTTTCTCGAGTTCTATCTCAAATTCACCAGGTTTTTCTAAAAGCATATCTGGTTTGACAGAAACAAAAGGGAATTTCCAAGATCCAAGTCTTCCTGCTATAGTACTTGCAATATTTCTGGAATTTCTTTTAATGAATACTTCATCATGCTCACTTACACGGATTAATATGTTATATGGAGCATTTTCTGTAACTTCATCAGCCAATAAAATATTCAATTCAAAGTTTCCCGGCTTTGTGAATAAATCATTACGGACTGCAATTAAAGGTTTTTTCTCAAGACCTAATCTGTCAGCCACAGTAACAGAAATATTTCCTGCGTTTTTTACAACAACTTTATAATCTTTAGGATGAACCAACACAAAAATCACATATGGTGCTGCTATTTCAACATCATCCACCATCTCTACGATTTTATTAAACATTGGTATTTTAGAGAATATGTTTTCTAACCTTGATTCTGTATTATTATCATTATCAATACGTATAATAGCTTGTTTAGCAATATTTAATGGAGAAACTTCTAAACCTTCTTTACCAGTGTAAATTTCCCATTTTTTAAAGTTTAATTCTTTAATAATGTCATCACAAATGTGTTGGAGTATGTTTTTATCCTTTTTAGGTTTTTTTGGTTTTCCAAATGTGAGCCTTCCATTTTCAATAACAAATGGAATCCTCATTGAAGCAATATTTCTAAATTCAGCAGCATAATCTCTGAATTTATCATTTGATAAAACTTTTGCTCTTTCATTAGTTGCAATATCTAAAATAAAATGATCTGCATCATTACCTGCTGGAACTTCTTCTACGTTTTCACTTTCCAACAATTTCAAAAATCTTCCTTTATCATCAATGTCATGACGGAGTGATGCATCGGCAATTATTACAAATTCATCTTCACTTTCCTCTAATGCTTTAACAGCCGCAAGAATATTAGACATTTGAGGTTGTCCATTTTCATTTTTAACATAATGTGCTACATTAGAAGCATCTACGACCACTTTCATAATATCACCTTAAAAATATATTACATGCTTAATTTTAATTCAGTATTTTATTTTTGTATTATTAAATATTTAAATATATTTTAATATTTATTTCTTGGATATTTTCCAAATAAAAATCTTTCTCCACCAATAGTGTTTAAGAATATTTCAATTTCATCATCAGTTATGTTATAAACGTTATAAGAGTTCTTAATTTTGCCCCTGAGCTTACAGGAACACAGTGAGCCCGCATTAACAATTATTGTTTCATTTATCTTCCAAATATTTGGAACATGCTTATGTCCAGATAAAATCAAATCCACTTCATGAGTTGTTAATGTTTTTAAAATATCACCCGCATCTGATAAAACATTGCGTTCACGGCCAGTTTGCGGAATGGAAACCACATGATGATGCAAAGCTACAATTGAAAAGTTTTCATTAATTACACATTCATCCAATTGATGTTCCAGCCACATGTGCTGCGGTGTTCCGATATGACCCCTATTTTCATCAGGCGAACTGCTGTCAAGACCAATGACGGTAAAATCATCATCCATTGTTAATTTCCAGCTTCTCTCACCTATTAACTCTTCGAAAGTTTGATAACCTAAATTACGTGAATCATGGTTTCCTGGAACTGCGAATAATGGAGCTTCAAACATTGCCAAATATCTAGTTGCCTGTTCAAATTCCACATAATATCCATTATTAGTAATATCTCCAGTTAAAATTATCATGTCCGGTTTTAAATTATTAATTTCATCAACGGCAGTCATGAAAGTTTTTTCATCAAAATCAGATTTGCTTACATGCAAATCGGAAATATGTGCAATTAAAGTCATTTTATCTATTGATTTAATTTCATAATAGCTTCAGCTAAATCGCCTTTACATTCTTCAAGAGCTGCTTTTGCTTCATCTGCAGAAACGCCAGCACTATTTGCAACCATTTCAATATCTTCTTCAGGAATTTCTATTTCGTATTCAAGCTCTACTTCACGAGCTTTACCATCGATTTGATAAGTTTCTTGGCCCATCACATTCATTAAGCTTACGCTAGGCTCATCGATGATTAATTCTTTATCTTCAAAACGGATAATTACTTCTTTGACACCTTCAAGGTCTTCCATTTTCATACCCATTTTTTTCATTTGTCTTTCCATTTGCTTCATTTGTTTTTTATTCATGCCTGGTATCATATAAAACACTCAATTAAAATAACTATTTATAAATTTGTGATTAATTATTATTAAACATAACTTAAAATTAAAAAAAATATGGATTTAATCGCCAAATCCATAATATTCTGTTTCAAATGTTTTTGCAACATCCTTTAAAACTTCAGGAATATTGATGTGTTGTGGACATTCATCCATACAGGTTTCACATTCACTGCAATCAGAAGCCAATCCCACACCAGGAATCTTTGAATAATTCACATAAGCATTTCCAAATTGAGACCATGCTTGTTCACCCAACAATTTATCTTTATTGTAATAATCAAAGATTTTAGCTATGTCAATTTCTTCAGGACATGAATCAACACAGTATCTGCATTTTGTACAGTCAACTGTAATGTTACTGTTAATAATTTCTGCAACTTCTTCTATGATTTTATACTCCTCATCATTTAGAGGCGTGAAATTATTGAATTCAGCAATATTTTCCTTCATCTGATCAATGCTGCTTGCACCAGTCAAGATTACACAAACATCATCCAAACTAGCTACAAACCTCAAAGCCCAAGAAACAACAGATGCATCAGGATTATAATCTTTCATGATTTTTTCAGCATCTTTAGGCACGTCTGCCAAAAATCCTCCTTTAAACGGTTCCATGACCATTACAGGTTTGCCATGTTTTCTTGCAACTTCAAGACATTTTTTAGACTGAATTCCCTCATCTTCCCAGTCAAGATAGTTAATCTGGAGCAAAACAAATTCCATTTCCGGATGGAAGGTTAACATATTGTCAAGAAACTCCGCATCGGCATGAGTGGAAAGCCCTAAATGTTTAATGTAACCTTCCTCTTTTTTCTTGTTTGCAAATGAAAATGAATCTACATCCAACCATCCCGCTTCGGAGTATCCGCTTACATTATGCATCAAATAATAATCAAAATAATCAACACCACATCTTTCCAATTGCTCAGAAAAAATCGGTTCCAATTGTGATTCTTCAGTAATTGAAAATAAAGGCAATTTATCTGCAACTTTAAAGGAATCTCTTGGATATCTTTCAACTACACATTTTCTAAATGCAACTTCACTTAAACCTTCATGATAAGGATAAGCTGTATCAAAATGATTAAAACCGGACTCCATAAAAAAGTCCACCATTTCATTTACCTGCTCATAGTCCACACTTGAAAAATCGTTTTCATCCAAAACAGGAAGTCTCATCATCCCCATACCCAAATTTACCATAGTAACACCTCAATTTTTAAAAATATTTTCCTCTCTTTTATATAAATTCATAACATGTTTCATAGAATATGAAATAATCATCTCTTTTAAGTCTAACTCATGGTCAACATTACCGCAATTATTAATAATCTCTAATAGATTTAGTTTTAAAGTTTCTGAAAGACCATAAACATCAATGTAGTTTAAGATAAAATTACAAATATCAGTTATTTTTATTTGAAGCTCATACAATTCTTTATTTTCTTTGGTCACCTCAATATTCTCTCGAACAATATTGCTCAGCACCACAATTGTGGTTTTATCATTTGACGTGATGTCCTGACAGTTTTCTTTAACCAACCCAATTGACCTATTATTCAATTTAAAGCATGCTTTTAAATTATTTTCTGTTTCTTTTTCAACGGAATACGGTAAGAATTTGAAGTTGAACAAAGTAACAACAGCCGCTGCGACAACAACCCATAATATTTTAAGAAACATTGCTTCTGGAGGTTGAATATACATCAGTGCAGTCATAACGGACATTACCGTTGTTACACTTGCCAAAATTAGTTTATCTTCAAGTTTAAAGACCATTATGCACATGCACACAACCATCACAACCATCATCAACCCATAAAAAGAAAGTGGGATGAACGGCATTAACACAACAATAATGGCAAAAATAAATACTCCAATAAATGTTCCCTGAACCCGTGTCTTTGCAGTATATGCTGCATCATCTATATATGGTAACATTAACGGTATTGTTGCAAAATAAAGCCATTTAGTAAAAGGCAAATTAAATATTAAAGTTAAAAGCTCCCAAACAAATAACATCAATGCCATTTTAAAAGCAAATGTGAATTTGGCTGATTTGAAACTGAATTGCTTTTTGATAATTGGCCTAATAGACTGCATAACCGTTTTTTTATCAGGAACGAATTCATCTTTTGTTAAATCTCTATTTTTAATCTCATTAGCTATTATCTCCAAGTTTAAAAATGCCAAATACATTTCATTAGTATCAACATCGATTGATTTGAAGATATCTTCAGAATCAATTTCATCAATTTTTGAGAGAATATGTTTAATATAATTTAATTCATCATCAGAGAGGTTAAAATCAGTTATAATCTTTCCAATATACTGAAACGATTTGACAATGTTTAAAACAGATTTCTGATTGTTTGTTGGAAAATATTTATATTCAAACTTATTAAAAATGGCTAAGTAAAAACCATTGGCTGTCTTGAAATTTTCTGGAGAAATTTCACCTCCTGTTAATTTCAAATCAATTGCATTGTTTATCTCATTAATAAGATTATCTATTGTTGCTTTAGATAATTTATAGTCTTTTTTCTTATTAACAACAATATTCAAACCAACAATGAAAATGGCGCCAAATACCAAAGATAAAAGCCTCATCGGCAAATCCTCTAAATTAATTGGAATGCAAACCATCATAAAATATGTCATCAAAAAAGGCATGTAAACACTAGTGCCAAACAAATGATATGATGTAAAAGTTGTTCCAAAAACAACTATAAATGTTAAAATGCAACCAAATATCGTAAGAGGATTATTAAGATATGATGCAATTCCTAAAATCAACAACAAACCTAATACTTTAACGAATGACATTTTAGGCTTAAATGACAAATCATTACCCAAATTCATGAGTGCCGCCATTACAATCATTATGCCAATTACAGTATTTTTGTTTCCGAAAACCACAGTGTACAAAAACATGAACCCCACCATGAGCGAAAACATTATTATTTTAGATTTTAAAGCCTGATTCATATTTTCACCACTACTTTGATCCAATCAATTGATTTATAACAGGAATCTTATCCAATATGAACATTATTGCTAATGGCACAAATAATGCAATTACCAACATTGATATCGTAAATCCATTAACATGGAAACCAAAACCGTCTATAGCATCTACAAAAATAACAATAATTGTTGCATGAGTTAAATAGATACCATAACTGTATTTTGCCATTGCCATGATTAACTTATTGACAATAGAATGAGGATTTCTAATAAAATTTAATTTTAAATTGAACTTATAAAAGTTTTTAAATAGCAGAAATACTCCAGTAGCTTCGCCAATAACTAAAATAGTGTAAATATCAAAATTATAAACAGTTTCTGTTGATGAAAAATACCATGAAAAGAAAATCATTGAAACAGCACTAATCAAAATCAGGAATATGTCAAAATAAGGATTATTTAATATTTTTCTTTCAGTATGTCTTAAATAATATCCCAAAACAATATATCCAATTGGCCCTACAAAGTAAGTTAAATTAATCGGAAGGTCAATTTTAAAAGTATATATGAATAAGCAAGCTATTAACCATATTACTAAGAAATATTCTGCTTCATTTAATTTAGAGTTATCCAGCCATTTATTTATTATTGGCATTATTAAGTATAATCCTAAAATTGTCCAAAAGAACCAATATGGAGCAAAACTTCTTCCCTGAGCAATATAGTCTCTAAAAAGTAACCTTAATATATGAAATGCATCAAATGTACGAATATAAGTCAAATCCGTGAAATAGGATAATAAAACCAACAACATGGTTAATATCAAACCCCAAAATAGAAATGGGACAACAATACGTGGAATTCTTTTTGATAGAAATTCCTTTACAGATTCTTTTCTACCCAACAGTAATGCTCCAGAAATCATTAAAAACAATGGAACACCAATTCTAAGACAGTTTCCCATAAATTGAGCATAAAACCATTTATATGATGGTATTAAACCATAATCTGGCATGACTCCTTTTTGGATTTCAGCGTAAATATGAATACAGATTACGCAAAAGATAGCTAATGCCCGCAATGCATCAAAATAAAAAATACGATTAGATTTATTTACACTCATAATATCTCCACTATTTTACACCACTACCTATTTTTAAAAGAGGTATTTTACTCATTATCCAAATTAATAACCAACATGCACCAATTATTAAAATACATGATACTGGGAAATATGTTAATCCATACAATGGCCAAGAATGCATAAATCCAAATTTAAATAAATATAAAGTTAAAATATAATGTGAGAAGTATATTCCAAAACTGCAACTACTGAATAATAGAATGATTTCGCCCAATTTCTGCTCTTTAATTGGTTTAAGTTTTGAGGAAATCATTTTAACATTTGCATATTTAAATGCAATGAACAAACCAATGGTTTCCAACATGACAAAAATATTAAATGAATCAACAGGTTTAAGTTCAAAACCACCTAATCCTGCATTATAAATTAAAATGAAATGGCCAATTATTCCAACAATGAATAAAGCAACACCTATGAGAAATGAGTTTCTTTTAGATGTGTAAAATACCGTATTGTGAATACAAGAACCTAAAATGAAGTATCCTAAAACTGAAAAGAAATTATAAATCACCCTAAATTCAAATTTAGCCTGTTGAATTTGGAAAAATCCAATTGTAAAAAATATAGATAACACTAAAGTAATTACAATGCAATATTCATAAGCAAATATATCATATTCTCTTATAAAGCTACTAATCATTGGAATTAATAAATAAATCCCAATTAAAGACCATATAAACCAAAATGGAGAGGCAAGACCATTAGATCCCAGAATAATACCCAAACAATACTCCGGTGAAAATACATTGCCCCAGATTACAATACCTAAAATTATATACACAATAATCCAAAATGCGAATGGTAAAACAACTCGTTTAAATCGTTTTTCTAAAAATTCCATAATAACATGTTTTCTAGTTAAAAGCAATGCTCCACTTACAGTAAAAAATAAAGGAACACCAATACGAGTCAAACTAAAAATACCAGAGCATATTAACCAAGTTGTAAAATCTTTTGAATACATTCTTACAATATGGCCAACAACTACCAATATAATAGCCAAAGACCTTACTTCATCCAAATATAAAATTCGCTTGGGACTTATTTTCATTAAAAATATATTTAAATTATGATTATAATAAGTATTTCCATGAAGAAAAGATGTAGTTGGGTGACACAAGACGAAATTTATGTTAGATATCATGATGACGAGTGGGGAGTTCCAACACATGATGATAAAGAATTATTCGAAATGCTTGTTTTAGAATCATTTCAGGCTGGCCTTTCATGGATTACTATCTTGAAAAAACGGGAAAACTTTAAAAAGGCTTTTGATGATTTTGATGTATTGAAAGTAGCCAATTATAATGAAGATAAAGTTAATGAGCTTTTAGAAAATGAAGGCATTATCCGTCACAAAGGCAAAATCAATGCAGCTATAACTAATGCTAAAAAATTTATTGAAATCCAAAAGGAATTTGGAAGTTTTGACAGTTATATTTGGAGTTTTACAGATGAAAAAACCATTAAAGCAGAATATTTAACCGAGTCAGATTTATCAAAAGAAATTTCAAAGGATTTAAAAAAGCGTGGAATGAAATTTGTTGGTCCAAAAATTATATATTCCTATTTAGAGTCAATTGGAATAATTGATAACCATCAGAAAGATTGTTTTAAATATTGAACTACTCTTCCAATAATATTACATCTTTAGGATTAATTTTAATATATTCCGGAATCACAAATTCATGCTCATCAATCTGTTTATCAGATTTCCACCATATGCCATTTGTTAAAGTTACTTGCCATTCAAAAGGCATTTCCAATAGTGTTGAATTTGTCGTATCTAATACATTGACATCATTTTCACTAGCGGGGACAAAATCATGAGCTCTTATTCCAATATGAGTAATATTTGGTGAGATTTCTTTAGATGTCTCTAATGTAACACCCCAATCTAAAGATTTGAGATGATAATCATCTATAATTTCAATTTTAGAAATGTTTTTACAACCTGTAAGTCTTGCAACCTGAACCTTTTTTGGATTTTCAAATATCTCATAGGTATCTCCTTTTGCAATAATCTTACCTTGATCCAATACAATAAGCTCATCACAGAACTGGAATGCTTCATCACGGTCGTGAGTAACCATAATCGAAAATCCATCAAAATCATTTAGAGAATTAGATAATTCAATACGTAGCTGCTCTTTTAGAAAAGTATCCATGGCACTGAACGGCTCATCCAATAAAATAACATCTGGACTATAAGCCATTATACGGGCCAAAGCGACTCTTTGCTGTTGACCTCCAGATAACTGTCTTGGATATCTTTTTTCCAACCCTTCTAATTGAAAACGTTTAATCATTTCAGATACTGTATTTCCACCTTCATCTTTGGATAAACCAATAGCAATGTTTTCTTCAACAGTCATGTTAGGAAATAAGGCATAATTTTGAAATAAGTAACCGACATTTCTATCCTGAGGTTTTAAATTAATTTTATTTTTAGAATCAAAATAAAGAGTTTCATCACCAGTATTTAAACTTATAATACCCTCATCTGGATCCACTATGCCTGCAATAGATTTCAGAGTCATACTTTTACCGCAACCAGAAGGACCAAGAATGCCTAAACGCCCATGTTTCAATTCAAAACTAACATCCAAATCGAATTCTTTAAGTTCCTTTCTGATATCCACTTTCAACAATTTATCACTCATAATCTAATCTCCAAACTAATTTTTCCATTGCTTTTCCTTCCGTATGGAAATAAAGTCCATGATGAAAATAGCTATAAACGATATGATAACAATGACTATTACATAATTAAAAGCATCTCCCATATTACCTGCTGCCACTTCTGAATAAACAGCCATTGGGAGTGTTCTTGTTTGTCCAGCAATATTTCCTGCAAGCATTGCTGTAGCACCAAATTCGCCTAAACCACGGGCAAAGGCTAGAATTCCGCCACTAATAATTCCAGGTAATGCATTTGCAAATAAGACTTTCCAAAAAATCTTCCATTCGGACATACCTAATGTACGACCAGCATCCAATAAATTAGAATCAACCTGTTCAAAAGCTCCCCTAGCAGAACGATACATTAAAGGAAAAGACATTACAACTGCTGCAATAACAGTAGCATACCATGAAAATGCGATTTTCACAGTGAAAAAGTCTATAAAAAATCTTCCAATTGGCCCTCTAACCCCAAAGATATACAATAAAAAGAACCCTACAACAGTAGGTGGCAATACAATCGGCAGTGTAAAAATACCATCAAGTACTATTTTTATTGAATCATTTTTAAGTTTAACAATACCCCAAGCAACAATCAAACCTACAAAAAAAGTTATAAAGATTGATAAACTCGCAGTTTTCATTGAAATGAAAATTGGGGACCAATCCATCCTCATGCCCATGTCTCCTTTAAAAAATATTGATTATTCACATATAATAATATGTGAATAATACAGTTTAAATTTATTCATGGATTGTGAATCCATATTCAACGAATACATCTTTAGCTTCTTGAGTTTGTAAGAAGTCAAGGAATGCTTGTGCTGCATCAGCATCTTTAGCATCTTTAGTCATAGCTACAGGATAAATAACTGGAGTGTCTAAAGAGTCTTCAGGAGCTTCGCAAACAACTTTTACATCATCAGTAGAAATAGCATCAGTAGAGTATACAATACCACATTCAGCAGATCCTTGAGCTACTTGGTTTAATACAGCAGTTACATCAGTACCTAAAGATAATTTGGATTGAACAGCATCCCAAATACCTAAGTTAGTTAATACTTCTTTAGCATATTGACCAGCAGGTACGGATTCAGGATCACCAATAGCAATGGTACCATCAATGTCTTTTAAATCATCGAATGAAGAAATATTAGCATCAGAATCAGCAGGTACAATTAAAACAACTTTGTTTTCTAAGAATTGGAGATTGGTGTCGTTGTCAATTAAACCTTCATCAGCTAAAGTATCCATTTGTTTATTAGCAGCAGACATGAATACATCTGTTTCTAAACCGTTTTCAATTTGAGTTTGTAAGTCCCCACTTGAAGCGTAGGTAGGTGTAACAGTTGCACCAGGGTATTTTTCTTCAAACATAGGGATTAATTTTTCATCATAAACATTTTTTAAACTTGCTGCAGCAGCTAAGTTAACTTCTTTACCATCTAAACTGGTGTCAGTACTGTCACCACCTAAGAAGTCGAAGAAACCAGCACTAACTGCAGAACTTGCACAAACAACTGCTATTAAAGCTATAACAGCTACGAGTAATATTTTTCTACTAGATTTCATAGGTATCCTCCTTTTGAATAATTACCATCAGATATTAAATCAATAATCGAAAATTAGAAAATTTTTGATTCCTTTACTGCATATAAAAATATACAGAAATTATAATAAAACACTGAAAACTGAATAAGAATTATCCTATTTCCCAATAGTTCTATACCATAAATTCCCAATCCCAAATTATTATTCAATTATCATGATTAGTAATTATTATTATCATAAGAAATGATATATAAATATTTTCATAACGATTGAACAAAAATCATGAAATTATCTTCATATTGAATTAAAGATTCAATTTTTAAAATATGATAAAAAGTAAATTAGATTAAAGTATAAAAAATTGAATATTAATATAAAAAATATTAATATTCTTAGACATGTTTAATGTGAGTATAATCAGATATTTCAGAGTTAAAAGTGCACAAATCATTAATATTTAAATCATGCACATCGTCATGACCAGTGATTCTTGCAAAAGTCTTCAATTCGTCAGTTGATACTTTCAAGTAATTTTCAACTCTTTTAGCTGCGGTTTCAATTTTAAGCCTTTTTCTTAAATCCTCATCTTGAGTTGCCACACCAATAGGACAATCCCCAGTATCGCAAATCTTATACTGTTGGCAAGCAGCAGCAATCATTGCACCAGTTCCAATTGCAACTGCATTAGCCCCCATAGCCAAAGCTTTTGCAAAGTCAGAAGATACTCTTAAACCCCCCGTTATGGTTAAGTCAATATCACTTTCATGTTCATCCAGGTACTTGCGAGCCCTTGAAAGAGCATAGATTGTTGGAACTGATGTTGAATCCCTAATCATCTTCGGGCTTGCACCAGTTGATCCGCCTCTTCCATCAATAGTAATAAAATCTGGTTCTGCATATAACACATAATCCAAATCATCTTCAATTCTTCCTGCAGCGAATTTTAAACCAATTGGACGCCCACCAGAACGTGCTCTTAACTCATCAACCAACTCTTTTAAATCTTCTTTAGTTGTAATTCCTGGAATTGTTGCAGGAGAGTGAATATCTTGACCCAAAGGTTTACCTCTAACTTCTGCAATTTCAAAAGTTACTTTTTCGCCCTGAAGCTGACCTCCAAGACCTGGCTTTGTTGACTGGCCAATTTTAATTTCGATTGCATCTGAATTCTTTAAATTATCCTCAGTTACAGAATATTTATTCGGAACATATTCAAAAATATATTTATATGCGTTTTCCATCTCTTCAACAAGAATTCCACCTTCACCACTGCATTGAGCAGTTTTTACAGCAGCACTACCTTTTGCAAGGGCAATTTTGGTTTCTCTTGAAAGAGCGCCAAATGACATGTGGGTAATGTAAATAGGGCTTTCGATAATCAAAGGTTTTTGAGCATTTTTCCCAATGATAGTTTGAGTGTTTACATCAATATCAGATTCTAAAGGTTGAGGATTCAATTGACAACCTAAAAGTAAAATATCATCCCAGTTAGGCATTGGAAGTTCGGTATACATTGCAGAAACTATGGATTTACCTGAAATTGCCATCTGATGGATTTCATCCATTTGTCGAATATCCTTATCGCTTTTTGCATAATCCTTATCATATGCCAAATCAGAATTTTCAATTTCACTAGTTTCACTTGATTTGGAATTTTCAACCTCAACGAACTTTGAAATGTCCTGTTTACAAATAGGACAGACATCTAATTCAGTTAATAGTATTCCTGTTGCTTCTTCGTTGTGTATATGGCCACAAATAGTACATTTGTATATCATGCAATCACCTTCAATAATCAATATTGATATTAAATTATTAATATATTTTCACATCAACTATTCGCAAATTTCATTTACAATAGCCAATGCATTTAATGTCCTTGGAAAACCAATATACGGCATAATTACAGTTATTGTAGAAATCAATTTATCTTTATCATTTCCAACAGCTAGATTTCCTTGCGTATGACCCCTCAGTTGGTTTTCACATCCGCCCAAGGATGCAAGAAATACAAATGTAATCAATTCCCTTTGCTGGTCATTTAAACCATCACGAGTGTAGAAATCACCGAAACAGAACCCTTCCAAAAAGGTATTGAAATGTTTTTGGCCTTCGGGAGTAGCATTTCTCATCATTTCAATATTTTCAGCCCCAAAATATCTCTCTTGAAGTTCACGCCCTTTTTGATGTCTGTTTTCAGGATTTGTGTTGGACTGTGAATCCCATGGGTATTCTATTCCCCCATTATCTAAAACTTTTGTTACAACTCCAAAAAAGTTATGTGCCTTTCCAAAACCTACATAAGGAACTGACTGATATACCAACTCTTTAACTTCAATCGGAGTTATATGATTGTTAATAGCTTCAAATAATATTTTTTTGAATGCCTTAGGTGATTGAGTAGCAATTAAAGAAGCAAGTATTGCCAATGTAGCATCCTTTTCAGATAATGTTGAATATTCAAATACCTCTCCAAAAGCAAAGTTTTTAAAGATTTCATGAAATTCTGGATCATTTTTTTTAAATTTAGTAAACATATCAAATAAATTATTCATGAAAATAGATTTAAAAAAAGAGTTATAAAAAATTTGTTAAAAATTAAAAAAATAGAAGTTGGTGACAACTTCTAAAATAGACCACTGTCTTTCAAGTGTTCTTCGAAATAGTGTGCACGTTTATCCGCTTTTTCTTTAACAATAAGAGTCAAAATAACAATTATGATTCCAATTGCAATAAGAATTATTAAAGCTGGAAGGTAATTTGACCAAACCAAACCTAACTGAGCTTCCCTTATTAATGTAATTGCATAAGTCATTGGCAGGTATGGATTTATAACCTGGAAGAACTGCCTCATGATTTCAACAGGATAAATTCCCCCAGTTCCGGATATCTGAAGCACTAACAGAACAATTGAAATGGCTTTTCCAACATTTCCAAATGCAGAAACTAATGAATACATCAATACCATAAATACAACCGATATTAATGTTGCCGATAGGGTGAACAGTATTGGATTTGCAATATAAATGCCTAAAATAAATGCTCCTCCAATGGTAACCGCAACCTGAAGAACGCTCATTAATATAAATAATATCAATTTTCCAAAATACATTTCAAATGAAGAGTATTTTGTTCCTTCACTAATTCCCGGTTTTAGCATTGTACAGGTAATTAAAGCCCCGACCCACATGGACAATACCAAATAGAATGGAGCGACATTGGATCCATAATTTGGAACTGGGAATAACTCATGTTTGTCCAGTTTTACTGGAGACAGGAAATAGTCCCCCAACAATGTTTCATTTATTCCTGTTATGGCGTTAAGAGAATTAGCAGATGAACTTAACGCACTTGACGCTGAAAACAAAGCCTGAGTTGCAGAGTTTGAAAGTAATTGAGAACCTGCAGCAAGAGATAGTGAACCTTCTGCAAGTTGAACTGAACCGCTTGCAACATCACTGGAACCGCTTGCCAATTTTGATGAACTGTCAGCAAGTTTAACTGAACCATCAGCCAGACTGCTGGAACCCTTAGCCACTTCACCACTGGCATTTGCAAGTTTGATGTTGCTTTCCACATAAGTTTTGATAGGTTCTGGTAATACTGATGGGTCAACAGCTGATTGAATCTCTTCAGAACCTTTTTCGACCTGACTGGCACCATTTTTTACAGAAGAGGAACCTTGTTTAACAGAATTGGCACCATCTTGAATCTGACTAGAACCGCTTTGAACCTGACTGGCGCCGTCCTTAACCTGGCTGACACCATTTGACACATCATTTGCACCTGATGAAACTTGTTGTAAACCTGCTGCAAGCTGGCTTCCACCACTGGATAACTGGCTTGCACCAGATGCAAGACCGCTTTGCAATTCTCCAAGTTTACCGTAAGCTGCAAGGTTAATAATTTGGACTATTTTTGCATTAAGTGTTGTATAAACTGCATTTGCTGCAGAATCAGTTAGTTTAGATGCTACAGGATTTGATTTTATGTTGACAACATACTCAAGTTCGGCCTGTTTTGGGTCATCACCAGTTATTGAAATAACATCCTCACTTAGATTTTTGGGAATTACAATGCCTGCATAATAATCCCCATTATAAACACCATCCCTCAATTCATCTTCAGATACAAAAGTCCATTCAAAGTCTTCATTCTTTTTAAGTTCTTTTACCAGTTCATTTCCAATATTTATGTCCATATCATTGAAAGACGCACCTTCATCCAAATTGGCAATTGCAAACTGAATATCATTTGTTTGCTCATAAGGATCCCAACATGCATCTATATTAATTAGTGCATAAAGTGAAGGTAAAACTATAATCCCAACTAAAACAATAATAACAATAGGATTTGAAAATGCTGCTTTAAAATCTTTTTTTACAATCTCAGCAATATTATTTATGTCTCTTCCACTCATTTAATGCCTCACATTTTATCTGTTAAATGATGTTAAACCTGTATGACAAGATATGTTAAAAATCTAATCATAGCTAACCAAAAATAATTATGTTTCTAA
Source organism: Methanobrevibacter sp. (assembly GCA_017459665.1). GTDB lineage: Archaea > Methanobacteriota > Methanobacteria > Methanobacteriales > Methanobacteriaceae > Methanocatella. The sequence continues at coordinate 47,938 of JAFUCN010000008.1, read as the reverse complement.
AAATATGTAAATGTATTGTTTGAAATTTAAAAAAAAAGAAATGAAAATAAAGGAGTTAATCTCCCTTATTCCAGTTTACAATACCATAGCCAATACATAAAAGTGTGGATAATATAATTCCTAAATAACAGCCCCAAATCCATGGGTCTTCAATACCTAAAATTGCCATTATGCATCACTCCCTGTATCAATATTTTCAAATGCTTTATCAATAACCTCTTGAGCAGGAGGTTTGGTAAGTAAACTTACAACAATAGTGAATATTGCTGAAATTGGCACAGCTATTAACATTACATCAATAAATGGCCATGGTGCAGCAGGTAAAATTGTTTCTACACCTAAAATGAATTTACATATTCCAAGACCAACAGCAGTCTTTTTAAATACAAATATTAACCAGAATAGACTTACAAAAGTTCCTGAAATAATACCTGAAATTGCTCCGAGTCTTGTAATTCCTTTCCAGTAAAGTGCTCCTAAAAATACAGGCAGGAATGCTGCTGCACAGATTTCAAAGAACAAGCTTGTTCCAAGCGCAACTACACTTCCAGGAAGTGAGAATGCCATAATTAAAGCTAATAGAATAGCTATTAAAATACCAACTCTTGAAATTGAAACATCATCCAATCTTCTTTTAGTTTTATCTCTTAAAGTTGAGTAGATATCTACACCGAATGCAGTTCCTTGTGTGTGCAATTGTGAAGATATTGTAGACATTGCCGCTGCAATTAAAGAGAGCAAGAAAATATATACAAACCATTCAGGAAGTGCCATTGTAATGAATGTTGGAATAATCTTGTCGATGTTTCCTCCAACCACATCCACTGCAATTTGACCTAACTTATCGTAGAAATATACGTTTGAAAGAGATCCAACAATATATGCAGTAGTTGGCATGATTGCAATGAAGATACCTCCAATTAAAACAGATCTGTTTAATTCTTTATCTGATTTAACTGTCATGAATCTTACAATCAATGACGGTTGAGCCAATACTCCAATACCTACACCAATAAGAGTAGATGATACAAGTGTCCACCAGAATGGTGTTCCAAACTCTGGGAACGATGTCCAACCCGTACCTCCAGTTGCAATTGCATCTGCAGGATATAAGTTAACCATTCCTGAAAGTGCAGTATTTGCAGTGTCGACACCACCAAGCAACCAATAGATAAATACAAGTAAGAATACCATTGCAACAACCATAATGGTTCCTTGCAATGCATCAGTATACATTACACCACGTATTCCTCCGAATAATACATAGAATGTAATGATAATTGACAAAATTAAAAGTGCAATACTGAAATCAATCAATAATGAAGATTCCAAAAATCTTGCAGCACCAATAAGCACTACTGCAGCATATATTGGCATTGCACAGAAAATAATTAAACCTGAAACAGATTGGATAAATTTACTGTTAAAACGTTTTCCTAAAAACTCAGGGAAAGTCAATGAGCCCAATGCGTGACCCATACGACGAGTTCTTTTTCCTAAAAATACGAATGCGATGAATATACCTATAATAATGTTTAAGAATGCTAACCATAAAACACTCATACCATATTCACCGGCTACACCTCCAAAACCAACAATAGCTGCTGTCGAAATAAAAGTAGCTCCATAACTCATTGCCATGATAAACGGATGTGTATCTTTACCAGCTATCATGAAGTCTTCAGAGGAATTAGTTTTTTTATATGCATAATAACCTACAAAAACGAGCGCAAATATGTAGACTATAAATACAATTGCTAAAATCATGACGTCCATAATTAATTACCTCTAGAATATTAAGCAAATTAATATACAATAAGTTATTTGGTATGAAATTATATAAAGCTTACTATAATACATCAATGAACACTTTTGTACAATCATGACTTTTTGATTATCACATAATATGCATCGCCGATTGGCCCACCCTCAATACCCTCATAAAGATAATCAAACAACATTCGCAATGCATCATCAATGCCTGATTCAACTTTTGCGGAAATGTAAATCTCAATATTTAGATTTTCATACATTTCCTTATATATAGCAACTTTCATCATTTCTTCGATTTCCCCATCAAGTTCATCAAAACTGTTAACAACGTCAAGACACCCACGATAATCTCCGGCAAAAAGTTTTAACACAAACGGCAATGTTAAACTCAATGGACTTTCATCATCACCCTTTAAAGAAATTAACTTATTCGCACAGTCAATCATCATTCCATGATCTTTCAGTTGAGATGCTGCCTGTGCTTTTTCAATTAATGCTGATTCAAAGTTCTCATCAATTTCCAAAGAAAGATCAGCATAATTAATTGCTTTTTTAGGGTCATTTACAAGATTACATAATTGAGAAACTACACAAAGGCTGTGTGCATCATTTTTATTTACAACACTCTCAAGTTTCCTCAATGATTTCAGTGCCTGCTTTTCATCATCCAGAAAATAATGGCACATTACCTTATCCGCCAATAATAACTCTTCATTAGGATTGTTTTTGAGTAATGCTCCAATAATTTCCAGACATTCCCCATAACGTTTCAAATTAAACAAACAAGTAACTTTAAACAATAATGAGAGTTCATACCCATCATCTTTCGCTTTAATTTCATCCAAAATACCTAATGCTTTTTCAAAATTTTTCTCATCAATTTCTTTTTCAACTTCTTTAATTTTTAAATTCAAGATAATCACCATTTAAATTTAGTATTAAAGAATTATAAATAGTTTTTTAAAATAATTAAGTAAATATTGCTCTTAATTCATAAATTTACGAGCATATAACAATATTTACTTTAACGTATTAAAATATTGTACAAAAAGGTACATGAAAATTAAACAAATGTCTAAAGTTTTATATGAAACAAATGTTATATTTAAACATGTTAAGAAAATTAATTAAATAAGGGATATCATGTTTTGGAATGAAAAAGCCGAATGTATGAGTAAAGAAGAAAAAGAAGAATTGCAACTTAAAAGGTTGCAGGAAACTGTAAAAATCGCATATGAAAATGTGGAGTTTTATAAAAAAAGATTGGACGAAGCTGGTGTGAAACCAGAAGATATTAAAACTTTAAAAGATATTGAAAAAATTCCATTTACAACAAAAAGCGATTTAAGAGAAGCATATCCTTTAGGCCTACTTGCAGTTCCTCGTGATGACATTGTAGAAGTACACGCATCTTCCGGAACAACCGGAAAACCAACCGTTACTGCATATACTCAAAATGATTTGGATGTTTGGGGAGAATGTATTGCACGTGGACTTAAAATGGCAGGTGCTGAAAAAGACTACATTATTCAGAATGCATACGGATATGGATTATTTACTGGAGGATTTGGTATACACCACGGTGGAAACATGATGGGTGCAATTACAATACCAATTTCAGCAGGTAATACCCAAAGACAACTCGACACAATGGTCGATTTCCAAAGTGATATTTTAACTTGTACACCATCTTATGCAATGTATTTGGGAGAATCCAGAGAAAAAGCAGGAATTCCACTTGAAGACATCAATCTAAAAGCAGGAATTCATGGAGCTGAAATGTGGACTGATGAAATGAGAAAAAGAATTGAAGCATCCCTTGGAATTAAAACATACAATATTTATGGATTAACTGAAGTAATGGGTCCTGGCGTTGCACAGGAATGCAGTGAACAAAACGGAATGCACATCCAAGATGACCAATTCTATCCAGAAATTATCAATTCAGAAACTGGTGAAACCTTAGGATATGGTGAAAAAGGAGAATTAGTTTTAACATCATTAACTAAAACTGGAATGCCAATTTTAAGATTCAGAACTAAAGATTTAACATCCCTTATTGGAGAAAAATGTGAATGTGGAAGAACAACTGTAAGAATGACAAGAATCACTGGAAGAAGTGACGACATGTTAAAAATCAAAGGAGTTATGGTTTTCCCATCCCAAATTGAAAAAGCATTGCTTAAGATTCAAGGAATTAGTCCTAACTACATGATTCATGTCACAAGACCTGACATTTTAGATGAAGTGGAAGTGAAAGTAGAAGCATCTAAAGAATTATTCTTCGATGAAATGAAAGAAATGGAAAAAGTTGAAAAGCAAATCCAAGCATCCATTAGATCTGAAACCGGTTTAAGAGTTGATGTTACAATTTGTGAACCTGAAACATTACCAAGAAGTGAAGGTAAAGCTGTTCGCGTAATTGATGAAAGGAATTTTGAATAGGTGATAAAATGGCAGTAAAACAAATTTCAATTTTCGTAGAAAACAAAGAAGGAAGAATCAAAAAAGCAATTAACACATTAGCAGAAGAAAATATCAACATTCGTGCACTTTCAATAGCTGATACTACAAAATACGGAATTTTAAGATTGATTGTATCCGATAATGAAAAAGCAATAGAAGCTCTTGAAAAAGATGGATTTATTGTAAAAGAAAATGACGTTATTATTTTAGCTGTTCCAGACAAACCTAATGGATTAAACTCTACTTTAGCTGTCTTCGACGAAAAAGGCATCAATTTAGAATACTTATACGCATTTGTAAGTAGTAAAACTGATGAAGCTATCGTAGTTATGAGATTAGAAAATATGGAAAAAGCTATTGAAGCACTTGAAGATAGTGACATCAAAATATTAGATGAAAACGATATTAAAGATTTATAGAAAAGATTAAACTCTTTTCTACTCTTATTTTTATTTAAATTTTAAAAAAAGTAAAGAAAAATAGCTAGAATTCTTTTAACATTACAGCTATATCTTCTCTTGAATAACCTAAACGAACAAATAGGCTTTTTAATGGTTCAGTATCTGGAATATTACCTAATTCCTTCCAGTTTTTAAAATCATTTGATAGAATACCATTAATTAAAAGCTGAATAGTAATTAAATCTTCACTTTTAACTGCAATAAATGCATCTTCATCACCAAATACATTTTCTGGATCAATTAATGAAATCCTACCATTCCTGTCTTTTTTAATAATAGCATTGTCAATTTTATAAGCCATGATATCCCAACTTCATTTCTAAATAATTCTATATTAAAAATACTATTTAAATCTTAACTTTTAATTGAATTATATCCGCTTTCAATAGCTTTTAAATTCATCTCATGGAATTTAGGTTTTAAGTTATTTTTCATTGCATCAATAACTGATTCTTTAGAAAGCGGGAAATTATCATCTGCAGTTACAGCTCCCAAAAGAACCATATTCAATGACAGCACACTTCCAGCATCCATTGCCAATTTAGTTCCATCAATTGGCAAGACATGTTTGAAATTTTCTTTTAAAGTTTTTGTAATGCTATCAACACTTGGATAAGGTTTGTCTGTTGAAGAAGGTATAATTGGATGAGTATTATAAACAATCTTGGTTTCACTGTTTACCTTATCAAGCCCTCTTATTGTTTCAACAGGTTCAAAGGAAAGCAACATGTCTGCACCCTGTTTTGGAATGATTGAAGAAGTGTATCCTCCAATTTTCAGTTCTGTAGAAACAGAACCGCCTCTTTGAGACATTCCGTGAATTTCGCTCATTACCACTTCAAGACCCTGATTCATTGCAGCTTCCCCAATGATTGTAGAAGTCTTAATAATTCCTTGACCTCCCACGCCACAAATATAAATACTATAATGATTGTCCATTTTATCACCTACCTGCCTCTAAAGCACCATACTTACAAACTTGTATACATACATTACATCCATCACATTGAGATTTATCAACAGTAATTTTTCCATTGATCTTTGAAATGGCGGGACATGCCAGTTCACTTACACATTTATCACAGTTGTTACAATTACTTTCAATAAATTCAACAGGTGGTTTTTTGGTTAAACCTTTAATTAATGTGCATGGAGCTTTTGATATGATAACTGCAGTATCATCTCTCTCGAATGCTTCCTTGTATGTTTTGACAACTTGTTCCAAATTGAATGGGTTTATAACACGTACGTAATCACATCCGCATGCAACAGCCAATTTACGGATTGATATTTCAGGAGCCTCATCACCCATTCCATCAACAGGAATTCCTGGATTTGGCTGACCCCCAGTCATTGCAGTAATCCTATTGTCCAAGACAGTCAATACAAAGTTGTGCTTGTTGTGGACTGCATTGATTAATGGTGAAACACCACTATGGAAAAATGTAGAATCCCCTATAAAGCTTGCAACTTTCTGGTCTGTTGAAACTGAAAAACCGCATCCATCACCAACACTTGAACCCATTGACAACAAGTAATCCGCAGCATTGTAAGGTGGATTTATTCCTAATGTATAACATCCAATATCTGATGCAAATACCACATCTGACGTTTTCAAACCCAATTCATCAATAGCTTTGTTGATTCCATAATACATTGCCCTATGAGGACATCCTGCACACAATACAGGTGCACGGGAAGGAATATCCTGAGTTAATTTCTCTAAGCTATCACTGAATTTGACTTCACTATCCTGTTTGAAGTTCAATATTTTATTTAACCCATCAGCCACTACATCTGAGTTGAATTCATGATAAAGCGGGAAAGTTTCATCCAATTTACCATGAACAGTTACATCAAGCTTTTTAGCACCAATAGTGGACAAAGTATCTCTTTCAATAATCGGATCCACTTCCTCAACGATGAAAACTTCATCCAAATCTTTTAAAAATTCAGCAACTTTTTCTTGAGGGAAAGGATATGAGAATCCTAATTTTAAAATATTAATATCCAAATCATTAAATTTAACAACATCATGAGCATAATTATATGCACTGCTTGAAGAGATTATTCCATATTTTTTATCATCAGTTAAGACCACTTCATGATTGTATTCACTCTTATTTGTCAAATCTTCAATTTTATGGATTTTATCCCATAATCTTACATGCATATCTCCTGCAAACGCAGGTACTGGAACATATTTGGAAGGATCTTTGTTAAAGTGACCTCTCTTCCAGTGATTATCATTGTTTGATGAATTGTCTTTAACATCACCAAACTCAACAACTCCCCTCATATGAGACACACGGGTTGTGGTTCTGACAATGACCGGAAGGTTGAACTGTTCTGACAAATCAAATGCATATTTCACCATATCTTTAACTTCTTGACAATTTGACGGTTCTAAAATAGGTACATTAGCCAGTCTTGCATAGTTACGAGTGTCCTGTTCATTTTGTGATGAAAAAAGTGATGGGTCATCTGCGGATAAAATAACCATTCCACCATTAACACCAGAATATGCGGTTGTCATGAATGAATCTGCTGCAACATTCATACCCACATGCTTCATAAATGTAAATGACCTCAAACCAGAAGCAGCTGCAGTTGCTGCAACCTCCATGGCCACCTTTTCATTAGTAGAAAATTCAAAATAAATATTGGCATCTTTAGCCAATACAGATAATACATTTCCAATTTCTGAAGAAGGAGTTCCTGGATATGTAGCTGCAATAGAAACACCAGCCTCTATAACTCCCCTTACGGCAGCTTCATTACCTAGCAAAAATTGTTTTTCACCAGATACTCCTGTGACTAATTCTTTTAAATTCATTATAATTTCCTCAAAATAATCATTAATACAAATATATTATATAATACTTCAACTATAAATATTATATTATAATATTTTGTATGCTTTTAATAATATTGGAGGGAAAATAATGATTAAAGTATATGTTTCAAGATTCAATCGTGAAACTGACTCAGAACCACATTTGGAGTGTTATGAAATTGAAAAAACACCCCATATGAAAGTTTTGGATGCACTTCAAGCTATCAATGACAAATATGATGCAGACATTAGTTTTAGAAGCTCATGTAGAGCTGGACAATGTGGATCATGCGGAATTCTATTTAAAGGAAATGGTGCTCTGGCCTGCCAAAAAGAAATTAAGAATGGAGCAATTATTGAACCGTTGAATTTCCCAGTCATTAAAGACTTAATTGTTGACAAAAGCAGTATCGAAGCTAAAGTAAAAGATTTAGAATTATCCCTTCAATGCGACCACAAATGTGAGCTCGATACATCAATTACCAAAGAAGACAGTAAAGAAACCAAAAAAGTTAGAAGCTGCATTGAATGTTACTCCTGCCTTTCAACCTGCCCTGTTGTAAACATTGCAACAGAAGAATTTGGCGGACCTTACTTAATGAGATACATCAACAAGTTTGAAACTGACCCAAGAGAAGACTTCAACCGTCTTAAAGAAGCATTGGATGAAGGATTGTACAACTGCACCAGTTGTGGAAAATGTCTGGCAGTTTGTCCTAAAAACATCAATACATTTGGTGATGCAATAGAAAAAATGAGAGCTATTGCCGTTGCAAATGGTTCCGGACCTCTTCCAGAGCATGTTCAGTTTAAAGAAAATATTTTAGAAACTGGAAGATCAGTAAAAACTGACAAAGAAACATTCATTGAAGAAGCAGAAAACAATACTGGTTCAAAGGTTGCATTCTTTACCGGTTGTATGGTTGATTACAAATTCCCTGAAATTGGACATAAATTGGTTAAAATCCTAAAAGAAAATGGAATTGACATTGATGTTCCTGAAGGTCAAGTATGCTGTGGTTCTCCACTTTTAAGAACCGGACAGACAGACATTGTTCAGGAACTTGTTGATAAAAACAAAGAAGTCTTCAAAGATTATGATACTGTAATTACAATCTGTTCAGGTTGCGGAGCCACTTTAAAGAATAATCATCCAGAATTCGGTTCCAAACTTAATGTGATGGACATCAGCGAATTTTTAGTAGATAAACTTGATGCATCCAAATTAAAAGAAGTTAACATGACCGTCACATACCATGACCCATGTCATTTGGGAAGAGGACAAGGAATCAAGGATGCTCCAAGAGACATTATTGAAATGATTCCGGGCATTGAATTTAAGGAAATGAAATATCCTTGCCAATGCTGTGGAGCAGGTGGTGGAATTAAATCCGGAAAACCTGAAATTGCACTCGATTTATCAAAATCCAAAGCAGAAATGATTGAGGATACTGGTGCAGATGCAGTAGTTACAATATGTCCATTTTGTGAGTTGAACTTGCAGGATGGTTTAAATGCAATTGGCTGTGAAAATATCAAGTCAATGCATATTCTTGAGTTATTAGATAAAGCTTATGAATGATTTAGGAGTTGATTAAAATAGGAGATGCTGCTGTAAGTGAACAGAAAGTAGTGGAAACCACATCCATGAGTTCACCCGAAAAAAAAGAAGAAAGCAAAAGTGAAGAGAAATCAACTTCTACAAAAAAAGCATCATCCAAAAAACAATCCAGAGGAACCGGAAGAGTCAAACTAATTCGTGAAAAAGAAGAACAGGAAATCAGTCTTTTTAAAGAAAATATTTACGTTGTTTTTGTTGAATGTGAAACTCCTGGAAATATTGGATTTCTTGCAAGAACTATGGCAAACTTTGGATTGAAAAATCTGGTATTGATAAATCCTCCAACATTAACAAATGAAGCATATTATCAGGCCACACATGGAAAATATATTGTTGAAAATGCAAAGATTTTTCCTACATTGGATGAATTTTATCAATCCAAAAGGATTGATTTTAAAGTTGCTTCAACTGGAATGGCTGGTGGAAGTTATAATTTATCAAGGATTCCGATAAAACCGGAAGAACTTGGTAAATCAATAAATGTTTCAAATAAAACAGCAATTTTATTTGGAAGAGAAGGAAATGGGCTTACAAATAAAGAAATAGAAAACTGCGATATCTGTGTTTCTATTCCAACAGATCCGACTTATCCAATTATGAATATTTCACATGCTGCTGCAATAATATTCTATGAACTGTTCAAGAACAAACATGATTTTGGTGTTAAAGGGCTTGAAGAAAGCAGCGATTTGGAAAAAGAATATTTAATTAAAGATATGGAAGAATTAATTGAATATTTGGATATTCCCGACCATAAAAAAAGAAATGGACTTAAAACATTTAACAATATCGTTTCAAGAGCATTCATTACAGGCAGGGAAGCACATACCTTAAAAGGTATTTTAAGAAGATTAAAAATGAAACTTGGTGAACAATGAGAAAAATTAGCTTTGCAGATATTAGTATATTTGTACTTAAATACATCTTCAATTGGAGATTCTGGATAGCAGAAATAACAAAAAAATCAAAGGTTTATAAAAAAATCATTGATAAGATGCTATTTGAAGATGATGAAATCGTTGTTGTGCCAAATACCATAAATATTAATAAGAAAATCGAATCTGAAGGTTCAGAATTCCTGCCAACAGATGTTATTAAAGAAGTCATTAAAAGATGTGACGATATCGTTATAATGAATACCTGCCTTTGCAGAACATCAAATAATTGTGAAGACTATCCTCAAGACATCGGATGTATTTTCCTTGGACCAACAACAAGAAAAATACCAAAAAATATAGGTTACAAGGCAACTGTCGAGGAAGCACTTGCACATGTAGATAAAGCTGATGCAGCCGGTTTAAGCCACATTATTGGAAGAAATAAAATAGATACCATATGGATGAATGTCCGACCTGGAAAAGGACTTTTAACAATTTGCCATTGCTGTCCTTGCTGTTGCTTGTGGAAAGTTTATCCTAATTTAGATAATGATATTAGTGATAAATTAGAAAAACTTGATGGAGTTACTGTAAAACTTCACGAAGACCATTGTAAAATGTGTAAGAAGTGTTTAGATGAGGTCTGCATGTTTGATGCGATTAGTTTAAAAGACAATAAAATAACAATTGATTACGATAATTGTAGAGGCTGTGGCCTTTGCGTTAACGCATGTAAATTTAATGCAATTACAATCGACTATACTGATAAAACCATAGACAATGTAGTCAATAGAATAGAAAATTTAATTGAAATTAAAGAATTATGAACTTATTTGTGTGAAAAAATGGCGATTTTAAGTGATAAAACCATAAAAGAGTATTTAAATGAGGGCAAGATAACTATTGAACCTCTTTTAGATGAAAAACAAATACAACCATCTTCCGTTGACATGAGACTCGGAGATGAGTTTAAAGTATTTAAAGTAATTAGAAAACCTTATATTGACCCAAAAGATGAAGAAGACGTTGCATCCTATATGGAATCAACAACCGTCAAAAAAGGTGAAGCGTTTATAATCCACCCCAATGAATTTGCCTTAGCAACTACTTTAGAGTATGTTAAAATACCTGATGATTTGGTTGCAAGAGTTGAAGGCCGTTCAAGTATGGGCAGATTAGGTGTCACCATGCATGTGACAGCAGGATTCATCGACCCTGGTTTTGAAGGAAAAATTACTTTAGAGATTTCCAACATTGGTGCAATGCCTGTTGCTCTTTATCCCGGTCAAAGAGTATGCCAAATTGTATTTGAAACCATGACCACACCTTCCGAAATACCATACGGCCATCCAAGCAGAAATAGCAAATATATGGGTCAGACTCGCCCAGAAAGCAGCAGAGTTAAACAAGATTACGAATTAAAAAAATAATTGGAGATTATATTTATGAATCATGACAAAATGACAAATATTAGTGCAAAAAGAGGATTTTTATGGCCATCTTTTGAGATATACTCTGGAGTATCCGGTTTTACAGATTATGGGCCTCTTGGAGCCAGTTTGAAAAATAACATTATGCAGAAATGGAGAAAACAATATGTTTCAGGGGAAGGGTTTTACGAAATTGAAGGCCCGACCGTAATGCCTGAAGAAGTCCTAAAAGCATCAGGACACGTTGATAACTTCACAGACCCGATGTGCAAATGTGAAAAATGTGGAGAAGTATTCAGAGCAGACCACATCATTGAAGAAGTCATCGGCGAAGACGTGGAAAGCCTTGAAAATGAAGAACTTGACCAAATCGTCATCGACAACAACATCAAATGTCCTGAATGTGGCGGAGACTTATCCAATATCTGGAACTACAATTTAATGTTTAAAACTTCCATCGGTGCTAAAGGAGATAAAGTAGGGTACATGAGACCTGAAACCGCACAAGGAATTTTCATATTGTTCAAACGTTTGGAAAGATTTTTCAGAGGAAAACTCCCATTCGGAGCGGTGCAACTTGGAAAAGCATACAGAAATGAAATTTCACCAAGACAAGGAGTTATCAGACTTAGAGAATTCACACAGGCAGAAGCTGAAATCTTTTTAAACCCTAAAGACAAAACTCATCCTAAATTTGCACAGATTGAAGATGTAGTATTGCGTTTAAACTCACAAGAAGTTCAGGAAAACGACCTGGAGCCATTGGAAATCACAGCACGTGAAGCACTTGATAAAGGAATCGTGGCCAATGAAATGTTAATCTATCAATTATACTTAGCACGTAAATTCCTGACTGAAATTGGAATTCCTGAAGATGTTTTAAGATTCAGACAACACCTAAAAGGAGAAATGGCACATTATGCTCTTGACTGTTGGGATGTTGAAGTTAAAACAGACAAATACGGATGGGTAGAAATTATAGGTATTGCGGATAGGGGAAATTATGACTTATCCTCCCATTCCGAATTCAGTAACGATGATTTGAATGTATTTATTGAATATGAGGAACCTAAAAAAGTTAAAAAAACTATTGTAAAACCTAATTTATCTAAATTCGGACCAATATTTAAAGGAGATTCCCCTAAAGTAAAACAGGCTATTGAAGATGCGGATGTCGATGAAATCAAAGCCGCAATTGATAGTGAAGGAAAATATGTTGTTGAGTTAGATAAAGTTTATGAAGTTACAGAAGACTTGCTCATATTTGAAGATGTTGAAGAGGAGATAACTGGTGAAAAAGTAATTCCTCACGTTATCGAACCTTCTTTCGGTATTGACCGTATAACCTATTCTGTTTTATTACATTCATTTACAGAAACAGAAGAAAAGGATTATTTCAAATTCGACAAATCCGTGGCTCCAGTGCAACTTGGAATATTTCCACTTGTAAACAAAGAAGGTCCTCGTGAAATAGCTCAAGAGTTAACTGAAACTTTAAGAATGGCAGGATTTACTGTTGAATATGATGCCAGCGGAACTATTGGAAAAAGATATGCTAGAGCTGATGAAATAGGTATTCCTCTTGCAATTACAGTTGATTTTGACACTCTAGAAGACAATCAGGTTACTGTTAGAGACAGAGATACAGAAGCTCAGGAAAGAATTCCAATAGCTGAACTGAAAGACTATTTGGAAAAATATTATAAATGAGTTTAAAACTCATTTATTTTTTCTTTTAAAGTTTTCAAACAGATCGTTACCCCAATTAATCACTTCTGGATTTTTTGAGGTTAACAATCTATTTTTATCGAAATAACCATCTTCCTTAAAGAAACCTAAAATCATGACCTTGTCTGTTACAACCAGTAAAAAGTTATGATTTCCTTTAAATGTGGACAATTTTTTTATTCTAGATTTTAACTCAAAAGTGGTTAAAAGGTTTTTTGGAACCATTGCTTCAACTTTTTTCTTTTTTCTGATTAGTCCATTTAGTTTTCTGTTGAAATTTTCATAATAAAATGGCAATATACATTTTACATCTTCTGCACCGAATAATGAATTTTCAATGAACTGATATATTCTAAATGCATCAACATCATCAGCCTCTATAAGACTAGCTTTTCCTAAAAGATAGAGTTCAGCAACTGACTCATTTGGAATCATTTCAACCAGATGATTATCCAAGATATTAAAAAACTCATCCAGCACAGTCATCATTTCATCAAATTCAAGAATTTCTTTTATCTGAAGTTTTACACGATTTGACAAATGATATTTATTATTTTCTCTGTAGACATAATCTTTTAGTTCCAAATCATGCATACCGCTGGAAATTGAACTATAGATTAATCCCGTACTCTTATTCAAGTCTTTCATATTTTGTGGGTCTTTGTACAAAGTTGCCATTATTTTCAATCTTACAACAGAGTTTGTTGCGAATTTAACATCTTCTGAAATTAAATTATATTCTTTTAAATACATTTTGTTCTTATACATTTTATTCACCACAGTAGTATTACTTATTTTATAATTTTTATTACCAAAAATATAAATCCACTTGAAGTGAACAAATGCGACAAATCACACTTCCAAAAAATATAAATGTAATAACTAAAATCCCAAATTTTTTTAAAATAAGAAAAACATAATAAGGATTGATAAACATTGGCACGTGAAAATATGATTGATACACATATACATGCAGATGCAAGAAGTGGAGAAGATTTTAGAGACATGTATTTGTCAGGAATAGATACTGCAATTACCTGCAGCTTCTACCCCTATAAAATCGAAGATGAACTTGTTTTGAGAAACCATTTAAACAGAATTTTGGAATATGATACCTCCCGAGCTGGCGAATATGGCATAGATTTAAAAGTTGCTTTGGGAATTCATCCAACTAACGCATTAGAAAATCCTGAAAGAATCTTTGAGCAGTTATACACTTGGATTGAAAACAAACAGATTGTAGCTATCGGTGAAATCGGTCTTGAGGATTTAACAGACTGTGAAATTGATGTATTTAAAAAACAATTGGACATTGCAGATGAAACAGATTCCAAAGTGATAATCCACACGCCCAGAAAAAACAAAAAAGAAGTCCTTGATGTCATCCTAGATATTGTACCCGAACATTTAGATGAAAAACAGGCAGTAATCGACCACGTTAACCGAGACATCATAGGAGACGTTATTGACAAAAATTATATGCTCGGTTTAACCGTTCAGCCTCAAAAGCTAGATGTTAGTGAAACAATAGCCATTTTAGACGAATACGGATTTGACAATTTCCTATTAAACAGTGATATGAGCAACAAGCCATCAGATCCGCTGTCAATACCTAAAACAATTAGAGAACTAAAAAGATTAGGTTATAAAGACAGCCAGATAGCAAAAGTTTCACATGAAAATGCTCAAAACTACTTTAAAATCTAAAGGATACAATGAATTTTATTAGAAATATACCTATCCCAATTTCAGGATTGATTCTTGCACTATTGTCATTAGGCAATCTCCTGCAAGACATTCATCCAAGTTTAAGGTATCTGTTTGGAAGTTTGGGAGTTATATTTTTAATATTAATTATTCTGAAAGTTATTATATACCCTCAAGAAATCAGAAATGACTTCAAAAATCCAGTGATTGTAAGTAGTTCAGGTACTTTTTCCATGAGTTTGATGATTCTATCTACATATCTCATAGGAATTATTCCAAGTATTGCATATACCATATGGATTATTGGAATTTGCTTGCATATTCTGCTAATGATTTACTTTACCTACCATTTTATCATAGGCAATTTCAATATAAATACAGTTTACCCGACATACTGGATAGTCTATGTTGGAATTACCATGGCCGCAATCACATCACATACCCATAGCGTTGAAGAAATAGGATTCATATTCTTTGTAATCGGGTTTGCTGCAATGGTTATAACATTGCCTCTTGTAATTTATAGATATCTTAAATACAACAACATTCCTGACATGAATAAGCCATTAATATGTATTTTCACCGCTCTTTTAAGCATATTAATTGTAGGTTATTTGAATTCTGCACAGAATATAAATTCATCATTTTTAATTGGATTATACCTAATTGCATGCATATTTTATATATTTGCTTTTTATAAATTCTTAGAATACAAAAATCTTGAATTTTATCCAAGTTTTTCGGCATTTACATTTCCATTTGTAATAAGTGCACTTGCAACAAAAGGCGTGATGGACCTTATTAGCTCAAATAGATTCTTAAATGGAATATTATCAGTAGAAACAGCAATTGCAACAATAATTGTGATTTATGTATTGATTAAATACATTAAATTCTTAAAAAAATAGTAAAAAAGTAGAAATTAATCTACTTATCCTTTATTAACAACTTTCACTTTCTTTGGAGAAATTATAATTAGATTTTTCTCTTCAGTACGTGCAAGAAGTAATGCCTGAGCACCATATCTTGCTCTCATTTGTTTAATCTTGTCACCAGCTAATTTGAAGTTAGCAGGACTTTCTTTTTGTAAAAATGATAAATCAAGGATTACTGGATTTTTTTCTTCAATAACTTGATCGACAACATAATTTACATCATCGATAGTTTTTGGTCTGATTAAAACAATCTCATAAAAAGATTGTTCTGGAGTAATTACAAAATCATCAAAATCATCATATACTGGAGTTGGTTCCGGTTGAGGGCTAGGTGTTGGCCTTGGAGTTGGTCTTGATGTTTGTTGAGGGCGATTTTGTTGATTTCTGTTATTATTAAAAGATTTGGAAATATTATTTATAACTTCAGATAAATTAAAACTTTCTCTTTCATTTTTGTCACTGGATTCTGTTTCTTCAAAGCCCAGACTTCTTTTTATAGTATCAGTAAAACTCATTTTAACTACTCCTCTAAATATTCAAAAATTGCATCTAATAATTTTGAAGCACCGTTATTATAGACATCCTCAGCAGGTAAATTGAAAGTAGACTCAAAGTACTCAGGACATAAATCTAAATCAGCATTTTTAAGATTAATAGATAAACCAACAACTTTTGTAGGTTCAACAGCTTCAATAGCTTTAATTTCTTCTTCAATACCTCTAGGTTCTCTGTAAGGGTGATTAGGTCTGTGTCCAACTATAACTGCATCCGGAGAAGCACCAATTAAAATTGCTGCAGATAAACCTCTTGGGTGAGGGTTTCCTTTTTCAGTTAAACTGGATTGACCTTCAATGAAAATAATATCTGGTTGTTTTGTCTCTTCGATATATTTTATAGCAGACAATACTGCAGCCGGAACATCCATAGCAGATAAGCTTCCAGCTCTAAAGTTAAAATCAGTAGGTTCTTCAAGCCCCATTTCATCAGTTGATATGATTGCAGGAGTCAAACCTCTTTCGCTACTAGCTACACCTAGCATTTTAGTAGTAGTTCTTTTACCACATTCCTGGGAAGTACCTCCAACAAAAATTACAGGTGCTTTTGGTTTATAGGAAATTTTTGGTAACACTTCACATGATTTTTTAGGAGCTACACCTGCTATTTTTTCAACAACATCCAATCTAGGACCAATCTCTTTAATAACTACATTTTTTGCATCAGCAAATTTCTTTAAAGACAAATTCTCACTGACTGATAATGATCTAAATGAAGTGATAACGTTTAATCCTGCATCAATTGCCTGAACAGCATATTTTAAAGCAGTTCCTTCAGCACCAATTGGCAACATAATAACCATTGATTTGGCTTCTGGCGCATCTTTTAAACATTTTTCCAAACTTCCAGCAACGGTTTTTCCACAAAACTGTTTTCCTTGCTTTCTAACATCATCATCAATGTATCCTATTGCTTCAATACCATCGAGGTTAGAGAATTTCTCTCCTCCACCCCCACAGCCTACAACAATGAACGGATTTAAATCCTGAATTTCTTTAACTGATTTTACTGAGTACAAAAATTTCACCCCGAATAACTTATAATTTATAACAACCATGTAAATTTATTATCATAAGATTTTTCAAAAAAAATTTCAAAAAAACATTATATTATTAATTATAATTTTCCATATTAATAAATGTAAATGTTTTAACGCATTGCTATCAAGTTAATTTTTTGGTTTTTAAAATCCTTCGCTTTTGCTAGTTTTGCAGTTTTTATTCCAATTTCTTTCTTTATCTCTTTCTTTGTTCGTTGGTGCGGGTATTTTTGTTGCTACTAATTCTTTTGAGCCTATTTCTATTATTTCTTTTACTGTTTGTTCTATTTCATCTTGGTTGTCTGTTAAGAGTTTTTGCAGTTGATCTTTGATTTCTCCAATGAGTACGTTGATATTGGAATGATATTCATATTTGTATTTTGCTGTTTCTTTTGGTTTTCGTGTTATTTTTAGTTCTGCGTAGTGTTTTATTCCTATTAGTAAGTTAAATATGAATATGTGACTGTAGAAGTCTTGTTCGATGATTGTTCGTCTTATTCCTGTGAATTTTTCAATTTATAATTTATTTTTTAATCTGTCGTAATCTTTATATACAGTACATCTATCTCCGTATAATTGTTTTAATTCGTCTGGGGATGCTAATTCTTCAGGGAGATTTGTGAATAATGTTTCTGTTTCGCCAGTTTTTAGTTTAACTTTTACAATTCTGACTTTTATTCTTCTTTGTTTTCTGGCAATTTTTTTGATTTCTTCATTGTGAAAATTTTTAATTTTTGAATTGTTTAAGTTTGTTTCAAATGTTTTATCGGTTATTTTGTCTTTGTCCATTCGTTGTTGTTCTTTTTTAAGCATTCGAGTAGTTCCACGGATTATGTAATATGAATCCAATGTTTCTGTTTTTAACATGATTTCAATTGCATTATAGAATCTATCATAACAAATTATGGTTTTATTCATGTTAATTTTATTTTTTAAATCGTCTAAGTGTCTTAATGCTAGTGTAATTTCGTCAACAGATGTTGTTTCTAAAAATGATGATAAAACAAAGTCCATTTTTGTATCTGCTGTGCATGAGATTCTTGCTCTTGCAGCATATGTTTCAAATTCATTGTTTGGTGGGATTTCCATTTCCTGGCGAGCTTGTGGATGGTCAGGAATTTCAACTAAAGATCCATCTGTAGCAAGCACATGAAATCCCTTAAATGTGTCCATTTCAGCCACATCATCATATATCTTCTTAACAACCCCATCATTCATGTCAATATAAACTTTGGGGTCGATATATTGCATTCTATCGCAAACCCCTGAACCAGTAATCTTCATTGTATTGTCACCTGTTTGCATTCTTAAAAATCTATTAACTTCATTAAATTTAGTTTTTTCACGATTAAATAACGGATATTTTATTGCGGTTTCCAAATCCCACTTTCCACTGCGAACAAAAGCTTTTTCACTTAATACATATTTTTCGTCAACAAAATTATTAAAATTTACTAAAAATTCAGAAAAACTTTCTCAAAAACCATTGAAAAACACCTCTAAAATAACCATACACAACCAAAATAAACTATAATTCAATAATAATACTTTATAATTAATAATATTTAATATTAACTATTATAAATACTTAAAATAAGATATAAATAAATTAAAACTTATTAAAAAAGAATTAAAATAATAACACAAAGATATAAGTAAAATAAACTAAAAACAAAAAAAATAGAAATTAAAAAAATAAAAAAATAAAAAGCAAAAGTTTAGCTTAACTTGATAGCAATGGTTTTAACGAAAAATAATTAATAAATTAAGGTACAAAAAACTAATTAACAAAGAAATTTTTGGGAGATACTAACATGAGAAAACCTTATGTTATATTGATTGGAAGTGCATCAGGAATAGGAAAATCAACTATTGCTGCAGAACTTGCCAAAAAACTCAATATAAAACATTTAATAGAAAGTGACTTTATTAGAGCAGTTGTGCGTGGAATTATTGGAAAGGAATATGCTCCTGCATTACATAGCTCCTCATATGATGCCTATAACGGTCTGAGAAATAAAAGTCGTTATACTGATTATAGTGATTTGGTGTCTGCAGGATTTGATGAACATGCATCATATGTAATTCCAGCTTTAGAAAAAATTATTCAACGTGCAATAACCGATTATGACGATATTGTCATTGAAGGAGTTCATTTGGTTCCCGGTTTAATTGATATTGAGCAATTTGAAGAACATGCAAATATCTACTTTTTTGTATTGAGTTCAGATGAAGACTCACACAAAGAAAGATTTGTAAAAAGAGCTGTTCAGATTCACAGAGGTGGAAAACAGCTTGATTTCTTTAAGGAAAATAGAATTATTCATGATCACCTACTAAAACAGGCCGAAATGAATAATGTTCCTGTCATAAATACAGAAACTATAGATAAAACAGTGGATAAGATTTTAGCCATAATCAATAAATCTTGCACAACAGTTAAGCTGATTAACAGTATTGATGAATTAGAAGACGTTATTGACATAATTATAAATCAAAATAATGCTTCAATTGAAAAAGTAACATATAACATCAAAGGTTTTAAGGAACCGTTAATCAGAAACATAGGAGTTAGTGATGCTGAATCCGCAAAAAGATTTATAACAAACATTAATGAAAATAAGGATAAAAAGGAATATTTATCCGAACTGTATAATTTATCCGAGTACAGACCAACCACCATCTGTGCATCCAACCAAGAGAAATTAGATGAAATCATAAAACAACTGAAAGATAAAGGATATGTTTTAAATGAATGAAGAAGAAATAACTGAAATGATTATTAAATGCCCCGCCTGTTCTGTTGAAGGTGTCGCAAAATCAATAATGAAAGAACTTGAAATACCCCACTTCGGCAAAGTTTTAGAAACCACAATCCAATGCCCCAAATGTGGTTTTAGACACAGCGATGTAATAGCCCTAGAGCAGAATGACCCTGCAAAATACATAATTGAGATAAATAGAAACAATCTATCAGTTAGAGTGGTAAGATCCCAGTCTGCCACCGTTACAATACCTGAACTGGGCGTTAAAGTGGAACCCGGTCCAAAATCAGAAGGTTATGTGACAAATGTTGAAGGAATCCTTACTCGTTTTGAAGATGCAGTTATAAAGGCATTGAATTTATTTGAGGATGAAGAATCCCAAAAAAATGCAAGAAACACATTAATCAATATCAGAGAGTTAAAAAAAGGAAATGGAACTGCCACATTAATCATGCATGATCCGTTCGGACAAAGTAATATAGTAAGCGAGAATGTTGAAATTTTAGAAATTCCTGAAGAGGAACTGCGCGAGTTAAAAACAGGTTTTGTTCATATAGAAGATAGTTAAGAAGAAGATTATTCTTCTTCATCTTCGTCTTCAGCGGGTGCTGAAAAACTAGCAAAAGAGTCTTCTTCTACAACATCTTTTAATTTTAAGGTTTTCTGTACATCCATAGCTAATGCATTACAATCTGCTTTAATAGCTTCTAAATGTAATAAAATTCTTTCTTTTTCTTGATTGATTCTTTCAATGTTAGTGTAAGGGTAAGTAGATTCTTTAAGCATTTCATACTCGATTGTAGTGTAAGGGTAATCATTTAATTGCTTACATACATTTTTCAAAACATCACCTAAGAACTTGTTCATTTCTACTTTTACTCTTTCCCTAATCATCTTGTCATCATCAAGATTTTCTTTCATTAAACGTACAACTTCAGCTTTAGCGAAAGGTAATTTTTCTTCATCTTCTTCAATGAATTCTTCAGAAGTTTCTTCAATCATTTCTTCAGCCATAATTACACCTCGTTTAGTTTATTCAAAAATATTGAATCATGCTTAAATTTTTTAAAAAAAATATAATTTCATCAATATCTAACAATATATTTGTGGAAAGTTTTATTTAAAGGTTTTGTTTAAATTGCATAATTGGAGCATTATTTGACCATTTATTGAATCAACATATAAAATAATTAATCGTGAAATCAATAATTTGTATACTTGAAAAATTTTGAAAAACCGTTTCAAAAAAATAAAAATAGTAGCAAAAATGCTACTTAAATTTATCTCCTATTTGAAATACCTTTGCCTAAAAATACCATTGTGAAAATTAATGAAATTAACAGTACAAAAATAGAATTACCGGAAACATTCCTTTCAAGGATTTCCTTTGCTACTTTTGCATGATATTTATTTTTAACGACATTTTTAGTTATTTCATCATTATTAGGCGCAATAGGATTATCTTGGGATTCATTTGTTATTTCAACCACAGCGTTGTCTTCGTTATTAGTCAAATCAGGGTCATAGTTATCATTTGATACAGAAACCTTGTTTTCACTAATTCCTTCTTTATTTGCCTTAGCCTCAATCAACAAAGTTGCGGATTCGCCATAATCTAAAGAATCAATGCTCCAGATCATACTATCCTCATCAAAATCACCCCTACTGGCTTTAAAACTCATTAAAGATAATGAACTACCCAATATTTCATCAACTACTATATTTTCTGCCCTATCCGGACCGTTGTTGACAACATCAATACGATATTGTACCAATTCATTAATGTCATAATGATATTTTGAAGCTATTTTAGTGATTGACAAGTCACTTGCAGGGCGAACATGAATTTCTTCAGAATCATAATTATTTGATAAATCTGTATCCTTTTCATAACCAGAAACATGCGCATAATTTATAAAGTCTCCAGTTGCTGAAACTTTGCAGATTATCTCCAATGATTCACTGCTTCCTGCATCCAAATATCCAATATTCCAAAATAATCCATCATAATCATCACTGCTTGATTCAAGCATTGTCAATCCATCAGGCAAGCTATCTTCTAGTCTAACATTAGATGCTACATTCGGACCGTTATTTGTAACAACTATTGTCCATGTTATTATGTCTCCATAATTTGGACTAGAATTATTTACAAATTTTTCAACCGCCAAATCTATTATAGCTTCCACTTCCACAAATGCAGAATCATAATTGTTAGCCTCATTCCAGTCATGTTCATTGCATGATGCTTCTGCATAATTACTGATATCACCAACGGCATTTACAATTCCAGTAATGTTTAAATATTCTACACCACCCACATTTAAGGAGCCTATTTTCCATTCACCATCAGAATAATCCCCTTTTGTTGAATTGTAGACAGTGAAAATGAACATTTGAGATAATGCATCCTTTACAACAACGTTTGTTGCATCATCAGGACCATTATTCCTAACCATTATTGTCCACATTACTGTTTCGCCAAAGTCAGGATTTGTATTATTTACATTTTTTATTACTTCCAAATCACTAGCTGGCGGTACTTCAATGGATTTATTTGCATTGTTGTTTTTAGGGTTGTAATCATATTGCTGTGCAGAAATGCTTACAATATTTGTAAAGTTTCCTGTTTTATTTATCCTACAGACAATTTCAAGAGTTTGAACTTCACTAACATTTAAACAACACATCGCCCATATTCCATTATCATAGATTCCTTTACTGGCAGTATAGTTGACTAATTCCAGACCTTCAGGAATATTTTCACTAATAACAACATCTGTCGCATTATCAGGACCATTATTTGTTATAATCAAAGTCCATTTAATCAGTTCAGGGTAATTTGGATTTGAATTATTTACCAGTTTTTCAATCGCCAAATCCGCAGCCGGTTTAACATCGATTGTTTTATTGTCAAAGTTATTGGCAGGATTATAATCGTATTCCTCACATGTGACATTTGCATAGTTTGCAGTTAAACCTGTTCCATTAACTTGACAAATTATATCCAATCTAACAGATCCTCCATTAGCAAGTTCACCAATGTTCCATAATCCAGTTTCAGGATTATATTTGTCGTCACTGTTATCACTCATCCATATTAATGATTTCGGAAGAATATCATATACTTTGACTCCGGTTGCCTTATCCGGACCATTGTTCTTGACCACTAATGACCAAGTGATTTCATCCTTATAATTTGGAGTTGAGTTACTTACTAACTTTGTAATCTGCATGTCACTAGCTGGTTTAACATAGATTGTTGAATCATCTTGATTGTTGGTTGAATCAATATCATATTCATCTGAAGATACAGATGCCCTATTGCTAATTGTTCCAGTTTTTCTAATTTCTGTCAATATGTTAACAACCCTTACCTCATTAACGGCAAGATTTTCAAATGTCAATACACCAGTTCTGGAATTGTAATTACCACCATCTGAGCTGATATAGGCTAATCCATCAGGCAAAACATCCTTTACCACCACATTTGTTGCAGCGTTAGGACCGTTATTTGCTATTGTTAATGTCCATATGACCTTATCTCCATAATTATATTCCTCTTGACCTGCCGCTTTTAAAATGGCATTGTCAACTTTTGGAATGACTCTAAATGATGTGGAATTTGTTATTCCTTTATAGTATGTATCCTCATCATGTGTTGAAGTAACGTAATATGTTCCAGGTTCTAAACCATTTAATTCATCACTAACTTCACCTAAATATGAAGAGGACAAGGTATTGTCGTAAACTACACTTCCATCCTGATAAGTGACTTTTAAATGTATATTCATGTTGTATTCACGATCATCCTGGTATAATCTGCCATCCATTGTTGCACCTGAAACCGGAGTTTCACCATCAATATTGATATGTTCATTTACAGCAGCATTATAAATGGCATTTGAAACCGCCAAATTATTGTATTTCGCAATATTGTTACCACCATAAATTATGGATCCAATATGTTCTGTTTCACCATAATAAATGTCATGAGCATAAACAGGCAATGCATAAACCCATGCCTGATTTTGATACATTACATTATTCTCTAATCTTAAGCTTTGTCCGGATTTACCATAATATACTGCACTACCATTTCTTGCAGTATTTAAGTTCAATACATTATTTTTAATAGTTGCTTGAGTACTGTTGACGTATATTGCACCGCCCAAACCATCATTGAGTTTATTCACATCAGGAATTGCATCATTACCTATAAAATAGGAATTTGATATTTCTGTGTTTTTACCGTTAATATAGACCGCACCACCATTAATATTTGCAACATTATCGTTGAAAGTAGAACCATCTACACATACATCAACTGCATCAACGGCTACAGCCCCTCCATATTCTGATGCATAATTGTTATTGTAGTTTGAATTCTTTATTTCAATATTCATTCCACTTAATCTCATAGCACCACCTAATGGAGCAGAATTATCGTTGAAAGTACAGTCATTGACTGTCAAGTCCATTGTATTTTGTTCTAATGCGATTGAAACTGCACCCCCATATGCTGTTGCAGTATTGCTGTAAAATTCACAGTTATTCAAATTACCTGATGCGTGGAAAGTTAAAGCACCACCATGGTCTGCTGCATTATTTATGAAAACACAATTAACATAAGAAGTTCCATTCCTAACACAACCTGCACCACCATGTGAAACACCATTCTGTGAGACTGCATAATTGTTTATGAACCTACAATTCTGCACAACACCATATGATTCATCAAAGTCCATTCCCACTTGAACAGCTCCACCATAACAATTTGTAATGTAGCTTACATAATTCGAATCGAATGTACATTGGTCAATCAAAAAGTTATAAGCAAATGCTCCTAAAGCTCCTGCAGCATTACCTGCAGAATTGCTTGTAAACTGACAGTTTCTAACCACAAGATTTTCAGCCGTACGAGGTGCAAAACTCGTATGTACTGCGCCAGAACCTGATCTTGCAAAGTTATTTTCAAATTGACAATCACTAACTTCCACATTTTTTGCATATATTCTTAAAGCACCACCTTCATTGTTACTAAAACCATTTATAAATTTCAGATTATTTATGGTAGCACCAACACCAGCAGGCCTAATTAAAATGATTTGAGTATTACCTTCACCATTTAAAGTTGCTGATGAGCTAGATGTCAAAGTAACTCTTTTTTCAACTGAAATAGTACCTCCAGGAGTCCCCGGAGTGAAAGTACCACTTAAATCAATGACATCACCATCATGAGCTCCATTCAATGCATTTTGAATATCATCAAATGTGCCTCCGTTAAGCGAATAAGTTGCGCTCAACACTTCATTTTCTTGAGAATTTTCTAGTTTATCTCCATCATCTAATTCTAATCCTAAATCAGCATTATCTTCATTAAGATCATATGCATATGAGTCTTCCATGTTCACACCGATTGCTGTAAACATCAATGTAATGAAGATTAATGAGATCAGGAGTTGTTTGCTAATAGCTATCTTTTTTAACATAATATATCTCCTTGAGGACTATGCTAACCACTATTAATTAACAAAAGCTATTAACCAGCAATTAAACTTTTTATTCCAAGCTTAGACTTAAAAAGAAGAATCTTCAATTATCAAATTTTAAAATAAAATATAAATCAATAGACATTAATTGATTTAAAATCTAACACAAGATAATTTATATGCAAATATCCTGCCATGATTTACGAGATTATTTCAATTCAACACACTAAATTAAACTTAATTAAATCAATACAAAATTTACCTGAAAATAAAAGATAACCTCTTTAAATCCTCAAAAAATCTATTGTCGAGATTTATATTTATATTTTACTTTTTAAAGGACAGCAATTTAACATTATCCCTAAATCTAACATTTAAAAGGAAATTTAATAAACATACATCAAAAAAATATTTTATGTATAAATCATATATTAAAATATAATTAACAGATAAGGTAAGAGTTATGAAAAAACAAATTGCAATACTTATAATGGTCTTATTGATACTTGTTCCAGTTATACAAGATGTATCTGCAACAAAAACAGTATTTATAACATCCGACAATATTATTGACCACGATACCGATATAGAAATGTTAAATTCTCTTAAAAATTATATAGAAGAGATAAGTGGTGGAGAACTTCAAGTAATTATTGACAATCAGGCCCCTGGGCCTGGAGAAGGTTGGCGGGCGATAAACGTTACAAGTGACGTGTGTATTAATCTGGCCGCTGCAGATGCTGGAAACTATTTGCAGCTTGCAAAGGCAACAGTATATTCAGATAAACAGATTGTTCTTATCAATACAGGAGATTACGATTTAGACAACAATACAAATTACCTGAGAAGAGCATGGGACGATAATTACTCCAACGAATCTCTTGCAGGAATACGTGATCCGGGAACATTCCTTAAAAATGCCGGCATTTACTACTTGCAGCCAGTAAAAGAATTCCCGGACAATGCACATGACGGATATTTGGACAGATACGATGAAGAGATGAACAGGAAACTTGCAGAAGAAATTGTTGAAATCGTCAATGGCCATGGCAATGATACAAAAGTCTTAAGTGATTCTTTAGTTGTAACAAACAAATTATCTCCAAGAGGAATGGCGAATGCAAGTAAAATGCTTGTAAATAGTGATGATAAAGAAATGAAAGGCCCATACGGATCATATTCTGCTCCACAATTACTTTATCAAACCAGTGCTTACCTTAATGGAGACGGTATTGATATTCCAAAAGAATACAGTGAACCTGACAACCCAATGGGAATTTCCTTTTTAGTAAGAGACTCATATTCCATTTACGACTATATGCACATGGCAGGAATAGTCAAAAATTATATGGATGAAAATGGAAAAGCACCTGATTCAATTGAATACGAAGGAGCACATATCGGTTATTACGACTTGTTATACAACTTTGCGAAAATAACACAGAACCATACTGATGCAAGGCATATGGGCTTTGAAAGTGAATATCACTTCGATAAAGTTAACGATTCAATATTATTACATGTATTCCCATTTATCTTAATATTCTTTGTATTGTTTATTGTATATCTGTTCCTGAAAAGAATAAGGAGATTTTAATAGGATATAAATTAATATGATAATGAGGGAAAATTTATGAGAAGATATATCGCAGAATTAATTGGAACAATGATTCTTGTTCTATTTGGTTGTGGAAGTGCAGCCATAGCTGGTTCCATATTAGGAACCGTGGGAATCGCATTAGCATTCGGTTTATCTATTGTGGCTATGGCTTACGTTATTGGAGACATCTCTGGATGTCACATCAACCCTGCTGTTTCAATAGGTATGTGGATTGATGGAAGATTAGATGCAAAAGATTTAGTACTTTATATTGTTTTCCAATGTATTGGTGCTATCATTGGTATTGCTCTTTTAGCAGTAATCATTAACTCTGCACCAAGTCTTGGAGGATATCTCGCAACCGGACTTGGACAAAACGGATTCGGCACTGCATCCAGCGTCGGAATAGATGTGATTGGAGCAATCGTTGTTGAAATTATCTTAACCTTTGTATTTGTATTCACAGTACTCGGCGTTACCAAAAAAGCAGAAAATGGTGCTGTAGCAGGTATCGTTATTGGTTTAACTCTTGCCTTCGTACATATTATGGGAATACCATTAACTGGTACCTCCGTAAACCCTGCACGTAGTTTAGCACCTGCATTATTCCTTGGTGGTCAGGCACTTGAACAGGTTTGGGTATTCATCTTAGCCCCAATCGTCGGTGCAATCATTGCAGGATTATTATACAAAGGATTAACAGAAGAGGATGCATAATCCTCTAATTTTTCTTTTTTTAAATTTTTATACTTCCGGTATAGGTATAACCTTTTATTTTTTCGAAATCTCTTTTTTGATAGAATTCAAATGTTTTTTCATTAGCCACATACATATGAGCTAAAGCAATACCCATGTCAATTCTATTTAGTTTTTTAAGAATTTGCCTTTTCAGTATATTCTGTTTTACCTGATAGACATCAAATCCATCTTCAGTATGCTTGAAATACCATGGCTGTGAGTTGATGGCTGATGGTGCTAAACGAGCGGGAGTTAATCTATCATCCCCCTTATCTGAAATTTCATCCAAACTTTTACGCCTGAAATCTGAAAGGTCCCTTGTCATCTGATTGGATTTTCCAAAAGCGATTAAAATTACAAAATCCTGATTTTTTTCTTTAACAGAACCCATTCCAACCCAACAATTGCCTATTCCAACACTTTGCATGAAAAGGGAAACCTGCTGGAATATGAAACCTACATTTTCCAGATAGTTGTCTTTTTTCTCAGAATATAATGCGAGATAATAAGGTGCAGACCATCCGGTCTGTAATTTAACCTCATCTCTTGATAAGATTTCGCAATAATAGTTTATTTCATCATTTAAAGGACTGACAGTTGAAATGAATTCACGAATCGAATCCATATCAAGTTCATCATCCACATACTTACGGCAAGATTTCCTCAAATATATTTGTTCTTCTAAACTCATTGAAAATAGATTAGCTTTCATCTTATTAAAACTTAAATAATATCTAAAAGAAACATTATATATAAGGTGAATATATGAAAATCGTTGTTGCAATTGGAGGATCAATATTACTTAAAGAATATGATTGTAAGAAATTCCAAGAGTACAGTGCAATTTTAAAAGATTTATCCGCTGAACACGAATTATTTGTTGTTGTTGGAGGTGGAAAACCTGCAAGAGACTATATTGGAGTAGTTCGTGATTTGGGGGCTGGAGAAGCACAATGTGACGATATTGGAATTGAAGTTACAAGAATTAATGCTAAATTAATGTTATCTGCGCTTGGAGATGCAGCATATCAAAGAGTCCCTCATAACTTCCAGGAAGCTTTGGAATTCTCAGCAACCGGAAAAATCATTGTTATGGGTGGAACTGAACCTGCACACAGTACTGATGCAGTATCTGCAATTTTAGCAGAATATATCAATGCCGACAAACTCATCAACTTAACATCTGTTGACGGAATGTATACCAAAGATCCAAATAAATTTGATGACGCTGAACTTGTTCCTGAAATCACTGCAACCGATTTGCTTGAATTTTTAAGCGGTAAAGACGTTAAGGCAGGAACTTATGAATTCTTTGACACTACCGCTGTTCAGATGATTAAAAGGTCAAACCTGGAAACCGTGATCACAAACGGTTTTGAGCCTGAAAACCTAATCAAAGCTGTCAACGGTGAGAAAGTAGGTACTCGAGTTATAAATGAATAGGTGAGAATGTGGAAGGTCTCATTGATATTGGCTTAAACTTAATGCATTCCTCATTTAGAAAAGACCGTGAGGAAATTATCGAAGAAGCAAAGAATGTTGGAGTAAATCAGTTTATCATTACTGGAACCAATGTGCATTCAAGCCATATTGCTGCAGAATATGCATCCAAATATCCTGGAACCCTATTTTCAACATCAGGAGTACATCCTCATGATGCTAAAACCTGCAACGGCCATACAATCAATGAATTAGAAAAAATAGCCAAAAATGATAGTGTTGTGGCTATTGGAGAATGCGGTCTTGATTATAACAGAAATTTTTCACCGCAGGATTTGCAGAGAAAATGGTTTGAAGCCCAAGTCGAACTTGCAGAAAGACTAGACATGCCATTGTTTTTACATGAAAGAGAAGCACACAAAGATTTGTATAAAATATTGGAAAAACATGACAATATAATCGAAAAATCCGTTGTACATTGCTTTACAGGCACAAAACAGGAAGCAAAAAATTATATTGATTTAGGTTGTTATATTGGAGTTACAGGATGGATTTGTGATATGAATAGAGGAAGAGACTTGCAGGAAGCAGTAAGTGTTATTCCACCTGAAAAATTAATGATTGAAACCGATGCACCATTCCTAATACCAAAGAACTTTGATAAAAAACCTAAGAAAAATAGAAACGAACCAAAATATTTACCTCATATCCTCGAGACAATTGCGCTTTGCATGGGTATTGACTCAGAAGAACTTGCAAATCAAGTTAATAAGAATACTAAAGAATTTTTTAAAATATAGGAGATGATAAAATGGCAGTAGAACCACACAAACATTGCCCAATTTGCGGAACCCCAATTCCATTAAATGAACTTGTATGCTCACCAGATTGTCAAAAAGTCTGGGATGCTAGATTAAAACAAAGAAGAAGATCACAAATAATTTTATACGTAGTTATAGCAATCTTTTTAATCATATGGGCTATAATGACATTCATGAAATAGTGATACAATGATTCTAACCTCCTCAAATACTCTTGAAAATAAAGAAATTATTGAATACAAAGGATTAGTTACTGGAGAGTCTCTAATCGGAGCTAATATTTATAAGGACTTATTTTCTGGTGTTCGTGATGTTGTAGGTGGAAGAACATCAAGATATGAAGAGGAAATTAAAAAAGCCCGTGATATCGCTTTTGAAAGTATGAACGAAAAAGCCAAGCAATTAGGTGCAAATGCAATTATTGGACTTAAGGTTTCTTATGACAATCTTGGCGGTACCATGGGAAACACCATACTTGTTACAGCCTACGGTACTGCAGTAAAATTTGAGTAAAATGAAAATTAAAGGTAAAGAGATAGATTTCACCCATATGCGAAGAGCACTACTATGTATCGGCGTAGGTACTGCTGTAGGGCTTTTTGTTTATGGAATCTTTTTATATCTCAATTTAGCTATTTTTGGATGGAATCTGGGCTTGATATTTGCACCATTAGCTGCAGGTTATGTTGAAACAATACTTGCAAACCGCATCATTGGTGAAAATCTAGGTGCAATAAGTGCTTTTATTCTTTTTATTGATACAACATTTTACAGCTTTATTTTGAAAAATCCTACATTAGGATGGAATTTTATTACTGCAGGATCAATAATCGTTATTCTGCAAGCTGCTTTTCCAACAGCCGTAAATTATATTCTTCTGGTTGTAATTGGAGGCATAATCTCCACACTTATCAATACATTCAAAATTACTGGTAAAAAGGTCAAGTACGCTATCAGAAACCAGAGATTATTCACATGGGAAGGGGAAAATGTCGAAGTAGAAACTGAAGCAGTCCCATTTTTTGATGAGGAAAAAAGCAATCAGAAGATAAACAACCTAGATTTCTACTTCATTACAAGCACAGACATGAAAGATAAAGAACATGACATAATAGGCATTTTCAACAGCGAAGTAATCCTGGAAAAAGGCAGTGACTTGATTAAACTGAATCCTGAAAAGATTGAACAGGAAAAGCTTGTAAACATTAAAAATGGAAAGGATGAATGCCTGATAAAGCTATCCGAAAAAATTAAAAGAAATGGTGGAAACGGCATTTTAGACTTGTCAATAAACTATGCATTAATCGGATTCGGTGGAGACAGCATTCGTATTTCAGCCATTGGAATGGGTGTTCTGATTAAAGATTAACCTTCATTTTTTAAATCAACTGTTTTTCCGGTTATTTTTGTATATATCTTAACAATATAGTTTAGTGTTGTTCCAACCAATACCGCAGATATAATTGTTCCCAAACCGACACTACCAAATGAATGAACAAATATCAAACATGTAACAGCAGAAATCACAACCATACACACATCAAAACCCACTTTAACCTTTGCAAACGGTTTTTCAAAGACAATTGAAACGGCCTGCATTGCTCCTTCACCGGCAAGAGGAATCAGATTTGGAGGAAGGTAGAGTAAATATTCCAAAAGCAATGACCACAATTTACAAATAACCCAATTACATAAGAAATAATATTTTTAATTTTCATAATTCGATATAATTAATAACTCAAAACAGGAATATAAAATTAGTGATATCATGGATGACATATTAAAAGATACTGTTAACTTGATTTTAGAAAAATTAGGAGCTGAAATCGATGACATTACTGTTGAAAGAGCAGTATTTGGATTGTTTTTCTCAGGCGTGAAAATTTCAACAGGTCATGGAGGATTATGCTTTACACCAGTTAAAGAAATGCCCGAAGCGGTGTGCTGCCCTAGTTCAGCGATGGTAATGCCCCTTTCCGGAAAGCTTTCAGGAGTTCCGGTCAAACAGTATCTTGATGATATTTTCTGCGATAATGTGCTTCGAAGAACATTGGGCATTGCAGCACTTAATGCGCTAAGCAATCTCATTTGGGAAAACAAAGAAAGTGAATATGAACCTGAAATGGGAATAGATGCATTTGATGAAATTGATGTGACCAAATATGAAAAGACTGTTGTTGTAGGTGCACTTATTCCAATGCTTAAAAAATTAATAGCTAACGGAAACGATTTCACAATCTTAGAACAGGATCCAAGAACCTTAAAAGATAGGGAAATGAAATTTTATGCACCTTCAGAAGATGCCTATAAATATGTTCCTGATGCAGATTTGCTTGTCATTACCGGCGTTACAATATTGAATGGAACATTGTCAGGTCTGCTTGAGATGGCAAAGCCTGGAGCTGAAATTATAGTTACCGGACCTACTGCAAGCATGCTTCCAGAAGTGTTTTTCAAGCATGGCGTGACCATGACTGGTGGAATTGTTGTTACAAAAGCAGACGAATTACTTGATGTTATATCAGAAGCCGGTTCAGGTTATCATTTCTTTGGTCAGTCCGCAGAACGTGCAATAATTAAAAAATAGATGATCGTAAACTATTTGTTTTTACAACATCCAAAAAAGAAGTTTTTAACTTTTTTAGTTTTTGATTTGCTTTCTGCTTTACGTTTTTCTTCTCTTTCATGCATCTTTCTTCTTGCTTCAGCCATGTTGCTCATATTTTTCACCTTTTAAAAATTTAGTTATACCTAAATATTATTATGATTTGAATCATATATAAAGTTAAGGTAGAACACCCAACATTTTCAATGCAATGTAGAATACAACAATTGAAAATATAATCTTTAATTTCTTTTGAGGAACCTTATGAGCCATTTTTGCACCTATTGATGCAAACGGTACTGAAAAACAGGCAATTAAAGCAAAATTAATAATGCTGACATAACCTATTGAATATGGAAATGTTGAAACACCCCAACCTGAAACGACATAGGATAAAAATCCTCCAATCGCAGTCAGACAGATAAACACCGAAGAGGTTCCGATAGCTTCTATTAATGAAAAACCTAAAAGAGCAGTCAGGATAACTATTAAAAATACTCCTCCACCAATGCCTAAAAGACCTGAGGCGAATCCTACTAGAATTCCAATGATTGCTGATGATACAATATTGAAAGGAATCTTTGCTTCTTCTCTTTCCTTATTTAAATCCACAATATTTTTAATAGCAACAAACAATAAAAGACATCCGAATATTATTTCCAATATCTGTGATGATAGGCTTGAGGCAACAAAACCTCCAATTGCACCACCAACTATTCCAAAAATTCCCAATTGCAAGCCCGGTTTTACAATGTCTTCCATTTCACGAGTATGCCTATAAGCACCGCTTAAAGCGGTTGGAATAATGATTGCTAGACTTGTACCGATTGAAATAAGCATTGCCAAATCAGGATTCACCCCAACATATTTTAAAAGGAAATATTGTAGAGGAACAATTAGAAATCCTCCACCCACACCTAAAAGACCAGATGCAAAACCTGCGCAAATACCAATCAGCATTAAGCCTATGAAATATTCTATTGGAAACATAATCATCATTTATTTAAACTATTAATACTTAAATTATTGTTAATGAAGCTTAATAAAACTATCTTAGTTGGATTTATTTTCATATTGCTTGCAGGAGTAATTTTTGCAACTGACATACTAAATCCAATTATAAGACCAATAACCTACATTTTTTTAATGGGATCATCTAAAGGAAAGGACATAATATTTTTTGGCCTTCTAGGATTATTTATGATACTGTCCCAAACAATTAAAAAAGACATTGATACAACAAAGTATTTGAAAGTGTCAATAATTACAGGTTCAGTTTTATTAATTTTAGGAATTGTTTTGGAAATTGTGTTCAGACTTAAGATGGGCATAAAGCTCAACACCATTTTTGCATCCATGACCAGCACAATGAGCACCACAAGCATTCTGCATACCCACCTGTTAAAGTCAATTTTAGGCGAAGTCCTAACTCAGATTATCGGACCATTTATCCAAAGCAACATCAATACAGGAGTTGGTCTATATTCCTATGTTCCAAGTTTTGCTTTTCTTGCAATCTTATTGATTCCGATTCTATTTGCAGCAATAGTTTTAGCTTCACAGAAACGTCCATGGTTTACAAACTTCTTGCTTGCATTCTTTTCAAGCTGTCTGATTATAGGAGCAATAGACGGAGGACTATTTTCAACACCGGCAATTGTCGGAATAATGGGATTATATCTAATTTATAGAAACGGCTATTACTTAAATTATGTCATTGGAAAAGTGCTTAAGGATGAAAAACTACTTGAAGAAAACGAAAAAATCCAACCCCCATACAACCGTAATTTTAAAACAGTCAGATACTTGTTTAATCGTTTTTTAGTTTATTTTGTTGTAGGTTTTATAATATTTCTAAGATTTACAATAGCATTTGCAGGTGCAGAACCTGACTATTATACTGTTGATGTTGTAAATCCAAGTGAAGATATTGATTTGGGAAATATTAGTGTAGAAGCAGTTGATTATGATCAAAATAATAATCTAAACAAGACCACATATAAGATTGACCCTGCTTACAATGAAATGGAACTTCTAAATGACCTGAAAGTTCCCCTGAATAATTCATGCGAGTATTATACTGTCAGCTGGAACATTTACTCATACTTAAGGATATTATGAAAAAAATCTATTTAATATTACCAATCCTTGCAGGAATAATGTTTGGATCTAGTGGCATATTCGTTCGAACACTGACACAAAACGGAATTGATTCAACAACTCTTCTGTTTTTAAGGTTTTCAATAGCTATAATTCCCATTTTAATAGCTATTTTGCTAACTGATAAGAGTTTAATTAAAATAGACTTAAAAAACATTCCCCTGTTTTTAGTCTGTGCAATCTGCATCGTCGGGCTTAATTTGTGCTACAACACCTCCATGAATAGCGTTTCACTATCTCTTGCAGCAGTGCTTCTGTCCCTTGCACCAATTTATGTGTTGGTATTTGCTTACATCCTATTTGGAGAAAAAATCACCTCCCAAAAAATCATATGTATGATTTTGGCAATTTTCGGATGCATTCTGATGACAGGAATCCTTGAAGATGGCCTATCCCATGCCCCTTTGTTTGGAATACTTTCAGGCATCGGTGCAGGATTATTCTGGGCAGTCTATTTGATGGCTTCTAAAAAATCCATTGAAAATGAAAACCACACTTACACAATATTATTTTATTCAATCATATTCATTTCAATCGCCCTTATTCCATTTACTAATTTCAACCAAATAACAGATTTTGTTTCAATAAACCCCACATTAACAATAATATTTTTAATTTTACACTCAACATTTTCATTTGCCTTGCCTTATATCCTTTCAACATTGAGTTTGAACTATATGGACTCCGGAGTATCCTCCATATTTTTATCAGGGGCTGAACCTTTTGCCGCTTTGATTTTTGGATTTTTAATATATTTCGAAATTCCAACAATTTTAATGTTTTTCGGATTTATACTAAGCATGATTGCCATGATGATGCTATCAAAAAAAGGAAATGTAAATACTTAAAATGTAATGAATTTATAACAATAATACAAAAAATAAACGAATTTAAACAAATAGTTTATTAATAACTTTAATTAAAAGTAGTATTAATTAGTTAAATGGAGGTAGTTGATATGGCAAACGCAATACTTGCTGCAATATTGTCCTTTTTAATTCCAGGGTTAGGTCAAGCTTATGCTGGTGACATTAAAAAAGGTATAATATTTTTCGTAATTGCTATTGTAATTTGGGCTATTGCATCATTCGTTTTCCAACATTGGATTGTTTGGATTATAGACCTAATATACGCATTATATGCTGCTTATGATGCATATCAAATGGCACAATAAGGTTAAAACTTCAGTTTTAACCACTTTTTCTTTTTTTTACAAAAACTTATAAATTTTAAAAATAAACTTAAACATATGATTTTTAGCATTATCATACCTACTTACAACGAAGAGGAATATCTTCCGGTTTTATTGAAAAGCATCAAAAAGCAGGATTTCGACGACTATGAAATTATTGTAGCTGATGCCAACTCAACTGATAAAACAAGAGATATTGCTAAAGATTATGGATGTATCGTGGTTGATGGTGGTCTTCCGGCAGTAGGTAGAAACAATGGTGCTAAAGTTGCCAAAGGCGAATATTTAATGTTTTTAGATTCCGATTTGGAACTTACAGATGAATATTTAAGAAATGTTTTATATGAATTTCAAAACGAACATTTAGGAATCGCCATCACACAAATGCTTCCTATGTCAAATAAGATTGAAGATAAACTGTTTCATGATTTTGCAAACCAATTTATGATTAGTGTTGAAAAAATAAAGCCTCATGGCGCAGGATGTTATGGAATAATCGCCAAAAGAGAACTCCACGAAGAATGTGGAGGATTTGACGAATCACTGACCTTCGGTGAAGATACCGACTATATCGAAAGATTGGCAAAAAAAGAACCTTTCAGAGTGCTTAGAAATGCTAAAATTGGCGTTTCAACAAGAAGGCTTGAAGAGGAAGGTATTGAAACATTAATCAGACAGTACGGGAAAAGTACTGTAAACGACTTTTTAGGTAAAAGAACCGATGCAAGTGAGCTCAATTATAATTTTGGCCATGGAAAAGAAAGATTAACCACCACAAGATTTGAAAATCTTGAAAAAAGAACCGCACAGCTCAATGAGATTAAGGAAAACTATGATGAAACTATTGGAAAAATCAACGCAACACAGGCACAGATAAAATCCATGCATCGCCAAAGATCCAAAAAGGTAGTCTTTTATTGTGTCTGTGGAGAAGGAATGGGTCATGCCATAAGAACAGGCGTGATTGTAGATAGAATCAAAGACAAATATGACATATATATCTTTTCAAGTGACAGAGCATACGAATATCTGAACTCAAAATTCGATAATGTTTATGAAATCGGCGGATTCAATACTGTTTACATAAACAATAAAGTAAACAACCTAAAGACTCTTTCTGATGCTTTAAAAAGAAATCCTACCAATATAAAAGTGGGATATGAAAACCTGTATAAAAAAGCAAGACAGCTCCATCCCGACGTTATAGTTACTGATTTTGAGATATATGCAACAATGCTGTCAAAGCTTAGGAACATTCCTCTAATTAGCTTAGACAACATCCACATGATTACACAAACCAAAATTGACTATCCGAAAGACCATTACGTTGAAATGCTTAAAGCCAAAGGAGTCATTAAGACTTATGTTGTAAATCCAAAGATACACATTCTAACAAGCTTTTTCTATCCAAGAGTAAGAGCAAAAAAGAATGCTGTAATCTATCCTCCGATAATCCGTGAGGACATATTGAAATTAACTCCTAAAAAAGGAGACCACATTATTGTTTATCAAACAAGCCGTGAAAGTGGAAAACTCGTTAACAGGCTCAAATCATTGAAGGATGAAAAATTCATAGTTTATGGCTTTAATAAAAATGAAATAGATGAGAATTTGACCTACAAAGAGTTTAATGAAGATGAATTTTATGATGATTTGGCATCATCAAAAGCTGTAATCTGCAACGGAGGATTTACATTTATCTCAGAAGCTATTCACCTTAAAAAACCTATTTATTCCGTTCCAGCAATCGGAAACTTTGAGCAAACCTTAAACGGATTTTACGTGCAAAAATTAGGTTACGGAGAATACCATGAAGTTATGAGTGCTCAAAGAGTTGCCAATTTCTTGAAAAGACTTCCAAAATATCAAAAAAGACTTGATAAAGTTAAAAAGACAAACAATGATGGAATTGTGCGTGAATTGATTTACAGAATTGAGAAATATTCTTAAAAATCTATTATCGTCATGAGACAAAAGAAGAAGTATAATACCTTATTTTCAACATTCTCTACTTATTAAAGTAAAAATTGACTTTAAAGTATAATAACAATAAGTATTTAAACAATAAAAAATACAATAACTTATTACAGTGAAATAAACTTGTTTAATTACAATATCGAAACAATATTGTAATGTGGCAGCAATTTTTCAAAATTAGACAATGGAGGGATTCTTTTGAAATACAATATAACTAAAAAATTTACATTAAATTCAAATGAAAAACAAATTAACCAGTTTATTAAAAGCAATGACAATACATTAACAATACTTGAAGCAATAGATCCTCTTTTAGATAAACACTTTCCAAATACCAAATTTTCACTTGAGTTATGTGATAATCTAGGTTGGACAACTGAAACAAAATTATTGTTAAACGTTCATGTGGATGAAGAAATGTTTTTTAATGGCATGCTAGACCACTTCAATGAAATCTATGCTGAAATAGAACCTATCATAAGCGATTTTGAAAACACCATAGTGTTATTTCCGGAACTGGACAATAAAAAATTCGATAAAATGAGCAACACAAGTGCAATTAATTTAATTGCACGAACTGCATACTTTAATAACTATAACCATGGAATAATTCAAAGAGAAGTTGGTTTTAGGAAAATACCAAAACAACAACAAGAAAAAGAGATTATAGACTACTGCAAAATCCATAAAAATCCCAATATTTCAGATATTGTATACGATTTACAGTTAGAGTTATTTGATGTTGATGACATTATCACTGAATTGGAAGAAAAAGGAATTTTCCTAAATGTAGAATATTAAAGATGATGTTATGGGAACTTATGTTAAAAAAGGAGACAAAATTAAAGGTGAAAGAATCCAGTACGAAGCTAGAAAAATTAGCAATCCCATACCAATTCCTAAAAGTGGCCGCCACAAAACACAACAAATCATTATAAGAAATAATGCTGAGTGTGAAATTAAAAAAGAATCAAAACATATGATAAAGAAAAATTCACAGCCATATGACTAAAAAAAGAAAAAAAGATGGTTTATTTATACATTAGAGTATAATAAACCGGTTGCTCTTGCAACAAAGAATGTTAGGTAAACACTTAAAATACCCATCAATATTCCGCCAACAGTAGCGTTCCAGTTAGTAATAGCCATTACAATGAATGTTATAATAAATGCTATGATGAAAACTACGATAATGAATACAATAAGTTTTAAGATTCCAACTCTTGAGATATCTCCAATTGCTTCACCGATTGCTAAAGCGTTTCCTAAATCTTCGGTTTTAGCCAATCTGCATTGACCCATAATAGCTGCCAATGCAAAGATTATGAATAAAATTGCAGTTATTATACCTGATAACCAGTGTTGGAAAATAACAGCTAAAATAGCGCCGATTATAATTGGAACGATAAAGTAAACAATGTTTACAACTAATAATTTTACACCGTTTACAAATTGTCTCATAAAGTCAAGTCCAGGAGAACCAGCATCTCTGTTTATACCATATTTTATTACGTCTAATCCATAACCGGAAATTACAAATGAAATAATTAAAGCAATTATGAGTCCGATTATTCCAGATCCTGCTGCAGCCAATGTATTATTAGCTGCTATACCTGCAGCCATTGCAACAACAGTGCCTCCAGCAACAATTCCTGCAATGATTCCTAAAATTATATATATTACTAATGCTTTAATATTGTTAAATGGGTATACTAAAGCATCACTTATAATTTCACTTATATTCATATTATACACCTTTTAAATTATTTAAAAAAAACTCTATTTTTATGAGTCATATAACAATATATAATTAATGATATTTAAATATTAATAAAAATTCATTAATTAATTAAACTTATATAAAAGTATAACATGAAAAATGAAAAATAAAGAATGATGCTCTAAAAATTACTCAAATGGCCCCATATAAACAAAAATAAAAATGTAATTAAAAGTTGACAAATTAAAAAAAGAAAGATTAATAA
The DNA here is from genome assembly GCA_017459665.1 of Methanobrevibacter sp. Taxonomy (GTDB): domain Archaea; phylum Methanobacteriota; class Methanobacteria; order Methanobacteriales; family Methanobacteriaceae; genus Methanocatella. Next base: position 7,734 of record JAFUCN010000008.1, on the reverse strand, counting down.
GGTTTAAACCTTCATTAATCAAATTTAAGAGCAATTATAAAGTTACACCCATTTCTAATTGCTCAGTTAATTCTTTGTATCTGTTACGTATTGTAACTTCAGTTACGCCTGCAATATCTGCAACATCCCTTTGTGTTTTTCTCTCACCGAGTAAAACGGATGCAATATATAATGCGGCTGCAGCCACACCAGTAGGTCCACGACCTGAAGTCAAACCTTTTTCCATTGCCTTTTCGATAATTTCAATAGCTTTGGATTGTGCTTCACCAGATAATCCTAGTTCAGATGCGAATCTTGGAACATAGTCTACTGGAGAAGTTGGCGGCAATTTGATGTTTAACTCACGGGTTAAGAATCTGTAAGTACGACCCACTTCTTTTTTGGTTACACGGGACACTTCGGCAATTTCATCTAAAGTACGTGGCACATTACAACGTCTGCATGCAGCATATAGAGAAGCTGCAACTACTCCTTCGATACTTCTTCCTCTGATTAGTTTGTTATCTACAGCACTCCTGTAAACCACGGACGCTGCTTCCCTTACACTTCTTGGAAGACCTAATCTTGAAGAGTCACGGTCAAGTTCACTTAGTGCAAATGCCAGGTTTCTTTCGGTTGCACCGGAAATCCTAATTTTTCTTTGCCATTTTCTTAATCTGTACCATTGAGCTCTGTTTCTTGCAGGAATATCACGACCGTAGATGTCTTTATTCCTCCAATCAATCATGGTAGATAAACCTTTATCGTGAATAGTGTATGTAATTGGAGCTCCTACCCTTGTACGTTTGTCTCTTTGTTCGTGGTCGAATGCTCTCCATTCAGGACCCATATCTACAAGGTTTTCGTCAATAACTAAGTTACAGTTATTACAGATAACTTCGGCTCTTTCATAATCAGCAAACAAATCTTCAGAACCACATTCAGGACATACAGTACGTCTTTCAGCATTATACACTTCTCTTTGTTCTTCAGTTCTCCTTGATCTGGCTTGTCCTCTTCTTGGAGTTTCTTTTATTTCTTGTGTCGTGCTTTCATCCTCCTTTTTCTAGGTTTTTTCGATTTTGCTTTTGATACAAACAGTTTTTCTCCACAATTTTTTTGAATGCTTTTCCTGTTCGCTGATTTAAATAGGCGAATGGAAATGTATGGTTTTTTTGTGGGTCCAAACACATAGCCGACCTTTCCTATTTTGTTTTTATTGCTGTCAAAAACAATTGCACCTGGTGAAGGTGTCTTATCGGATCGTGCTATCAGTTTTCCTGAGTTTGCAATATGCAAACTGTTTCCTAAAAATTTCATAAAATCAAACTTAAAATCAAATCTGTATCATTTATATAATTAGAGAGTCATCATATATAAACTTATCGATATATTTATATATAAATATTGCTTTATATTTAAAAGGTTTTCTATTTCATTTTAGCCCGACAATCTCTGCTAGAGTCATGCCATCATCTATCATATCGATGATTTTTGCCTCTTTGACCTTGACCGCCAAAGTTGCAATCATGGTCTGATTGAATAACTCTTTTGGTATGACAACAACACCGCTTTCATCTCCAAAGAAAAAGTCATCAGGATTTATTTGAGTGCCTTCCACGTCAATAGTCTCGTTCAGTCTGCCAAGCCCCAGTGGAGATCCTGCATTTGGACAGAAATTACTTGCAAATACTGGATAATCCATGTATAAAAGTGCATCCAAATCACGTGCTGCACCATAAATAACAGTCGCTTTGATTCCATTGTCACGGGCACATGTTGAAGCCAGTTCACCCCATATAGCCTTTTTGTCATCACTGACTTTAAAGAACAGTATGTCCCCCTCTTCTGCAGCATCAATTGCCTGGGCGGAAGTTCCCCAGTCGTCACTGTCAGTTTCAGCAGTGAATATTTTACCCCAGACTTTATGATTGTTGATTGGCTTAATATTTTGAATGGTTCCAGGCCTTTTTGAAATTCCATTATAAGCATCAGAAATCTGGCATGCTGAAACGCTTTCAAGTAAAGAAATTAAGTTGATATGTTTTTCATAATTTTTACCGTTGAATTTTAAATCTTCAACAGTGACATCTTCAAGATTAATTTTTTCTACATCAATACGTTTGTTTAAGTTTTTATTCTTATTTAAAACATCTTTTGGACTTATTGACATGACTTCACCAATATTTTTCTCACTTGTATAATATATTGAACTACACCATTAAAATATATAACAGATTTTATATATTAGTTTTACCAAAATTAATTAATGTAGTATTAGAAAAAAATACTTTACAATTATTATACGCTCAATTTGAGTTTATTACATTATTCATTATTATTAATTCATAATTAATTCAAAGACAGGAGAAAAATTAGTATTAAGGAAAAATATAAAGTTATAAAGTTTAAAATTAAAAATCAAGCAATAAACTAGAAAATATAATAAAACCTTAATAGTAACCCACTCCAGATGTATCAACTCTTTTTTTAGTGTATAAAAGGTCTTAAGACTGAAGAATAAATATGTTTATCGTATAATTTATCTACTAAAAATCATTAAATTTTTAGATCACATAAATTATCCCGATTAATAAGCTTAGGAGGCTTAAATATGGGAAAAGGTGAAGAATTAACTACAACAAAATATTTAATTCATGCCCAAATTACTGCTAACGGTATTGTAGAAAAACCTGATGTTGTTGGTGCAGTATTTGGACAAACTGAAGGCTTACTTAGTAATGATTTAGATTTAAGAGAACTCCAAAGAACCGGAAGAATCGGAAGAATCCAAGTTAACATCCACTCCAACAGTGGAAGAGCTAAAGGTGAAATCGTAATTCCCTCCAGTTTAGACAGAGTTGAAACCGCCATTTTGGCAGCATCTCTTGAAACTATTAATCGTGTAGGTCCTTGTGAAGCTGAAATTCACACCACAAAAGTTGAAGATGTAAGAGCTGTTAAAAGGGAACAAGTCGTTAACCGTGCTAAAGAAATTTACAAAAACATGGTTGAAAGCGTTGGTCCAACCAGCATGAGAATGATTGAAGAAGTAAGAGAAGCAATGCGTGTACATGAAATCTCTGAATACGGTGAAGACCGTCTTCCTGCTGGTCCTAGCATCCACACATCCGATGCAATCATCGTGGTGGAAGGACGTAGCGATGTTTTAAACTTATTAAAATACGGTATTAAAAATACCGTGGCGGTTGAAGGAGTAAGTGTGCCTCGCTCCATTGGAGAACTAAGTAAAAAAAGAACCACAACCGCATTTGTTGATGGTGACAGAGGCGGAGAACTCATCTTAAAAGAACTTCTGCAAATCGGTGACGTTGACTACATTACCCGTGCACCGAAAGGAAAAGAAGTTGAAGACTTGGAAAAAGATGAAGTCTTAGTTGCTCTTAGAGACAAAGTACCAACTGCGCAATTTTTAGCTACTTCAAATATTCTAAATGACAACAATAAAAAAGAAAACAACAGACGTCACGACAGAAATGATAGACACAATAGAAAACAAAAATACAATCGCCGTGAAGAAAAACCTGTTGTTAAAGAACCAGAAATTGAAGATGACGAAGTCAGTTTAATGAAAGACATGTTAAAAGAATTTGAAGGCTCTGGAAGCGGAGCTATTTTAGATGAAGCATTGAACATGACCAAAGAAGTTGAAGTGGAAAACATCTATGAAGAAATTAAAAACATAGATGGCACTGCAGATACAGTCATATTTGACGGAGTAATCTCTCAAAGATTAGTCGATGTGGCATCTCAAAAAGGCATTAAAAAATTAGTAGCTTTCAAATCCGTTAATATTGTCAAAAAACCACAAAACGTTAAAATAATCACAATAGATTAGATTAACTAATTGGAAATTGGAGGAAAAAAAATGAATATTAATATGGAAAATTACTACAGTACAAGAAAAAACATTTTTGAAAGAATTCAAGATGCTAGTACTGCAACCAAGATACTCATGTCCCTTATAATGGCATGTTTTACTGGTATAATGGCTCAAATCATTATTCCGCTCCCATGGACTCCAGTTCCTATAACTGCACAAACCTTTGCAGTATTATGTTCTGGTTTATTATTAGGTAGAAAATACGGATGTTTAAGCCAAATATTATATGTTGTTTTAGGTATTGCATTTATTCCTTGGTTTGGAGGAATGACCGGAGGACTTGAAATCTTCTTAGGTTCAACCTGCGGATTCTTCATAGGATTTATCATTGCATCATACTTTATTGGTGCAATTACTGATAAGTATGCAAAAGCACGTAACTTTACAAGAATGGCTCTTGTCATCGGAGTTGCAAACTTTGCATTAATCTACATTCCAGGACTTATCGGCCTTGCATTATGGATGAGCTTAACTCAAGGAGCAACAGTCGGCATTGTTAATCTTTTAATGATGGGTCTTGTTCCATTCATTGCAGGAGATATTGTAAAAATATTAGGTGCAGCATCTGTTTCAAAAGTATTTTTACCAAAAGACTAAAAAGGTTTTAATACCTTTTCTTTTTTATTTTTGATTTAAATGAAACTTATTTTAAGAGGACATCACTTATTATGTCTTAAAGGTTTTCAGGGGTACGGCTATGATGAAGACTTTACTGAAAACATGAGTGACATTAACTCAAAGCGCAAACTTAAAAACACCACTGTTTTAATTACCAACACGCCCGACGACATTTGCAAGGCATGTCCTAACTTAAAGAATGACCTGTGTGAAAACACAGCACAAAATGAAAGAATCATCAGCATGGACAATGAAGTGTTAACAAAATTAGACATCTCAAAAGGATATAATTCAATTGAATTATTTGAAAAAATTGATGAAATTTTTGATTCAAAGGAAAGCGTGTCTAAAATCTGTTTTAATTGTATGTGGCACGATAAATGCTTATTTTATCAAAAATTGTCAAATAACCGATAGGTTTAAATAGTACATAATAAATATATATTAAATGTTGTATACACTACAACAGTCATAGTCCCGTAGGGTAGTGGTAATCCTTCTAGGCTTTGGACCCGGAGACGGCGGTTCGACTCCGCTCGGGACTATATAAAAACTTTTTTTATTGATAATTTATGAAAAAGCTGTTACTTATTGGAATTGATACAAGAAGTATGCTTAACAGTGCATTAAAACTAGATTATGAAATATATTCCACAAGCTATTTTTCAACACAGGACACACCAGCTGTCAAAAACCAGAAAATCATTCTAAAGGAAAGTTATGGTGAAAGTTGCGGAGAGTTTGAAAATCAGTTCAATAGTGAAATCCTTCTGGAAGTTTCAGCAGACTACATCGAGGAGGTTGACTATATCATACCTGTTTCAGGTGTTTCCCCAACAGACTTTTCAAAAAATGATCGAAAGAAGATTTTGGGAAATACGGAAATTGGAAATATCGAAAACAAATTCAAATTTTTTAAAGAAATTGAAAATGAATTTTTAACCCCTATGACTTTTTGTGTAAGTGATATAGGTGAAGTTAATGAAATTATCAAATCTTATTCAAACACTCGATTTATTTTAAAACCACTTCAAGGAAGTGGAGGGTATGGTGTGCAACTTGCAGATAATGATTTGAATTTAGAATTTAATGATAGCAAATACATCATGCAAGAATATGTAACTGGAATCAACTTGAGCTCATCAGTACTTGCAAGCAAAAGTGATGCAAAAACAATAATAAATTCAAGATTGCTAACTGAAAACGATTTTGAAAACAACAACAGTTTTGTATACGTTGGAAACATCGTACCATTAAGTGAAAAATCAATCATGAGCGATGTTGAAAATATTGATGAAATAAATTATAAAATGAATGAAACCTCCGAAATATTATCAAAAAAATTTAATCTGATAGGTTCAAATGGTGTTGATTATATCCTTAACGAAAACGGATTATATGTAATCGAAATAAATCCGAGAATTCAGGGAACATTCGAATGTGTGGAAAAATCACTTAAAATCAATATGCTTGAAGCACATATCAAGGCATGCCAAGGTGAGATAATTGATGTTGGAAAACCACAATATTATTCCTATAAAAAAATAATTTACTCACCGGTAAGAAACAAATATGAAAATATCAATTTAGACAATATCTATGACCTGCCCCATGTCGGATCAATTACCGAAAAATCAGAGCCATTGCTTACAATAATAGACAAAGATAAAGATTTTGAAAAATTGTATAAAAAAGTAGAATTAACTAGCGAAATTGTTAATAAATCAATTATAGAATACCTACGAGGTACAAAATAAACAATATCACTCCAATTGTTATCATAAAAGTAGTAATGACCATAGCCCATGTAATCCAAACAAATAATTTAGCTTTATTATCAGGATCCTTCATAAATTGGTCAATTGGATTTCTTTTCACTTTTACACCTGTTTTTGATAATTTCTAGTAAAAAATATTTTTACAGTAACTTAATTAAAAAACATATTTTTAAAAATAAACTCTATTTAACTTTTTAAATCAAAAAATAAATAAAAATAGAAGAAAATGAAAAATATTAAGAAAAATTTAAGCTTCTGATTTAGAAGCTTCTTCAGCTGCAGCAGCAGCTTTTTCATTTTTCTCAATAGTTGATCTAATCATTTTCAATCTAACGAAGTTTTCTCTTTCCATTTCTTGGAGTCTCATATCAATATACTTTTCAGTATTTTGGAATCTTGGAATCATAATGTGCTCTAAAGCATTTACTCTACGTTTAGTAGCTTCAATTTCTTCAGCGAGTAAGAAAATAGTTTTCTCTACTTCACCAAGTTCAATTAAATACTTAAGAGATTCCTCGAATTTCTTTGCAGCTTCGTCTAATTGTATGGTAGTGTCTGAAAAACCATAACCTCTGTCGATAATAGACCTTTCTTCCATTTTAACATTGGTTACCGGTACTGATACACCCATAACACTTCTTGATGTGATTTCAACATCAATAGATTCTTTAACAGATAATGCTGCTTTTCTAACAGCCAAATCACCCATGGCAATTTGAGCTTCAAGTAAAGCATCATTAGCTTCTTTTAGACTTAATTCTGCATTTTCACGAATACCTTTGACACGATCCAAGATATCAAAAAACTCTTTAATTAAAGCGTCCCTTTTCTCTTTAAGCAAACCATGCCCTTTAACAGCAAGTTTTGTCCTATTTTTAAGAGACAATAATTCCATACGAGTTGGATTAATTCCATCTATAATATCTTGTGCCATTTAATCACCTACATTTACTGTAATGAGATTAGTCATCTTTTGGAAGGTATTGTTCAATAAATTCTTCTTTAACCCTTTTGAGTTCTGCTTTAGGTAAGATTTTAAGTAAATTCCAACCAAGATCTAATGTTTCGAAGATTGTTCTATCTTCATCTTTACTTTGGGTAATGAATTGGTCTTCAAATGCTTGAGCAAACTCTAAGAATTTTTGATCCCTTTCAGTAAGTGCTTCTTCCCCTACAACCGCAACTAAGTCTCTTAGTTCACGACCTTCTGCATATGCAGAATAGAGTTGGTCAGATACACCACTGTGGTCATCCCTAGTTTTGTCTCCGCCGATACCACCACTCATCAAACGAGAAAGTGAAGGAAGTACGTCTACAGGAGGGTAAATACCTTTCCTTGAGATTTCCCTACTTAATACGATTTGTCCTTCGGTAATATAACCGGTTAAATCAGGAATTGGGTGAGTAATATCGTCTTGAGGCATAACTAAGATAGGCATTTGAGTAATTGAACCT
>JAFUCN010000007.1 GCA_017459665.1 Methanobrevibacter sp. | reverse complement strand
CGGAATCGGTACTGCAGCTTCTATTAACTCAAGAACGACTTCTTCACGTGATTCATCAATACGAACCACTTTTGCTCTTTCTCCTTTGAATGGACCAGAAATAAGCTCAACAATACTTCCTGTTTGGATAGAGGAAATAATAGGTTCTGGTTTTAAGAATCTTTTTACTTCATCGAAAGTAATGCCGACACTACCTTCAACAACCCCTCTTAAATGTTGTACTTTTAAATCAGGGTTTCTTAGATCTATTTTTGTTGAGGATTCAACCAAAATATAACCTTTTAAAGATTCTGGAACAAGAATTGAAGAAATGCCTATGCCATCAATGGTTCTAGCCTTACGTGCTAGAAGTCTGGCAACATTTCTTTCTTGACCCGCAGAGGTCTTAAGAGCGTATATGGAACTATTAGTATCTTCCATGAAAAATTCACCTATATTTAAAATTTTTTCTTGTTTATAAAATCATCTTAATTCGGCAAGGATACCTCGACATCTTTAGGTCGAGGATGAATTGCCATTTGTTTAGTGTGTAAACTAAAATATAAGTTTACCTCCTATTCCTGAGTAAGTTAGCCTTCGCCAGTGTTATTCTGGAGTTTTATATGAGCAACACTGTTCCTACCATCTCAGAACTGTTTAATCACCCACCTTAGAGCTACAGACTAGGCTTAAACATCCGCAGGTAACTATATATTTCCAGATAACGTATAATAGGCTATTCAACTAGTGAATTATGATATTTATCACAATTCACGACCTCTACAGATCGTGGCAGTTGAAACATTAAGTTAAAAATATTATAAAAGCCATAATTTCCAGAAAAATTTTGTCTGAAAACAAGAATTCTATAATATCTATATCTTTATAAATGATAGTATATAAAAGTTTTCAAAAAAATATATTTTTGAATAAAATAGTAAATTACAAAAAATTTTATTATAATCCCTGGATTAAAAAATAAAAGAAAGTTGGTTTAATCTATAAACCAATTAAAGATCCGATTAAAACTATAGCAAAACCTATAGCTCCAACAACAAGAACTCCTAAAGCTGAAATTTTAGCTAATTCAAAGTATTCTTGTCTATCTGGTTTTCTGGATACTTTCAATACTCTTTTACCGTCTTTAATAAATTTATCAATGTCTTCTTGCACATTCATTTAAATAACCCAATAAAAAATTTGTAAATTATAATAAAATAATAGTAATAATAAAGTTTATATCTTAAACATTAATAAATGTTTGCCTTCAGCCAAAAAAATAAAAAGATAGAATTAGAAGATTCCATCAATGAAATCGTCTAATTGATCGCCAGTTGATTCAGATTCTGTTTTTTCTTCTGCATACTCGATTTCAGGAGCAGCATCAGTGTTGTAATTGGTTTTAATACCGGAAACAACAACAGTTGTCCTAACAACATTTTGAAGGCTTTCATCAATTTGAGTACCCCAAATAATGTTAGCTTCAGGATCAAGTTTATCTGCAACAACTTGTACGATTTTTTCAGCTTCATGTAATGTTAAATCAGAACTACCAGATATGTTAACCAAAGCACCGGTAGCATTGGAAATGTCAATGTCTAATAATGGGCTGCTTAATGCTTCATGAACTGATTCTAATGCTCTGTCACCAGATTCAGATTCACCCATACCAATCATAGCCATTCCGGAACCGCTCATGATACTTCTGATATCAGCAAAGTCTAGACTTACAAGACCTTTTTTGGTAATCAATTCTGTAATTCCTTTAACAGCTCTACCTAAAATCTCGTCAGATACCATAAACGCTTTGTTTAATGGTAAGTTTGGAGCGACTTCCAATAGTTTATCGTTAGGAATAATAATAACTGTATCAGCAGATTCCTGAAGTTTTTCTAAACCTTGATCTGCATTTTCTCTTCTTTTGATACCTTCTGCTGAAAATGGCATGGTAGCAACAGCAACTGTTAGTGCTCCTAATTTTTTAGCGAGCTTTGCAATGATTGGAGCTGAACCAGTACCGGTTCCTCCACCGAGACCGCAGGTCACAAATACCATGTCTGCACCTTCTAATTCATCTCTGATTTCATCTTCGCTTTCTTCAGCACATTCTTCACCAACAGATGGTTCTCCACCTGCACCTAATCCTTTGGAGGTTTGTCTTCCTAAAAGGATTTTTTTAGCAGATTGGCTGTAAAATAAATCTTGAGCATCAGTATTTACTGCGATTGTTGTTGCTCCTTCAATACCCATTTCATTTAATCTTGAAATGGTGTTATTTCCTGCTCCACCAGCACCAACAACAAATATATTAGTCTTTACACCTTTAATAATTTCTATAAGATCATCGTCAATGTCTGAAGAGAGTTTTTCAGGAGCTTTCTCTTCCATTCTTTGTTCAGATTCTTTGATTGCGTCATCTATAAATTTCACAAATTAACCCCACATACTCTTCTATTAAAATAATTGTTAAATATTTCTATTGTAACTCATATTTAAATGCAACTAAAATTATAAGTTATAAGAATTTTCATGTCAAAAATATTAATCTCTTGGCATTGCAAGAATTTCATGGAATTTCAATTTGAACAAATCTTTGGCATTTACAGGAGTTAGAATGACTGCACTGTCAACACCATGGCCTCTTCCACCTATAGCGATTATTTCTTCACCGACAGGAATTAATCCTGCATCGGCAGCCATAATTGATATTTCAGCCCCCACTTTAATTCCATGAGAAAACATTCTGAAGGTGTCTGCCACAACATCCAAAGGAGAATATCCACCATACTTGTTGGTAACTCCTCTTGCAGCACCACTGAATGCATGTAAACCGAATAAAGTTTTAATTCCAACCTTTTCAAGCTCTTCAATCATCTCTTCGGAGATGTCTGATTCATTTTCTCCGCTGAAGCCCATATGGTGGGTGACATTAATTATTTCAATATCCTTATCCTCCAAAGCCCTATACAATTTCAATGCGGACTCTCCGGAAGCGGAAGCAATTAGAATCCTTTTGATATGACCTGAAACTTCCAATTTGTCTTTGACAACATCAATTAATTCATCAGTATAATCATTTCCTTCTTTTTCAAAATATGTAATAAATTTTCTAGCCACATTAACCATCTCGAAATAGATAATTATTTAAAACTTTATCATTTTATAAATATTATAAAACTGTTTTAAAAAGATTTTTATGACATCCCAAGATTTGAAAAATATCAAACATGTAATAAATGGAGATTATATTGTAATTCCAATCGAAACCGGTTACATCAAACCAAATGACAATTTAAACTCAATAATTAATCCAGCACGCGAATTAATGGTTGATGGAGATTATCTGGTAATTGCTGAAACTCCAATTTCAGTTTCACAAAACAGACTGATTGACGAGGCCAAATACACACCATCACTAACTGCAAAATTCCTTACAGTCGTTTGGAGCAAATATCTCTGGGGATATGTTCTGGGCCCTCTTTTAGGAATTAAAGAAAGGACGATAAAAAACCTTAGAAAACTTCCAAAAGAAACTGAAGCCCACAAGCAAGTAGTTTTAGAACTATACGGTTTGAAACATGCCTTAAAGCCCGCTTCAGAAGCCGGAATCGATTTGAGCAATGCTCCAGGAACATACGTTTCACTTCTTCCGGACAACCCAGAAAAGGTTTCAAAAGAAATCAAATCCCAAATAGGAAAGGATGTCTGCGTGATGATTATTGATACCGATGCAACCTACATGAAAAACGGAAAGTACTTTACAGGTCTTCCGATAGCCATCGACGGAATTGACGCTGATAATGGATTTTTTGGTTATGTAAAAGGACAGCTGTCTGAAAACATGGGATCAACACCACTTGGATGCAGCGAAAAAATGGACGTTGAAAGCGCACTTAAAATGGCAAACATTGCTGAAGACTATCAGAAGTCACTTGCAACAGAAATGAAAACCATCCACAGCGTAAAGGAAGTTTTAGGTTCTGAAATTGACGAAGTGACAATCGAAGATTTGGATTCGATTACACATACCCCTGCAGTCATCATCAGAAAAATATAATTATAGATATATTTTTATAACAAAAAAAACAAAACTTACATTAATATTAAATCAATTATTCAACTTTTTTACTATTGATAATTGGGTTTTAAAAGTTTTAGGGGAAATTAAATGATAAACGATCCATTAGTAAAGACATTATTAACCAACGTTGTTGAAGATGAAAGCAATTTGCCTATTGTTGAAGCATTGAACGATGGAATTGAAACTGATGAACAAATCGCCGAGAAAACCGGAATTAAATTAAATATTGTCAGAAAAATACTTTACAAACTTTACGATATGGGATTGGCAAGTTACAAAAGAAGCAAAGACCCTGAAACCCAATGGTTTACCTATTCCTGGAAATTTGAAAAAGATGAAGTCATCAACCGCATCATCAAGGATTCTGAAAACTACTTGAAAATGCTTAATGATGAACTTGAACGTGAAGAAAACAACATGTTTTTCGTCTGCCCACAAGGCCACGTAAGACTTGATTTTGATGAAGCTTCCGATTACGAATTCCTCTGTCCTGCATGCGGCGAAGAATTATCATTCCAGGACAATGAAAAAATAATTGACCAAATCAAAGAAGACATAAAAATGGTTGAAAGTAACTTCAATTCATTTACCTCAAAAAACAAGAAATAGGATGAAAATGGAAATTGAATTACTTAGGCGTGAAAATACCCCTGAAAATGTTATAAACCATTGTGAAGCAGTTTATAAGAAAGCTATGAAAATAGCCGCTAATTTTGATAATGTGGATGAAGACCTTATTAGAAAAGGGGCTTTGCTGCATGATATTGGAAGATCCAAGACCCACGGAATAACACATGCGATTGCAGGCGTTGAGATTGCAAAAAGACATGGCTATTCAAGTGATGTTTTAAACATTATAGAAAGACATATCGGTGCCGGAATTACCGAAAGTGAAGCTGTAAAGCTTGGACTTCCCGAAAAATCATATGTGCCACAGACACTTGAAGAAAAAATCGTTGCACATGCAGACAATCTTGTCAGCGGCGATAAGGAAGTTGACATTGACTTTGTGATTGCCAAATGGAAACGCCAAATCGAAGACAGCGACGACAATATTGAAAGACTTTTAAAACTTGACAAAGAACTAATTAAAGCTTTTGAGGAATAATATGAAAGTTATATGCTCATCTGAAGAATCACTGTACCGCCCTGAAGCAGTCAGGTGGAGACAAAGAATGGAAATGATGGAACCCTTAGGCGATACGGTCGTACTATTGCCATGCAGTATGAAAAAGCCTTATTCAAATTCCAAATCCCATCAGAAATTTAGAAAACTTACAAGGTCCTATCAGGAACTTATTGTAACCTCCCCTTTTGGAATCTGTCCAAGGGAACTTGAAAACACATTTCCGATTCAGTCATACGATGTGAGTACCACAGGTTCATGGTCTGGCGATGAAATAGAAGAAACAGGCAAGCTGATAGCCAAATACTGCCAAGGCAAAAATATTGTCGCAAACCTTGCAGGAGGATATCTGGAGTCCTGTGAAGCTTACGTTGATGATTTTGTCAACGTCTGTGTTGATGAAAGGCCAACTTCACCCGATTCACTTTACAATTTAAGAATGGAGCTTAAAAACCATCAGAAAGTCAACAGACGAGAAAAGACTTTGCATGAGTTAAGGTCCATTGCAAAATTCCAGTTCGGTGAAACTGGAGACAAGTTCATTCCGGATAACGTTAAAACCAAAGGAATGTATCACAAAAGGATTTTATCTGACGGCAAGCAATTGGCATTGCTCAATAAAGATTATGGATTATATAGACTGAATCTTCCTGGCGGAGAAATCCTGAAGGATTTAAACATCAATGTTGTTAAGGTTGACTTTGAGCTTGCAACAAATACAGTATTTGCTCCGGGAATTGTTGAGGCTTCCCATAATATTGTGCCTAACGATGAAGTTGTAGTCGTTCGAGACGACACTGTTTTGGGTGTTGGAAAGGCTGTGATGACAGGACGCGAAATGGAAGAATGCGGCAACGGCATTGGTGTTAAAATTAAACATCGTGTAAAATAGTCTATTATAATTTAATTTTAAAAAATAACAATGTTTATAAATAGCTTAGTTTAAATCTATTAATACAACAAAAATTTAAGGAGACTACATATGTCTGAAGATTTAGTAAATGATATTAAAGACGCTGTTTCTGTAATTAACGACCCACACATGGGAATCAGTATTGTAGAAATGGGCATTGTACAAAACATCACCGTTGATGGTGATCAAGCTGAAATTATTCTCAAACCTACCAACCCTGGCTGTATGAGTATCACTCGTATCGCTGCTGACGCTAAAGTCAGAGCTGAAAAGGTTGAAGGTATTGAAAATGCAAAAATTATCGTTGAAGGACACGCAATGGCTGACTCCATTAACGAAATGATTAATAAATAGATTTACACAACCGAGAGGTTGTGAAACCTTTCACAATCTCTTAAAAATTACTATCACCAAAAAATAACTTTTTTTAAAAACTGTTTTTATAGAAATTCTTGTAAAAATAAGCAAATTAAATTTAAATTGAAAGAGGACAAATTTGAAAAACAAATTTTGACACGTCCCCATTCAAACAAATCAACAAAGGTTTGCACATAGTGCCAACATCTTTTGATGTTAATTAATTATTTGAAAGTCAAAATATATAAAAGTTTCTACACATCCATTTTCTTAATTAAAGCAATATTGCAGAATATAAATAATTTTTAGGCCAAATCAATATTTATTTATGAAAAAAACAAGTTTTATATAATTAAAAATAAAAATAGATAAATCTAAAACACTAACATAATTTTACAAATTGACAAAGGTGTTTTTAATGAAATGGAAAGAGCATTATACTAAAAGCACCTCCGATTAAATTGGAGGAATTGTACAGTGTGTATTGAGAATTTAGTGCTTGCTAGCTCTTATATACTCTTAGCAAGTTACTACACATTGTTGGCCATTGACCTGTTAATTTGCTAACAAGCTATGATGTCGAAAGAAAGTCCAGTTGGAGCAATCCGAAAGTTTTCTAATGGACAACCTGACAAGTTGTATGAAGTTAGCTTTGATATGTGTTTTATTGCTTTCTTTCTACACATAGTCCCACACAAACAATTCATCCAAATTATTTTCAACATCATCAATAACAACCACTTGACCGAAACAGTTATATATAGTAATTAATATAAGTATAAGTGTTGACAGTTAACTGTCTACTTTTATTCATAGGCTAGTGGCACAGCTTGGTTAGCGCGCTCGGCTGATAACCGGGAGGTCATGGGTTCGAATCCCATCTAGCCTACTTCAAACTATTTTTAAAGAATTTTTCACATTATTTGACAATTTTAGCGTCTTTTTTTGAGTTTTTCACATAAATCACAACAATTATATACTAAATTCAACATAATATAACTTAAATGTACAAAAAGTTGGAATGATGATTAAAATGTGGGAAAGAATAAATGAAAAATTCAAAAAGTACCCTGCAAGAATAAGAGTTGCAGAAAAGATGATCGAACTTGGACTGTCCATAAACGATGACGGGAAAATCTACTGCGGAAACTTAAAAATCAGCGATAAGGCACTGGCTACAGCAGCAGATGTTGACAGAAGAGCAATTAAATCAACAGTAGAAGTCATAAGAGAAGATGAAGAATTATATAACTTGTTCAGCAACATCATTCCTGCAGGAACACTTCTAAAAAACATTGCAAAAAACCTTGATTTGGGAGTAATTGAAATAGAGGTAGGTAGCGAAAGTGAAGGAATCCTTGCAAGCACTACAAATTTAATATCAAAAAAAGGAATAGGCATAAGACAGGCATATGCTGAAGATACAGAACTTCAGGAAAGCCCACTTTTAACCATAATAACTGAAAAACCCGTACAGGGCGATTTAATTAATGAATTTTTAAAAATAAAAGGAGTGACAAGAGTTTCAATTTATTGAATCAAGATGTTCTTGTCTTGCTTTTTCCATTTCAATATCTTCTTCTTCAAGAATATCCAAGAGTTCTTCCCAAGCTTCTAAAGATTCTTGGGCAGCTTCTTCGGATAATTTTTCAATAGCATAACCAGCGTGAATAAGGACGTAATCACCGACTTCCACATCAGGCAATAAGTCCATTTTAGCTTGTTGTCTTGCTCCACCAAAGTCAGCGAATAAATAGTTATCTTCTCTGTTAATTTCAACGATTTGAGCAGGTGCCGCGATACACATAAATCTCATCTCCAAAATTTTAATATATTAATTATATTCAAAGTTAGTATTATATAAAATTATCTAAACGGGTGTTTTAATGGAAAATATTGTTATTGGATCAGGACCTGCCGGAAGATTAGGTTCACTTGAGCTTGGAAAATTAGGAAAAGACGTTACTTTAATTGAAAAAAAACATATTGCCGGAACTTGTCTAAACGAAGGCTGTATGGTTGTTTGCGCATTAACTGACATTACAAAATTCATCGATACAAACAGAAGATTTAACGAATACGGTTTCATAAAAAGCCAGCTTGACATTTCCTATGAAAAAATCACACAGAAAATAGCTGAAACTCAAGTGAAACTTAGAGAACTAAACCAGATAGAAAACGAAAGTGTTGGAAACAACATCATTTATGGTGAAGCAAGCATTGAAGATGGTACCGTTACTGTCAATGGCGAAAGCCTTGAATATGGCAATCTTTTAATAGCTACCGGTGCAAGGCCATTCATTCCCAACGTCAAAGGCAGCGAATACGGACTTACCAACAAGGACATTTTAAAACTTAATGATGTTCCTGAATCCTTAAACATTATTGGTGGCGGAATAATCGCCGCAGAAATAGCCAATATATATTCCACACTTGGAAGTGAGGTAAATATCCTTGCAAGAAGCACATTCTTAAAGGAGATAAGCCAAAACACCAAAAGATATGTTTTGGAAAAAATCATTCCCGACGTTAACATTTACGAGAACACCAACGTTAAAGAAGTCTTTAAGGACAAGGTTTTAACTGACTCAGATAAAGAGCTTGACGGTGTTGCGTTTTTTGCAACCGGAAGAGTTCCAAACAGTGAAATTGCAGAAGGTCTTGTTGAGCTGAATCCTGATAAAAGCATCAAAGTTAATGAAATGATGAAAACTAATGTTGAAAATATATATGCTGCAGGTGATGTTACCGGAGGTTATCAGCTGACTCCAGTTGCACGTATGGAGGGCATCACAGCTGCAAGAAACATGGCAGGATACTCAAATAAAGTCACCTATGAATGCATTCCTCAAACATTGAGTTTGAACACTGAGGTAAGTTTCGTTAAAAATGAAAAAGTGGAATTGTCTGATGATGAAAAATCACAGATTGCAATACCCGCAATTGCCGGACCGTCAGCATTCTGGCACATATTAAGCGGAGATACAGGTTATGCTGAAGTTGACTTTGATAAAAACAACAATAAGATAAATAGAATCAATTCCATCTCCCCCTCATCAACAAGCGATGTTGCATATCTCTCATATCTGATGAGAATGGACTATGATTTGGATGATTATGGAAACTTTTTGGAAATACATCCGTCAACAGACACAACATATAAAATAATAAAGAATCTGTGGTTATGATTTAACCACTATTTTACTTTTTTAAGCATTTTTTCTGCTAAAACATCACCCGCAGTTAGACATTCTTCAGAGTAATTTAAAACACTTTTTTTAATTGAGTCATAATTGTCAAATGCCTCTTCGATGCTTCTACAAACATCACTGACTTCAGATTCAATAATGGCTCCTTTATAAACGCCAGCCATATTCTGATATCTTCCCCATTTTATTCTGGTTAATGCAATAATCGGGATTTCAGATGCAATAGCTTCCTGTAAAGACACACCATCATCGGTAAGCACTGCCAAATCAGCATATTTAAACAGATGACTGATCCAATTGATGTATCCTGCATAGATTACCTTGTCTTTGTCTAAATTGTCCAAATATTCATCTTCAAGAGGAAGTCCTACCAGAACAAGATTGTATTTTTCGCTGCATTTTGAAACCAAATCAACGGCATCAACCATCCCCTTAAAGATTGATGAACCTGAAGAAAACAGTATTGTCTTTTTATTTTCATCGAAATTAGGGAATTTCTTAAGCTCACTTAATGCGATGTCTGCATCACCCTGGCCAATATTGTCAGCCAATGGGTAAAATGATTTGTCAATGTTTGCGGGAAGACTTTCCTGTCTGAAATAGTAAATTTCAGGAAAAGCAAAACATTGGTTTAATTTAGGACATACTTTTGAATCCAAAGGTGTTGAAATCAAGGAGAATGCCTTTTTTCTTGCAAGCTTTGCACCTAAAGAGCCAACAATAGCTCCACCACCCAGAACACCTATTACAAAATCAAAATTTTCTCTTTTAATTAATGACCTTGCCTTAAAGGTTGCTGTTATCAGTTTTAAGGCACCTTTAGCTGCAGTCAGTTTTGTGGCCGCATGCCCTCCTGCTTGAGGAATTGAAATCTTATGCCAAGAGTATCCGTTCTTTTCAAACAATATCCCAGGAGCAGATTCATCCAGAGCTATTTCACATTGAACTCCCTTCTTTTCAAGGGTTTTTATTAAATTAAGTGCAATGGCAGCATCTCCACCCAATCCTCTTCCGGTTACAACAAGCAATGCTTTCATAAACTATTCTCCTTTGGCAAGTCTTGCAATGCTTTTTGTGTTTGGAACATATTTTCTAGGCTGTGTTGCGTGAGGATTGTATAACAGTCTTCTAAAGCCTAATGATTTTAAGAATTGATTTGTCACAGTATACTGCTTGTCTTTGAGTATCCATTTTCTAAGTAAATCTCCAAGTCCCCCTCCTGTCAATACATCCATGAAATAGTCCCCAAATGTTGGGTCAAGAAGTCTTAATTGCTGTCTGAAAAATACGGTTAATGTGTTTCTTCTGACGAATGCAATCAATGCAACGGTTATGAATCCAAGGATTAGAAGAGGTATTAATCCTCCGACAAGATAGAATGCAATTCCCAAGGCCACACCGAATGTATGGTTTCCGACTTCTCCAAGCATGATTTTTCCTGAAAAGTCCAATGGAGAGTATGCAAGACATACTATCAGGATTAATAGTGGAGTGTAAACTGCCGGAAGCTCTCCAACCATCGGTGAGCCGACAATCAGCATGACCATGATAGTTATTACTGACATTATCATTGTCACTATACATGTTGATCCAGGCTGCATGTCTGAAATATTGAGGGGCTGAACCATAAGGGCAATAAATATTGATGAAACGCCCAAACCTTCAATTAAACCAGCTACCATAACGAATATTATTCCTATTCCTCTTGAAAGTTGTCCCCATTCGATGCCTAATGGAATACATTTTTTTCTGCCTAAAATATCGTCAATAAATGCAAATACACCTATAAATAAAACAAGATTGTTGAATCTCGGCAACATGTAAAATGACAGTAAAATGAAAGGAATGAGACCAACACCACGTGGAATTCCACCGCGAACATTCGGATATAAGTTACCTAAATAACCTCTTTTTCCTAAAAATCTGAATATTATATCTAATACTGCCGTACCTAATGCCGAAACAATAAAAACAAAAATAAATGCATAAATTATTGACGTATAATACATGTAAATCACAATTTTATATTAATATATAATTTTTAATTACTCATAATATTTAAAGTATTCATTAAATTTGATATCTGAGAATTGCAGCCATACCCCCAAGGCTTTCAAGTTGCTTTCCGCCTTCGTGTTCGCTGCTGATGACCATGACTTCCCCTTTCATGTTTTCCACCATGTCCATTGCATCGCCCATATCCTCGCTGGCGACTTTTGTATCCAATATCAGAAGTTGACCAACGGCACCGAGGTTTATTGCATTTTTAGTCTCTTTTAGACCATATGCTATCTTAGAAGAATTTTTACCGATTTCAGACAACAGATTATCAATTGCCGCCATCTCAATAGCTACCCGATTTTCGGCAGTTAGCTTTTCGACCGTTCCTTTCTTTAGAACTTCGCTGATTCCGTTACGTCCGCCGGAACCAGTAGATTCGATAATTGATATTTTAGCCAAATCCTTATGCTTGTCTTTTATATAGTCATAAAAGTCGTTTTTGACAAATCCCGGTCCTGCAAGGACAATGTTCTGGATTGAATCGAATTTTGTGATTGATTCTATGACCTTTTCATAAAATTGAATGATGTTTTTCTGTCTGTTTTTGTCAATTATCCTTTTACCGGACACATGTCCCTTGATTGGTCCGTAGTATTCTATTCCGAACTGTCTCATCAGACCCAATGTTGCAGTGTCATCTTCAAAGACAACAATTATTGCAGACAGTTTCTTGGATGCATCAATTGCCTGGTTTAATCTTTTGATTGCCCATTTCGGCCATCTATCCTTTCTGATTGTAAGCGGAGTGTTCAGCTTTACTTCCAAAGTGTGGTGTGAACCTAAAGGAATCAGATCCTCAGGACCTCTTGTAATTACTCCAGTTAATCTCAATTTACCTGTAAACAAGTGAAAACTGATGCTTTCAATATCCAAACCTAAATAAAATGTTTTTTTAACTCCTCTGTCGCTTCTGAGCTTATCACCAGTGTTGTCCTGTATACGCCTAGTTGTTTTGGAGGATGCATTATCTCCAACTTCGATTATGTGTGATAAGTGCCATAAGTCATCCAATGTTTCGGGAACAACTTCTATAATCCCTTCCTTTGTATCTTGGTTTATAATCTTCATCTAGTTAATAATTTATATAACAACTAATTAAAATTAGTAGTGATTAAGATGAATGTTGGAATAATTGGTGGTAGTGATGGGCTCGGTAAGACACTCATTTACTACTTTAGAGACGAATTTGACGTATATATAACTGGAAGAGACCACAAAAAAGGAAGAAATGTTGCCAGTGAAGCTGGCGTTAACTATATTGAGTCAAATGCAGGTTTGGCAAATATCAGTGACATTTTAGTAATATCTGTTCCGATCCACCACACTTCAAATGTTATTCGTGAAGTTGCACCCTTTATGAAACCTGGTTCCCTGATGGTTGATGTAACCTCAATTAAGGAGGAACCGGCAAAAACCATGGCTGAAGTCCTTCCGGACAATGTCGAATACATTCCAACACACCCTATTTTCGGTCCGAGAACCACCGAGCTTGACAATCAGGTAATTGTCCTTACAGCAGACAGGAAAGGCAAATGGTACGATAAAATCTACAACTATCTTGCAGGAAAGAACATGAGAGTTATAGAAACCACCGCCGAAAAGCATGATTATATGATGGCCATTGTTCAGGTTCTAACCCATTTCTCATTTATTTCCACCGCTTCTGCAATGGAAAAGCTTAAAGTGGATTTGTCAGAAACCGAAGACTATGAAAGTCCAATTTATAATTTAATGATTGATATGATTGCACGTATCGTATCCCAAAATCCATATCTGACTTACTACATCCAGTCCATGAACAACAACGGCGCTAAGATAAGAAATGCATTTGCCGATGCTGTTCTTGAGCTTAGGGATGCAATTAATGATGGCGATGACGATAAATTTGTTGAAATTGCCATTAATGCTACTAAACATATGGGTGATATCCAGAATGCTTTAGGTAGAAGTGATAAGGCGATTACTGCCCTAAGTCATGAATTTACTCTTTTAAACAAATCCATCGGCAAAGAAATTGGTTTGAAACATATTTATTCTGGAAAAGTTCATGTGGGGATTTTAGAAAGAGTCGATGGCAAAACCGCATTTTTAAGAAAAGGAAAACAGCTTAAGAAATTGAGAGTCGCAAATATCGAAGTTTTAAGCGATTTGGAGCTCTACAACTGGAAGCTTGAAAACTATGACAAGAAAGTTGAATCCGTAAGCTGCGTCTTTTCAAAAGATGTTGATGTTAATGTGATTCAAAAGACAGTGCATGAAATGCCAAATATCATAGACATTATCCTAACTGACGCATATACAGGCCCTCAAATCGATGATGTTTCAATCAGTTTAACATTTAAGATTACTGGGCTAGATAAAAAGGCTATTGAAAATGTTAGAGAATTATTCACCGGTTTTGGTGGTAAAATCAGATGAGTTTTCACTAGGCAAAAATAAAAATTAAATCCATTAACACAATTAATGTGTTAAATAAGATTTAACTTTAGATTTTTAGCGAACCAGAATTAATGAATTAAGAATGGCTCTTGCCTCAGGTGAGTTTAAATCCTTAAATTCAGAAAGTGATTTTAGTTTGCTTTGAACCTCGTCTTTCTGCTGGTTGAGCTTATCAATCTCAGCATCCTTAAACTCAAGCTCTTCATTTTTAGACTCAAGCTCAGCATCCTTAACTTTAATCTCTTTTTTATTAGACTCAATTTCTTGTGCCTGTGCTTCGATTTTTTCATCCCTTTTATCAAGCACATCTCCAAATTCATCATACACTAATTCTTCAAGATAATTATTTATCTGCCTCATGTCAATCTTCTCCATTAATCTGTTTTGTTTTTCAATACTTTTGAAATTTTTTTGAATCATTCCACCAAGTATTGCCCCCACATCAATTTTTAAAAGCTCATCATCAATAATTGCATCACTAAAGATGTTTGATAATGATTCTACAATCATTGGTGCGTGTTCTTTGGATATGAATTTTGAAACAAATGCCATATCCAACGCTTCCATTTCAGTTAATTTTATTTTATGAATAACATTATTAATAATGTTTTCATATCTTACCCAAAGCTCTGCTTGGCTGATGTGGATGTAGTGAACTTTGATATATAGGGAGGGAGCATATTCAAAGTATTCAAATTCTTTTTTAGGATCTTTGTGACACAATACTACAAGATATATCCTACCTTTCTACCGGTAACTGGCACAGATAGCATATTTTGAAAATTTTTCCATTGTTTTTGGATTAATAACATCACTTTCCTCTTCGAAATCTATAATCAAGCCCTCCTCAGTATAATAGAACTCATCAGCACGACCAACATCCAAGTTGGGAAATGAAATTTCCTGAGGCAATCTCTTCTTGAAAGTTCCAGGCAACCCAAAAT
>JAFUCN010000006.1 GCA_017459665.1 Methanobrevibacter sp. | reverse complement strand
TGGTGTATCTAACTTGGATATGGGTTCTTACAGAACCACCGCAGAGTCTGCACCAACATGGGAAGATAAATTCAGATACTCCGAAGGATTAGAAGATATATTCTATTTGCTTTTAGGTAATTATACCAAATTAGCTCATGGCACTACTGATGGAGTATATGATTATCACTTTGAATTGCCAGCAGATAATACTACTGAATTACCAGTAGCAACTATCTACAATGGTTTCCAAAAAACCGAAACCGATGCAAGAGCATTCAACAACGCATTGTTAAATGAATTTGAAATCACATTCAGTGCTGATGACGCACCAACAATTGCACCAACTTTCGTAAGTGATTATAACAACTTCAACTTAATGAACCCAACCAGAGGGTTCTTGGAAGAGTCCCACTTCGCAAAAGCAGCACATACACAAGTGTATGTAGGACACGTTGGAGCAACTGCTGAAGAAATGATGCAAGTTCCAATCGATTGTTTCAGCGAAGCAAGCTTAACCATCAATCACAATGCAGAAAGTCAATCTTGTCATGACGACGCATTCGGTAAAAACACTAAAATCATGGGTGCAAGGGAAACCGAAGGTTCAATCACCA
The DNA here is from genome assembly GCA_017459665.1 of Methanobrevibacter sp. Taxonomy (GTDB): domain Archaea; phylum Methanobacteriota; class Methanobacteria; order Methanobacteriales; family Methanobacteriaceae; genus Methanocatella. Next base: position 1,408 of record JAFUCN010000006.1, on the reverse strand, counting down.
TGCCCTGGGTTGATGGAACTAAACTCTTTGAAACAGAATACGAAGCATTTAACAAATACGGACACTCTGTTTCAGAAGAAATCACCCATAAACAAATATGGTTCAGATGTTATGGTGGGGACATCATAAGAGTTTCTAAATCTGACACTGTTGGAACTGGTGAGAAAATAGTTTCCACCAAAGTAATGGAAGAAGAGGGACAAGAAGTAACTTACTACTACATATCCACAGGCGTTCCATACGAAACTATTATCAAATGCCCAGATTGTGAATTAACCAGTGTTACATCACCAAAATCCGGTGATGAAGCAAAAGATTTAACAATGGAATTTAAAGTATTAGAAAAACCAACACAATCCTACATTACTGTTGATATGGTAACTGATTTAGCAGACTTACATATCGACACCACAGGAGCAGCACTCAATACTTTCTATCCAGACCCATCTAAATACCCAGAATTTGCAGAAAACTAAACCTTTTCTGCAATCATTATTTTTTTTATAATCATTATGAGAACCAGTATGGTTTAAATCCAACGGTTCTATTTTTTTAGCCAATAATATATAGGAGGAAGTTATTTATGGCAAGAGAATTTACACAAACAACAATCAATTTCTGTGGAAAAGAATATTTTTTCAAAAGATGTTCAAATGAAACCTTAAAAGGATTTGATGAAGAATTAGAAGCAAAAGTAAAAGAAATTCAACCATTAACTGATGAGTCAGATTTAATTAACAAAAAAGGTGAAAGATTAGAAAAACAAATCGAGTCCACCGAAAGAAGAATTAGATTAATGGAAGAAAATGATGATGATTACAAAGCTATCTTAAAATTACAAGACAAGCTTGACAAATTATTAGAAGAACAAGACAAACATTTAGAAGATGTTAAAGAGTTCAATAAAGAACACGAAGGATTAACCGACAAATTAGATAAAGAAATGAACGAAATCCTTGCAAAAAAAGTTGAAGCAATGGTCGATGGAATAACAGCAAAAGAGTTCATTGAAAATGCAGATGCTATCGATTACCGTATCGCAGCCAACATCAGCAAATACTATGAGATGTGTATGGTCGGGGAAAGAGAATCCAAAATCCAAAACGAAATAAGAGAAGATATTTCCACTTTTCGAGAAAGACAAAAACAACTCTAATACCAATATAACACCAAATCCAATGAACACATCAATGGCATGGGCTATTGAAAGTAGTTTATTGGATATTTATTTTTTATTAGTACACAGGATAGAAGGATTAGGATTATCTTTAAATGATTTTTGGGCGATGGATACTTGGACTACAAGTAGATTATATTGTCTTGAATTAGATTTGATTGATAAGGAAGAAAAAGAGTTGAATAAAGATAAACCAGAGTCGCAGAATAGCGATGAGGTTAAAGAAGTTTA
>JAFUCN010000058.1 GCA_017459665.1 Methanobrevibacter sp. | reverse complement strand
TTTATGAAAAAATATGCTTTTCATGCTTGATAATTATAATGTTCAATTCTAAAGAAAAAATAGTAACATATTTTTCAATAAAATTAAATTAATTATACAATATGATTTTTATCGTCGAAACAATATATATGTATATTATTAATAATGGGTGAAAACCCGGTGAAATTTAAAAATCAGATTTTTTTAGGCCAGTTTACAAACCCATTGCAACATTGCCGTCATGTCAAGTATGCCCGACGTATCTTTGAGAGGGAAATATTCAAAACCGAAACAAACAAGCAAAAATTATTGGAGCCGAATATTATTATAACTTTCCCAAGTTTGAAAAATCGCTATATTTTTTAGAATTAGGAAAGTGAAACAAACCAATCAATCAAAAAAGAAAAAGAATGTTAATCAACCTGGATCGGTTCAACATTGTTTAGCTTGTTGAATTCCAATATATAATCATAGCATTCCTTTATTTTTGCATCATCATTCTTGGCGTAATAAATATCTATTACAACTGGTTTTCCATCAATTTCTACAATTTCAAAAACACCCACACTGTCCCACTCTCCATCAGTAAAGTTATGGATATTGTTTTCAGATTTTATTTGATAATCTTGAGTTGGAGCAAATAATGAGTCATGATCACGATATTTATCATATTCCATACTGGTTAACACAAAGTCCCCATTTTCTGCATAAACATCAGATTTGGATTTAAAATCAGCAGGCAATTGCACATCACTTAAGTCAGCTGCATAAACAGACCCTAACATTAAAAGAAGAATTGAAACACCGATTAATATTTTAAAAATATTTTTCATTTTTTTAAGCCTCCCATAGTGGATAAATAATCATATGGCCAGTATAACAAATATAGATTTCGTTTGAAATCTATGTTTGCAGTGCAATATTCAAAACTGTGTAACGTTAAATAACTGAGAGAAAAATAGATAAAAGACTTTGTCGCTATTGTTAGCGACAAGTACCATGATATAGCCAGTGAATTTCCATAATCACTTTAACACCTACCATCACCAATTCAAAACTTACTTTCCAAAACCATTTCATATATCAGGGTGGAAAATCAGAATTCATTTTCCAAAACCTTGCCGTTAAAGTTAACGTTGATTCAATTAAATTAAACATGGAAAATTTACTTTTGATTAAAACATTAACTCATTCATTATTTGGAATGATAATGAAAATATGGAAAACGAATCTGAAAAAAATAAAAAGAGAAAATAAGGAATTAAAATCCTTATTTATAATATTCCAAGTTTTTTAGCAGTCTTTTCATCAACCTTACCAGTTACCTTAAGACCATTATCTTTTTGGAACTCCCTAAGGGATCTTTCAGTGCAACCTTTGAACTTACCATCCACTTTCAAGTAATGGCCTTGATAAGTTAAATAGTAACCTTTATCTTTAAGTGCTTGTTGGATTTCCTTAACGGTTGCCTTGTCCTTGCTTCCTTTGGATACTGTCTTGAAGGTGACAATGAGTTTGATTTTGGCTTTTTTGGATATTTTGTTGTAGTACTTGTTTCCTTTATAGGTTATTGTTGCCTTGAAGGTTCCTTTCTTGTTTAATTTGGTAATCTTGAAGGTAGCCTTGCCCTTGCTGTTGGTGGTTGCCTTGTAGGTTTTGCCTTTGACTTTCAAGGTGACTTTAGCCTTCTTGATTGCCTTTCCAGTGTTGTCTTTTAAAACAATTGTATATTTTTTAGTTTTAGGAGTTGTCTTGAATGTTTTCTTTTTAGCAGTCAATTTAGGAGTAGCCTTCTTAACAGTAACCTTAATGTCTTTAGTTGACTTGTCATAGTTGGTATCGCCGTTGAATGTTACCTTAGCAGTGTATGCTTTAGGAGCAATTCCTTTGGTTGATACCTTGACCTGACCGTTCTTGTCGGTAGTGTAGGTTTTAGCACCATTTAAATCAACAGTTACTTTAACACCGCTTAAAGCTTTGCCAGTATATGATAGTTTTCTCAAGATTACCTTTAGTAGAGTTAAATTTATTAACATTGGAGTTATCTGTGAATGATTTAACTGTTATATACTTTTTACTTATTGTTACTAAACTACGGAGGTAATCTCCTTTGTTTAATACTTGTTTGGTGGATACTGTTTGTTTTACTCCTGATGTAGCAGCATAGCCTATTAAACCAAAACCTAATGTTGCTACTCCTTTTGTTAGTCCTCCATGTTTATTTTGTATAACTGGAGTTTCAACAGTTTCATAATAATCATCTTTAATTGTAAAGACTTCTGTGCTTGTTAATCCTAATCCATTGAATGAGTTTGTTATAGATTCTGTTGCGATTTTGATTATTTCATTTTCTATATTTTCCTGATTGTTTTTTGTTTCATCAAGGGTTGATTTGAAGTATTGAACAATATCTTCATTTGGAGTGAGTTTGATTTTTTCAATTATTCGATAAAATATATGTGACTCTTGTTCTTTGGTAATTTTAAAGTAATCTCGAATTGGTGTTTGTCTAAAATTTATATTATATTCGTTAGATAAGGGAACTAGTAATTTATTGGTTAATAGGGATATGTAATCTTCATGAATGGTGAAGTTATTCAATTTATGTTTTGTATTGATGGGTATTTGTGTGCCGCAATTACTACAAAATTTAGATTTATCTGCATCACTTATTTGTTTTCCGCAGTTTTGACAAAATCGTGAATTTATTTTAGGTTTTTTTGCGAATAATGATTTTTTTTCTTTTAAAAAATTGTGTCCACAAAATCTACAATAATTAACATCATCACGCACCATTTGTTTACAATCAGGACATTCAATTAACTGTAAATCAGATGTTAATGGCAAATCTTTTCCACAATTTCCACAAAATTCAGCATTCATATTGTTTTTATTACCACAATTAGGACATGACTTAGAATTTGATTCTTTGATAATATAATTAATATCTTTTGTTATTTTAAATCCACAATTTCCACAAAAATCAGAATCATAATTTATGACGTTTTTACAAATAGGACATGTGAATTTCACGTATTCATTATCATTTATACAAATTCCACAATGTGGACAAAATCCTTAGCATTATAAAATTCTTTTCCACAATAATTGCATTTTGAAACCATTTTATCTCCTATTTTCTATTCATTACGTAATGGATAACATAACCTATTAAAAATGCAGGAACTGCAAACATTAATCCTATCATAATTGCAACAATTAATCCTGGTGCAGAAGGAGATATAGTTGCCCATACAGTAAAGAAGATAAATATTAAAATTGAAATAGATTTTGTTTTAGAGAAGTTGTACTGATTAGTGTTTTTATCATACCAATATAATAATTTATATTTCAATTTATGGAATTCATCATTATTCACAGTTTTAGTATTAGAAATATTTTCGTTTTGATTGTCTATGACTTGTTGATTTTTTGCAATCTTTTCTTCTTGCTTTTTGAGTTTAATTTCAATACGAGCAATTTTATCTTTAACAATGACATCATCTAGTTTTTCTTTTACATTATCAACATTATCTTTAATAGTTTCTTTTGAATCATCCACTACAGATTTGATATCAGTTTTTTCTTCTTCAAATTGAAGCAAATCTGATCCACAGTATTCACAAAAGTTGTTTGAGTCAACGTTTTCTTTTTGACAATTAGGGCAAATCTTAACCATATTATCACCAAGTGCTAATCTTATTATTATAAATATTATCACTATCTTAAATTATTATCGCAAAAATAGTTTGTTGCATGTATACTGCTAAGCATGAATGCAAGCTTTCACGAAGGCCTTGAGGCCAGATTAACCTGTGCCTTCGCCATTTAAGCAGGAATTGTTTGCAGTGAGGGTTATATTGATAGTTATTATACAAATTCCATTAGTACTGCACTGACTATTTCAGTTTTGTCAGCATCAGTTAAGCTAGTAATGTCATAGTCTGATTTTTGAAGATAGGTTTCTATTGCATCTTGCAGTTCATAGTAGTTCACATCGTTGATGATTTCCATCAATTCGGCATTACTGGTCATGGTTTTCATTACTTCTCTAACAGCATTAATCATTTCCTTATTCAAGGTATATTCCTCATCATTTTGTTGCATAATCTGATTGAATAATTCCTCGATGGATTTACCAGATAAGCTTATTTTGATTTTGGCTTTTTTAACTAATGATGAGACGTATTCATCATTATTTTGGAACTCCTTCTTCTTTTCCAATGCTAAATCTAAAGCGAAATTACGTATGACATAATCTTTTTGCATATCACTTTCATCCAAGTTATTTTTACAATATGTGTTTATGGCTTTCTCTATATCATTTTTTGTTTTCCTTGATGCCATTCTTCCCAAATCATCCATTTGATTCTGCATATCATTAACGGAAGTTTTAAGATTGTCAATTTCTTTTTGATATTCATCACGTTCTTCTTTACGTTTTTTTTCGTTCATCTACTAATAGATTTTTTAATTCATCAACTTCATTTGCATGATGCACACGTTCTTCGGCCATTTGAGTTCTTAATTGAGAGTATGCTTCACTGTTTAACATTACATCATAATGAGCATAAATAGTGAATTTATGCATATGTTTTTTATATTCGTCACGTACACGATTAATATCCTTTTTGAAATATGTTTCTTTTATAGGATCCGGCTTACGGCCCTGAATGTAATTTGCAAAGTTTGTATCTTCAATGGCACTGGCATTGAATTTCCTGATTCTATGGCTTGAAAAAAATCCGAACAAACCTCTTTTACCCCAGTTAAATTTCTCATTGATTAGTTTGAATGCCGTAGAAACACCATCTTTTGATAACTGAAAAAAAGGATCATCAGGTTTCAAACCCAATCCTTCAGATTTAAGATAATTTAAACAGAATTGGGTGCATTCAGGAGTAATAGGTGCATAATAATAATATTCAGTCTTTTGTCTTTTCATTTTAAATACAGGAATTGCCTCCAACTCTTCACACTTACCATCCAAATCATTAATGATATCCTGAGGTGTTTTCGGATTATTACAATACGGTGCTACACCTTCTAAAAACTGACCGAAAGTAAAATTAGCTAATTCAGTTCTGGCCGCCCCATTACATGAGGCAAATAAAAATAATGCTTTGTGTTTGTTGAGTTTGGTTGATTCGATAGCAGTTTTTATATCATTAATTGTTGGCAAATCATCAAAATCAAGTGAATCGTTAGGCGATTTAGTTAAAACAGCATTAGGTATTTCTGGAATTTCAATTCCGTGAAAACGATAAAATGCTTTTGCACAAATCATATTGGTTTTGATTGTTGAAGCTTTATAACCTAAATCATTTATCAGATGTGTTCGGAAATTTATCAACCTACTGCGAATTTTTCTTCGAGCTATACGGACTTGATTATCTTCATCATCATCTGCTTCATCGAGCAATTGGCCTAAAGTAAGACTGTTAAAATTAGTATAATTTTTTAATGCATTAGCATATTTTTTTGAGAAGCAATGGATAGATTTTTAGCATCACACATAGTGATGAAAAAATCATCCTCCTTAACATCATAATCCTCTAATACCATATGATGTTATATATCTCTTCTCATATAAAAGTAGGGTGGTATCACACGATTCCTTGTGCGTTCATTGCGTCAACAACTTTCTTGAATCCTGCGATGTTAGCTCCTGCAACATAGTTTTTGTCCATGCCATATTCAGCAGCTGCATCTGCAACATTTGCAAAGATGGTTTCCATAATACCTTGGAGTCTGCCATCGACTTCTTCGAAGGTCCAGGATAATCTTTCTGAGTTTTGTGACATTTCAAGTGCGGAAGTTGCTACTCCACCAGCGTTGGATGCTTTACCTGGTGCGAATAATACGCCGTTTTCTTGTAAGTATTCAGTTGCTTCGATAGTGGTTGGCATGTTAGCACCTTCAGCTACAGCAACAACACCGTTTGCAACTAAGTTTTTAGCATCTTCTAATTGTAATTCGTTTTGGGTAGCACATGGAAGAGCGATGTCTGCTTTAACAGTCCATACACCTTTACCTTCATGGTATTCAGCTGATGGTCTTGCTTCAGCATATGCAGTTAATCTTTCTCTTCTTACTTCTTTTACTTCTTTTAATAATTCTACGTCGATTCCTTCTGGGTCGTAAATCCAACCGGTTGAATCGGAACAGGTTACAGGTTTACCACCTAATTGTTGTGCTTTTTCGATAGCATAAATAGCTACGTTTCCTGCACCGGAAACAAGGATGGTTTTTCCTGCAATATCAATATCATTTGCTTTTAACATTGCGTTTGTGAAGTATAATAATCCATAACCAGTAGCTTCGGTTCTTGCAAGAGAACCACCGAAGGATAATCCTTTACCAGTTAATACACCTTCGTATAAACCTCTGATTCTTTTGTATTGGCCGAATAAGAAACCGATTTCGCGACCACCTACTCCAATATCTCCAGCAGGCACATCAGTATCAGCACCAATGTATTTGCATAATTCAGTCATGAATGATTGACAGAATGCCATGATTTCTCTGTCGGATTTTCCTTTAGGATCAAAGTCAGATCCACCTTTTCCTCCACCGATTGGAAGGCCGGTTAAGGAGTTTTTGAAGATTTGTTCGAATCCTAAGAATTTGATAATACCAACGTTTACAGATGGGCGGAAACGTAATCCACCTTTGTAAGGTCCGATTGCACTGTTGAATTGTACACGGTATCCAGTGTTTACTTGTACTTGACCGTTGTCATCAATCCATGGGACACGGAATTTTAATTGTCTTTCAGGATTGGTTAATCTTTCAAGAAGTGCATTTTTTCTGTATTCGTCTTCGTTTTCTTCAATTACAACCCTTAATGATTCCAATACTTCGCGTACTGCTTGGTGGAATTCTGGTTCGGAAGGGTTTTGTTCGATAATAGTTTCAATTACTTCATCTACGTATGACAAAAATATTCCTCCAAATTAAAATTTAGATTTATATCATTAAATTTTTAACAATATAATATATTATTTGAAACTTCTTATATTTAAATATTTTTCAATTTTTAATGAAATATTAGAATAATATTCAATGAAATTAAGATTTGTCTTAAACAAATTATAAAATATTCAATAATTTATATCAAATTTAATATTTCTTTTCAAATATTAATTTAAAATGTCTAGTGAAAATTATTAATTTATGGACAAAGTCGGAAATTGATTGCCAACGAAAAATTCCATGACATATTTTTAATATGTATAATTATCCAAGGCAATTAAATAAAAAATACGAACATAGATTTAAAAAATAGGACAAATTTTAAACAAACAAATATAGTTTTTCAAAAAGCATATTTCTTTATATACTATAATTAATAAAGTAACTTACAATGTCTAGCAAATTTTAAATTTTATAGACAATAATATAAAAAAGGTAAAATCAATGGCGGCAAAAATTAAAAGATCACATTATGAAGAACTGAAAAAAAGTTACCTTGCTAAAAACAGAACTCTGCATTCACTTTACATTGAACTAAACCAAAAGACAAAAATGGACAGACATCTATTTTTTAATTTGATAAATAAAATAAGAGCAGAAGAAGGACTAAAGGAATATTATATTCAAAAAAGAGTTAAAAATAAAAAGAAAATTATAAATCATTCGGACAAGTCTCCGAATCATTATAATTAATATTCAACGTAATATCTCAATATTGCGCCAATTCCACCGAATGCTCTGAAAAGCTGCATGCCTTCCTCAGTTTCGGTAGAAATAAATTCAATATCAGTATTCATTTCTTCAGCTTTTTCAACAAATTCATCTGCCAAATCCATTGAAGATTCTTCTTTTAAACGGTCATTACAATTAGGACATTTCTCATCCAGTTTATCTGCTTCAGCCTGGGTTTTAACAGTGAACTGCTTTTGAGTGCCACAGCTTGGACAGACAAATGTCTTACGCATACTGCTTAAATCTTCCGATAAAAGCAACACATCAACAGCACCCATTGTTAGGTTACGTCTCACCTCATCTTCACCATAGGAATAAAGCCCTTTGTCTTTCCTTAATTCCTGGATAAATCTTTGAACGAGTTTCTTTTCCTGCATAATGTCCAGGCTTTCCAAATCATCTGCAGATTTGGCAATGACCTCACGGATACCTTCTTCACCAGTGTAGGAAGTATCAACGATGACCAAAACCTTGTCTTTAAGTTCATATTGTAGATAATCTCCATCATAGAAATCCTTTTTGGTGAAACCCGGTCCACCAAGGATAATTCCTTTCAAATCATCCTTAAGGGGTAAAAAGGCCTCATTCATATGATCACCAATACGTTTTAAAAATTGGTGAGCCAAATCCTCAATTACACGGTCAAACCTTCTTTGTGATTGTCCCCCAGCCTTATGCTTACCTGGAACACCACTGGTCAAATGGCCCAAGATGGTTTCTCTTTTACCTTTTAAGGTAGCATATGTAGCTTCGTTTCTATCAATTACAGCAACACCGTAAACATCACGTTCTTCAATCATATGCTCCAAAGGTTCTACGAAAAATTCGTTGTTACATTTATACCAGTAAGTTACAACAGGTTCAGGCGGTTCCAAAACGTATTTTTCCATTTTTTCTGTACCTGGACCACCTTTAGGAATCATACCTACAAACAAGACCAGCCCGTTTTCTGGAGGTTGTTTGTATAATTTAATGCTTTCCAATATAACTGCAATGGCAGACTGTACGTTTTTCCTTGTTTGTTTACTCTTAATGTTAGCACTTTGCCCCATTTCATCACGCATGTGCTTACCAACATCACTTAACTGTTTTGATGGTGGAATGTAAACGGAAACAAGCTCGGTACCTCTGCCTCTTTTCTGTGATAATTCTTTTAATGTTTTTTTAAATTCGTATAATTCTTTTGATGATACGTCAGCCATGTTATCCCTATAAAAATTAAATTAATATAATAAATTTAGTTTTATAATTACAGATATAAATAATTAATGAAAAAACTAGCTATTTGACAAAATTTCTTTGCCGAATTTTTCAAATAAACTTAAATCGCCATCACTAATTGTGTTTATCTCAAGCAAATCCATACCTGTGATATCCATTATCTCACGGGCCAGATGAACATAAGTGTCGGGATAGTCATTATATCCGAAAATATGCCAGATTACATTGCCTTCAAACACGATTTCAAAATACCAGTCATATCCTTCCAAATCATCAGGATCACGTGCCCTGGACTTCCGGTGATATTCCTCAAAAATCCACATATAAACATGATACTTTTCAAGGAGATTTAAAATCAGATTCTCATCATCTTCACTTAATTTTTTATCTATATATCCATCAATAGACTGATTTTCAAAATTAATAATTAAACGGGGATTTGGAAGCTCATATGGAGCGCATCTGTAATGGCCAAACTCAATAGCTTTGATTTTTAGCATTTTATCATTAAGATAAACCCCCTCTTTTCGAACATCATGAAATAGAGGAGTTGCCAGCTGCCTTTGATAATTGAGATGCAAAACATCAAAACCGAAAATATCATTTAGAAGTTCTCCAAAGGAAATCCACTCTCTTGGAAAGTTATTCTTAAAGCTATATGATTCATAACCATCGGTTGAATAAATTACCACATTACAGGAGTATACAAGCTCAATTTTTTCAAAATAAGAAAATTTTTCGGATTTAAAATCCTCAAAGAGTTTTAAATTGTCAAATTCATACAAAAATTTATCAATTTTGTCATCAGTTAATGCGTAAATCTTGCTGGTCATTTTCCTTCTCAAATCAACCAGAATATCAATCCATGAATCATCACAAAGACTACTTTCCTCTAAAAACTTATCCCCACTACCCCTCTCTGAAATTTGATAATAAGCATTTTTATTTGTAAAATCAATTGTGAAACATTCATAATGCCTATTTAAGCGTTTAAAATTAAATCTTTGCGTAATTTCAATTTTTTCAATCATGATATCAATAGTCTTTCAGTTAATAGAATATTTCTCTTCAAGTTTAATATAATTATCACATTATGAGATTGAAAAATTAATCTAAAAGTTTATAAACAATAATTAGGTAATTAATAAAATAAGTGATAATATGGTTTTAAGAAGATGCCCACAATGTGGCTCAACTAATGATGATCAATATGGTTTTTGTATAAAATGCGGATATGAATTCCCACAACTGACCTTAAGTGAAAATGCATGTCCACTATGCGGATATTCCAATCCTGATGAGGCAGATTACTGTGTCAAATGCGGAACTCCATTGCTTTTTAAAAACCAGTTCGACCAAAACCAATCCCAATTAAACCCTATTGTCATCAAAAAAGAAGTGATTAACAACAGCCAACAGTTTAAATCAACCAGAACAAGCAGACTGCTTATTGTTTTAGGTTATATCTTCTCCATTTTAGGAGGTCTGTTAGGTCTGATTATTGCAATTTACCTTTCAACCAGAAAAGACCCTGTAGCCAGAAGACACGGGCATATACAATTAGCAATTTTCGCATTTTATGTTGTCTTGATTGTGATATTGTTTGCAACAGGAAATATCCCTGCAGATGTCACAACACAATATCAGCAGTTACTTAGTGGGAATTTTACCATGCTCTAATTTTAGATACATGACAATGGCTCCGGCACCATTTTCATAATAGTTTGGAACAACCCTATCCACCTTAAAATTAAATGTCTTATAAAACTCAACTGCACCAGGATTATTCTCATTTACCTCCAGATATATTGTATCAAGGTCCAGAAGAGACAAAATGGAAATAGCCTTGACTAACAGATGAGTTCCGGCACCTAAACGCCTGTAATTTTTGTCAACAGCTATTGAAATAATGTGTCCCTGATTTTCATATTTTATCCAAAAAATAACATAACCTATAACATAGCCATCCTTTTCAGCTACTAAAAAGCCAACACCCATATCATAAAGCTGTTTAAACATGTTTATTCCATAAGACTGGTCAAATGACATGTTTTCTATTTCGAAAACCCTTTTTAAATCCTGTGGACCAAACTTTCTTATTATCATGCAAAATTAATATTTAAAAAACAATGTATTTAATAGTTTTGTAAAATAATATTAAAATAGAGGATTAAAATGTGGCAAGATTTCACGGATTATATTTTAAATGAGGCTGGAAGCGAAGAAATTAAAATAGCCGAAATTGGTGTGGGAAAATTTGATAAGATAGCTGAAAGCTTATCAAAAAAGGACAATATCACCATCATAAAAACAGATATTTCACCCAAAGACCATACAGTCATGAAAGATGATGTTACCCACCCCAATTTGGATTTATACAGCGATGTTAAAATCATTTACTCAATCAGACCTCCAAGTGAGCTTCAGCCACATCTTATTAATCTTGCCTTGAAAATCAACTCACAACTTATTATCAAACCCCTTACAAACGAAGATTTAAATACTGGTAGGGTTAAAATGAAATTAAAAAATTACGGAAGATCAAGTTTTTATATTCTGAGGTGATTAAATGGATACCTTTGCCAAATATAAAACCTCCAAAGACGGTTTAAGTAAAAATGAAGTTTTAAAAAGACAAAATATTTATGGTTTAAATAAACTTGACGAGAAAAAACCTACCCCTTTAATCATTTTATTCTTTTCACAATTTGTAGACATATTAATTGCACTACTAATCATTGCAGCCATTGCATCATTTTTGATAGGGGATGTCATAGATGCTGGAGTAATTATTCTTGCAGTGCTTTTAAACACGATTATCGGCTTTATTCAGGAATATCGGTCAAGAAAGGCCGTTGAAAGTCTTAAAAGTTTAATTGTCAAAAATGCCGTGGTTAAAAGGGATGGTGAAATTGAAGAAATTGATGCGGCTGACCTGACAATAGGAGATGTAGTAATCGTTGAAGAGGGATGCAAAGTTCCTGCAGATTTGGCTTTAATAGAATCAAATCATTTAAGCTGTGATGAATCATCCCTTACAGGAGAATCCGAAGCCGTTAAAAAACAGGTAGATGATAATCTGTATATGGACTCCAACATCATTTCAGGAAATGGAATTGGTGTTGTAAAAGACATTGCAATGAATACCGAAATCGGCAGAATCGCAAAAATCGTACAGGAAGAGGATGAGGAAACTCCCCTCGCAAAACGTGTCGGAAGACTTGGAAAAATATTATCAGCTATTGCAATCGTTGTTTGTATAGTCATTTTTATATTGGAACTTTTTAAAGGAACACCAATTGTTGAAACATTCATGACAGCCGTCTCCCTTGCCGTTGCTGCAATTCCCGAAGGCCTTCCTGCAGTTTTAACATTAACATTGGCACTTGGAATGTCTGAAATGGCAAAATCAAAGGCAATTGTCAGAAAACTGTTGTCTGTTGAAACTTTAGGTTCATGTACAATTATCTGCAGTGACAAGACAGGCACATTAACTGAAAACAAAATGACTGTTGTGGAAAGTTACTACACAAATAAGGACAAAACACACCTTATTGGCAAATTATGCAATAATGCAGTCATTGCTGATGATGAAATCATTGGAGACCAGACTGACGGAGCAATTCTAAAGCACTGCATCGATTGTGAAAACTCACTTGAGAGACTTGATGAAATCCCACTTGACAGCAATCGTAAAATGATGACTACTATACATAGATTAGACAGTGAAAATAATATCGTTTTAACAAAAGGTGCTCCAGAAATAATTTTAGAATTATGTAAATATATAGATAATGATGGAAGTATTGAAATAATCGATGGTAAAATCAAGGAAACAATACTTAAAAAAGTAGATGAAATGAGCAAACATGCTTTAAGAGTAATCGGATTAGCATACAAAATTAATGATGAAAAAACACCAGAGTCAAATCTGACATTTACCGGACTGCTTGGATTAATTGACCCTCCTAAAGAAAGTGCGAAACAGGCCGTGAGTGACTGTATAAAAGCAGGAATCGAAGTTAAAATGATTACTGGAGACCATGAAAAGACAGCTTGTGCAATTGCAAAAGATTTAGGCATATTAACCACTGGAAAAACAATAACCGGCAGTGAACTTGACGAAATGAGTGATGGGGAATTCCTGAACTGTGTTGATGATATCCAAGTTTATGCAAGAGTGAAACCTGCACAGAAAATGAGAATTGTTGAAGCCCTAAAAACAAAAGACAATATTGTTGCAATGACAGGTGATGGCGTAAACGATGCACCTGCACTTAAAAAGGCATCAATAGGTGTTGCAATGGGTGATGGAACAGATGTTGCAAAAGAAGCTTCAGACATGATTCTTCAAAACAACGATTTTACAACAATAGTGAAAGCTATTGAAGGAGGACGTAAAATCTATGACAACATAAAAAGGTTTGTCAAATATCAGGTATCAACCAATGTTGGAGCAATTCTGACAATTGTTGGAACAACCCTTTTAAATTTGCCTCTTCCATTCAATCCGGCACAGCTTTTATGGCTCAATATAGTAATGGACGGGCCACCTGCACAGATGCTTGGTATCGAAGGGGCCGAAAGAAACATAATGCGAAGGCCTCCTGAAAAAGGAGACATACTGACAAAAGACATATTAATGCAGATATTGATATTGGGTCTTGTGATGGCAATCGGAACCATATGTGTTTTTGCATATTCAATATACAGCGGAATGGAAACACAAAAGGCTATGACAGTTGCATTTACATTATTCGTAGTATATCAGTTGTTTAATGCATTTAATGGAAGAGCAAACTCTGAAAAATCAAGCAGATACCTTTATCTGGGAATTGGCATATCTTTTATACTCCAATTATTGATATTGTACATTCCACAGTTACAGATAATATTCAGAACAACAGCAATAGGACTAATTGACTGGGCTGTAATCCTGATTGTTGCCTCAACCATACTGATAACTCAAAAGATAATGGAAAAAGTGATACGATGAAAATTTTCTTACTTGGCGGAACAAAAGACTCAATAAACATTATTGAATTTATTAAAAACAAGTATGATGCATTTATTCTGACAACAACCACCACAGAATACGGTTCAAAACTTGCAAAAGAAGGGGGCAGTGATGAAACAATAGCACGGCCACTTCCAAAAGATGAAATTATTCAGATTATTGAAAATGAGGACTTTGATATACTGATTGATGCAACCCACCCTTTTGCAGAACACATCACACAGACCAGTGCAAGCATAGCAAATGAATTGAAAATGCCATATATCCGCTTTGAAAGACCTACCACCAACCTTGAAAATATAGATACATCACACATCCACTATGTAAAATCATTTGATGAAGCGGGAAAATTAATTGAAAGTGAATTCAATAAAGGAAATGTATTGCATTTTGCAGGAGCCAATACTATGGAAGATGTCTTAAAATACGTTTCCGGTGAAAGATTTTATCCAAGAATACTGAAAGTTCCAAGCTCACTTGAAAAATGTGAAAAATTGGGAATAAGTGAAGATCATTTAATCTCAATGACCGGAGCCGCAAGCCTTGAAGAAAACATTGAGCTAATAGAAAAGTACAATGCAACAGTAATGATTACTAAAGAAAGCGGTGAAATCGGCGGAGTGATTGAAAAAATAGAAGCTGCCAATCAAAAAGATATTGATATAATAATGATTCAAAGACCGCAGATAAAAGAATTAAATAAAAATAGTATAGTATCTAATTTAGATGAATTAGATATTAAATTAAATAGCTTTTTTTTAAAAATAGATAGCGCCGAGACTGGGATTTGAACCCAGGCGAGGATGACCTCACAGGATTTCAAGTCCTGCGCCTTACCAGACTAGACTATCTCGGCATATATAGAAAGGAATATTTAGAAGGATTCTAAATATTTATCCTTTAAGTTCAATTTCAATACTTACATTATCAGGAACATTAACTTTCATGACTTGTCTCATAGCACGTTCATCAGCTCCAATACCGATTAAACGTTTGTGAATCCTA
>JAFUCN010000057.1 GCA_017459665.1 Methanobrevibacter sp. | reverse complement strand
AGTATTAGTTTTAATTAGGTTTTGTCTTATCTTAACTTGATTATATTATGTAGATGAGTAGATTTTTACTCAGTTAATAATTTAAAAAACTAAAATTTTGATAATATAAGGTGATATAATGAGCGGACAAAATGTTCAAAGACCACTTGACGCATTAGGAAAATCTGTAGACTCTCCAGTTTTAATAAAACTCAAAGGAGATCGTGAATTTAGAGGCATACTTAAGAGTTTTGATTTACACATGAATTTAGTTCTTAATGATGCAGAAGAGTTACAAGACGGAGAAGTAACAAGAAGACTCGGTGTTGTGCTCATTAGAGGAGACAATATTGTTTATATTTCACCATAAGTATTATTCAATACTTTCGAGATTACATTTTTAACGAGAAATTAGGGGAGGTGTATCAATGTCAAAGGGAACTCCATCAATGGGTAAAAAGAATAAAAAGACCCATATCAGATGCAGAAGATGTGGTAAAAACACTTATCACATACGTAAAAAAGTCTGTGCTTCCTGTGGATTTGGTAAATCTAAAAAATTAAGGAGATACAGCTGGCAAAATAAAAAACCAACTACTAGACAAAGATTAGTTTAGGTTGGTTAACTTGAAGATTATGTAAATAATCTTCTTCAAACTACTTTTTTTGGTAACTTTTAAGATACTTAATACTTTATAAACCTGTTTTTTCAGATAACTTTATTAATTATTTCATTTAATAATTATTTTAGGTATAACTAAATTTTAGGTGAGCATCATGACTGAATTAAAGGACATAGCAAAAGAAAATGATGTAAATTTAGAAGATTGCGTTATTTTTGTAAGAGGTAACGACGATATATTGGCTGTTGATATCACAAATGCAAAAATAAGGCAAAGAAGTGATGATACAATGGGATTTGAGTTCTCGCTCAGTCCAAAACAAACATTGAAACTTGAAGAATACTTTACTAAATTCACAACAGGTGAAAAATTCTACTTTAACATTTCAGAAACCGGTTATAGGCCTGTCTATTACAGGGGATTGTCACCAATCACCAAGGAAGTGAGTCCTGAATATCATCCTAAGTTCAACATTACACTGTTTGCTCAAAAGGCAATTGTTGAACCTGACGATTCATATTTCGCACCAACTTGTTCCTGCTGTGAATTCTGTCACATTTAATGGGTGAATTATGTTAAGTTCAGAAATTTCAAACAAAATCAGATTAACAATAATCAAAACAGGAGAATCCATAGAACTGGATCAAAGACGTGTTCAAATCAGGGAAAACAAAAACGGTCTGATGGCTTTAAGTTATATTGCACCAATCTTTGAGGCAATGGATTTGGAGGATTTCTTTGAAAATCTGGATTCTTCCGGAAAATTAACAATGAATATCGGTGGAACCGGTGATGTTAACGTTAATTTCAGGGGAATAATTGAAGGAAGAGAAAAGAATTTCTCCAGGAATCTGGACCATAAGATTCTTCTTTTAGAAGAACCCAAATGCCACAAACCCGCTGAATATATCCCGATTAAAAGAACTTCGAAATTCAGGCCTAGGGGCAAGATTTCAGAGTAATCTTTAAAGTTCACCCTCAACCGCATCCCACAGGTCTACCGCCCAGCCTTGACCGCCGTCGATTACCATGTCAAGCAATCGTACATTACCGTCCCTGAAACGGAATACTCTGTAGTCCTGTTGTGGCTTTTTAGCGGTTCCTTCCTTATTGCAGTCAAGGTATATTCCTTCACTGTACTCCTCTTCAAAGTCACCTGCTTTGACAAAGTCTCCAACAAGTGAATATCCGTTTTTGACAGTTTTATTTAGTTTTTCTATGGTTTTTAACCATCCGCCTTGTGCCCTGAACTTTATGTCAGGGTCAATTCTTGTTATTTCTTCTTTCCAATTAATTATCATTTTATCAAACCCTTGTTAATTTTAATTTGAATTGGCATGAATATAAACAAAGAGCGAGAGAGCATTTGATAGGTAATATTTAAATAACAATTGTTATATAATATAGTATAAATAAGTAAAATTCCATAATTAATAATATATTAATTAAATTGAGCTTTTACTTATGAATATATTTGAAAAATTTAATATACCAACTGAAAATGCAGAATTGTATACGATGGCATTTACCCACGGGTCATATTCAACATTACATGATTTGGGTTATGATTATGAAAGATTGGAGTTTTTAGGCGATTCGGTTTTAGGGGTAATCGTTTCAGAGTATCTGTATAAAAAATATCCTGAAGTAGGGGAAGGTAAATTAACAAAACTAAGGGCAAATTATGTTTGCCAGTCAGCTTTAATTTATTACGCTCATGAAATTGGATTAAATGAGTATATTCAAATATCTGCGGAAGAATCACATTTAACTAAAAATGAGGTGCTGTCTGTTACAGCAGATGTTTTCGAATCATTTTTAGGAGCAATATTCCTAGATCAAGGAATGGAATTTGCAAAAGAATACATTTCAGACGTAATATTCAAATATATAGATGAAGAAAAAATATTCTTTGCGGACTATAAATCTGCTATAAAGGAATATGCTGATGCTAACGAAATTGAAATAACCTATGAAGTCTTAAGCGAGAAGGGTGTGCCTCATGATAAGACTTTTG
The DNA here is from genome assembly GCA_017459665.1 of Methanobrevibacter sp. Taxonomy (GTDB): domain Archaea; phylum Methanobacteriota; class Methanobacteria; order Methanobacteriales; family Methanobacteriaceae; genus Methanocatella. The sequence goes on along the minus strand of JAFUCN010000057.1, from coordinate 32,688 downwards.
AAATGTCTATATTGATGGACGGACAGTTGATGGGCATTGGCAAAGGAAGAAATAAAAAAGAAGCTGAACAAGCAGCCTCAAAAGTAGCTATTGAAAAATTAAATATAAAGGTGTTTTAAATGATTAAAGAATCTGTGGGCATTGTTGAAACAAAATATTTCAATATCACAGAACCAATTGAACTGGATAGTGGTGAATCTCTTAAAGATGTTACCGTTGCCTATGAAACTTATGGGGAACTTAACAAGGAAAAATCAAACGCTATCCTAATTTGTCACGCTCTAACAGGTGATGCTCATGCAGCAGGATGGCATGAAGGAGACAAAAAACCTGGATGGTGGGAAATAGTAATTGGTCCTGGAAAAGCTTTGGATAGTGAAAAGTATTTTATCATATGTTCAAATGTCTTGGGAGGATGTAAAGGAACAACTGGTCCCAGTTCAATTAATCCAGACACAGGTAAAGAATATGGACTTGAATTTCCAGTGATAACCATAAAAGACATGGTTGAAGTTCAAAAAAAGCTTGTTGATTCATTCGGAATCAGCCAGCTGGCAGCCATTATCGGAGGATCAATGGGTGGAATGCAAGTTCTTCAGTGGATGGTAACATATCCCAAAATGATGAAAAAAGCAATCCCGATAGCTACAGCTGCAATGTCATCACCTCAGCAAATTGCTTTTAATGCTGTAGGTCGCCAGTCAATCTTTTCAGATCCTAACTGGAATGGGGGAAATTACTACGAAACTGACAAAATCCCAAGAAATGGTCTGTCACTGGCTCGTATGATTGCTCACATTACTTATTTAAGCGATGAATCAATGGACATTAAGTTTGGAAGGGGTCTTCAGGACAAGGATGAAATTAGCTATGACTTTACTGTGGACTTCCAGGTTGAAAGCTATCTTAAACATCAGGGTGAAACTTTTGTAAAGCGTTTTGATGCAAACAGCTACTTGTTCATTACAAAAGCGGTTGACCTGTTTGATTTAACACTTAACGATTCATTGATTGACGGATTTAAAGGCGTTGAAGCTAAAACTGAAGTTATTGCTGTTGATTCAGATTGGTTATATCCAACAGAACAGAGCATGGAAATTGTAACTGCCCTAAATGCAAATGATGTTGAAGTTTCATTTTCAGAAATCAAGTCCAATTATGGTCATGACGCATTTCTGCTTGAAAAAGGTCAATTGAATTATATTTTCTCAAAATTCCTGGCTGACAGTCTTGTTGAGGACCTAATGATGGAGGAAGTAACTACAATTAAGGAAAATGTTGATGTTCGTGAAGCGGCTAAACTAATGCTTGATAAGCATGTAACTCACATTCCTGTTGTAACAGATGACTATAAGCTAATAGGTATAGTTACAAGTTGGGATTTGTCCAAATCAATTGCCACTAACTCTAATCAGCTGAAAGACATCATGACAACAACTGTCAAGTATTGTCATGCTGGAGACACTATTGAAGATATTGCTCGTATGATGCGCAAATTTGACATATCATGTCTTCCGGTTGTTGATGAGGATATGAAAGTTTTAGGTTTAATTACAACAGATCAAATCAGTAATTTGCTTAGTTAAATTACTTATTTTCTATTTTTTTGGAGTCGTTACTATTTCTAGAAAGTCTAAGTTTATCGATGGTGCTAAAAAGGGTATTCCGATTACATTCGGTTATGTTCCAATGGGAATTGGATATGCAGCCATTGCAATAAAGGCAGGTATGAGTCCCTTACAGACTGTATCGATGTCTTTTTTAGTCTATGCTGGTGCAGGCCAATTTATCGCAGCGTCAATGCTTGCAAGCAGTGCCAGTTTGATGGCAATAATTTTAACACAGTTTGTTGTTAATTTGAGATATTTTGTAATGTCAACATGTGTTTTAAACAAGGTTGAGGAATCAAACCTTCCTTTAAATATTTTTGCAGGGCATCTGACAGTTGATGAATCATTTGCAATGTTTTCATTAAGTTCGGAATCTTCCATTTGGACTTTTATGGGCATAGCTTTGATTGCATGGGCAGGATGGTGTTTAGGTGCTGCAATTGGTGTTGTTATTTTAGATTTGCTTCCTGTAATTGTAACAAACAGTTTCAATATATCATTATACGCATTGTTTGTAGCTATTCTGGTTCCTTCTATAAAGGAAAATAAACAGATTGGAATTCTTGTTTTAATAACTATGATTATGAATGCGATATTGACTCCAATTATGGGAAATTGGGCGTTAATAGTATCAACTCTTATTGGAGCGGGAATTGGAATGTATATTGTTGATGATGAATATGTGCTTACAGGTGATGCATAATGGATTATATTAACTTAGTAATACTTGGATGTGCTCTTGTAACATTTATTCCAAGGCTCATTCCAGCATTGTTTATTGATAAACTTAATTTCAGCCCGAAATTTGAGAAATTCCTAAATTTAATTCCTTATACTGCTCTTGCAGCATTGATATGTCCTGGTGTGCTGACAGTTGACAATCAGTTGTGGTATATTGGTCTGATTGGTGCGGTTGTAGCTGCAGGTCTTGCCTGGAAAAAGGCTCCTATGGGAGCTATTGTGATTATAACAGTTGTTGTTTTAATTACTGTATATTCTATTGTTCCGTTTTTTTAAGTAAGTCCCAAGCAGATATTTTATGGAAAATGGGTTGATAATTGGATAAGTTTGATTTCTGCTTGGAACTGCCTGTAACATCAAATGTGTTAATGAAATGTTACATATGTTAAAGATGATTTACCTCATATATAAATATTTTGTTTTTTAATTTTCTAGTATATACTTGATATTATTATTTTAATTTTTGTAAAATTACTTAATAATTATTTATATTAATATTTTTATATTTTTAAATTATTATTCTATAAATAAATTTTATTTAACTATTTTTATTTAATTTAAACTATTTTAATTAATTTTTAGTAAAACAGTTAACTTTATATACTATGTAACTTAACATTAACATAAGTAATTAGTTTTTATCATAATTACTTCAGTACTTAAATACTTTTTGCAAAAATGATAATATTTATGGGATACTATGAGAACCATGATTAAATATTTAAGACAAGAGCTCAAACTGAGCCAGAAAGAACTTGGGGATAAAGTTGGAGTTACCCGTCAAACCATTAACGCGCTGGAAAATGGTAGATATAATCCATCTTTATTTTTAGCTTATGAAATAACCCAGGTTTTTAACAAATTGATGTTCAAAGGTGATCGGGAGAAGTATTTCATCATGGAAGAAATCTTCATCTTTGACGATGATTACTATTAGAGGTTAGAAAATGATATTAGATATATACAAAGATTCACTAGAATATTCAGCAAAGGACTGGAAAAAACTAGTAATATTAGGTGTAATCTGCTTATTCAGCTTTTTACTGCTTCCAGCTTTCTTAATTACAGGTTATAATTACAGAGTTATAAATACTGCAGTTCACGGTATAATCAACGGAAGAGATCCTCTTCCAGAATTCGATGATATCATCGATATGTTCATTGATGGTGTTAAAGTAGTAATAGTTCAGATTGCATATCTGCTTGTGCCATGCATAGTCTTTTTAATATTTGCAGCTATCGCAAGTGCCTTAAGTGGTGTTGCAGCTTCTGCAGTAATGATTATCGGATGCATAATTACATTTGTCGCAATTGTGGTTGCATGTTTGATGAGCCAAATGGCGCTTTGCCACATGGCATACAATGATGGAGCATTCTCAAAAGCATTTGCAGTTTCTGAAATAAAAGAAGTGATTGATGAAATCGGATGGTTCAACTGTATTGCAACCTACATCGGTTTGATTATAATTACCATTGTCATTTCACTTGTCGTAACCGGAATTATCTATGCAATATTTGCAGTATTCGGTATTTCAGGAGCCATTTTAGGTGTTGATCCAAGTGGAATATTCATTTTAGGAGTATTCATAGAATCATTAATAACAATGTTCCTTGTAGGACCTTACTTAAGCATATTCAATTCAAGATCCATCGGATTGTTATACACTATGCAGATTTAAGGTGATTTGATGGCAAGCATAACTGACTGTGTTGTTGAAGGGTTGAAATACCCTTTCAATGATATCAAAAAACTTTTAGGCCTTGGTGGTCTTTTTGCAGTAATAAGTGCAATATCAGTATTTATCAGTGTCAAATCATTTGATATTTTCAGAGATACTGTACATATTGTTGAAAATACTAATATTACTGCATCACAGTTATCATTTTCGCAATTGCCGGCTGGTGACATCTATATGGTAGCCGGTTTGGCTGTTATCAGCTTTATAATTTCATTATTTATTATGGGATATCAGTATGGCATTGTAAAATTTTCAATAGATAAAAAATCAGACCTTCCTGGATTTAGAGACATATTAAGTATGTTTATTAAGGGAATCAAATATTTCCTTGTAACTTTAGCATACAACATTATTCCGATACTTGTATTGGCAGGTGGAATACTATTAGTAGGTGATTCATCAATATTGCCTGTTATTGTCTTAATTTCAATGTTATTGTTCATAATTGCATATTTCCTCCTAATTATGGCATTAAACAATATGATTGCGTATGATAGTATTAAAAAAGCATTCGATTTTAAAGAAATAATAGGTAATATCTCTAATCTTGGATGGGGCAAATATATTGGAATAATCCTATTTACAATTATTGTATATATGATTATCATGGTTGCTGTAAGCTTCATATTAAGTTTAATTACAGCAATGCTTGCGGTAACTATATCCAATCAGGCTTTGGTCATTTCAATTGTAATTGCAGTAATTGAAGGATTATTCATAGACTCCTATGGAACAGTATTTTTCAATAGAGTCTGCGGATCAATATACAGAGAATCAATCAAATAGGTGATAATTTGAAAATCAATTCAAAAATATTAGGTGTTCTATTAGCTTTGTTGGCTGTTGCTATGGTGATTTCAGCTGCAAGTGCAGTTGATTTGGTAAATGACTTTAACAATGATAATTTTAATATTAATGTAGCATCTGGCAGTAATTTCAGCGAAATGGTAAATGTTGCCAATAGTGACATGGATTTAATAGTCTTTGAAAATTCAGGAGACGGATCCAGTGATGCAAATTCAATCATCTACTTTAAAGACAATTCAGCTGACAAAAGTGAAATGGATAGTTTTGTTAAAGATTTGGAAAAAGGTGGAGAAAAGATTGAAGAAACCGACAAGTATGTCGTGTTAAAAAATAATCAGGATTTAGCCGATTTTGATATTGAAAACAGTCTTGACAGTATCTTTGACTTTGCAAACACCATATTTTCATTTGGTGATGGTTTAAACGTTTCTGCAGAAGGCAGTTCAATTTCATTTTCAGGTGATGGCCTGGAAGTTCACGATGCCAGTGGTGAAGATGTATCAATTACCCGTGAAGGCATAAGCGTTTCCGGCGAATCATCAGATAATAACGAAACTGTTGATATTGATGCAGATGCAAATATTGAAAATTCTGATTATTCTCTTTATTTGAAAAATCAGGATAATAGTGAAGTCATTGTAATATCAGGAAACAATCTGGAACTTTTAAAAGAAATGGCTGAAACTGCAACTTTTAATGAGAATTAGATTTTTTATTCTCATTTATTTTTTTTTAATTTTTTTAGGAGATTATATTATGGTAGACTACGTCATCGAAACAAATAATTTGTCAAAAAAATATTCCAAAAATCTGGTTGTCAACTCTGTTAATCTTCATGTTGAAAAAGGAAAAATTTATGGTCTTTTGGGAAAAAACGGGGCGGGAAAGACAACTACAATGTGTATGCTCTTAAATCTTACATATCCAAGCAGTGGAGACATACTTCTATTTGGAAAAAATCCAAAAAGATATCCAAAAGAGATTTATTCAAAAATAGGCTCAATCATTGAAACTCCAGGATTCTATGAGAATTTGACAGCTTATGAAAATCTAAAAATCATTGCTAAGCTAAGGGGAAACCATAATCCAAATAATATTAAACGGGTATTGGACATGGTAAATCTTGATGGTGAAACATCAAAGAAATTCAAGGATTTCTCATTGGGCATGAAGCAGCGTCTGGGAATAGCAGCAGCTATTATGCATAGTCCGGAATTATTGATTTTGGACGAGCCGATTAACGGTCTTGATCCTTTTGGAATCAAAGAAATCAGGGATTTGCTTAAAAGGTTATCTCACGAATTTGGAATAACAATCCTGATTTCAAGCCATATCTTAAGCGAAATAGAAAACATTGCTGATGTCATAGGTTTCATGGACAACGGTGTGTTAATCGAAGAGATAACAAAAGACGAGTTATACGATAAATTAAATAAATATGTCGAATTTAAAGTATCTGATGTAAATCTGGCAATTAAGATTCTAAGTGATTTGGGACTTAAAGAAAATATTGACTTTACATTTACGGATAATGGAAAAATCTGTCTGTATTCAAATTTAAATCTAAGAGACAAGTTCAATGAATTATTTGTCAACTCAGGAATTGCTGTAAACAAAGTTAATTTGTGTGAAGAGAACTTGGAAGATTTCTTTACAAGAATTGTCGGCAATACTTAAGGATGTGATAGAAATGTTAACTTTCATTCAAATGGAATTTTTAAAACTTAAAAGATCAAATATATTCATATTAAGTTTAATTGGAGCAGTTTTACCTCCGTTGCTAATGTTTATTGCAGTATCTGCCTTTGGGGAGGGAAATGCCTTTGAACAATTGTTTACAAATGTAAACATGTACATGTCATCACTGTTTGCAATTCTGCTTTTTGCAATTATCATTTCCTATCTTTTCGGAAGGGAATACAATGAGCACACATTGAAATCCATGCTGACAATACCGATATCAAGAGGTAAGTTCATATTGTCCAAATACATCATGTTTTTAGTTTGGATTTTGATATTGACAGTTGTTACAACCATATCAACAGCTATTTTCGGTTTTGTTGCAGGTCTTGAAGGATTTACATTAAATCTATTGTTAGATAGCTTTGCACAACTTCTATATGCAAATGTGCTTCTGTTTTTAACATTTTCTCCGTTTGTATTTATTTCTCTTTTCATAACAAATATGGTTCCTGCAATGGTTGGTGGAGCTGGTTTAACTTTAATAAATTTAATGGTTTATGGTCAAAACTGGGCACCGTTCGTTCCATGGGTGTGCCCGTATTTGATTGCATCCGGTGAGATTGCAGAGTACAGTACAAGTGTTATGGTATCTTATGGAGTTATTTTGCTAACTTTTTTAGTTGGAATAGCTATTTCATATATCTACTTTACCAGAAAAGATGTATCACTTTAAAATTAGTTTTTTTAAAAAAGCACTGGACGGTTAGGATCCAGTGCTAATTCGGTTTTTTGGATTAATGTTTAGATTTGCAAAATATCAAATGATATTTCAACAAATGACACGAGGTTGAAAAAGGGTTTGCTTTGATAATTTATAATAATTTGTTCATAGGGTGGTAATCAACCGGTTCGGTTCCCATTGGTTTGACAGCTTCACTTATAAACATATCTGTTTGTGCAACAGCAGGAAATGCGATTTTTGCGTTTTCTATAGGTCCAAATAGAACAAAGTCTCCACCACACATTACTTGAACGATATTAGCACCAATATCACAAACGGTAAATGCGGTTTTATTGCCTGCTTTTTTGTATTCTCTTAACCAATCCCATGCGGATGGAACGTTGTGAATTCCAGATCCAACAGGATAACCCCATTTTGCTTTTTCGGCAAAAGAAGTTCTAGCAGCAATACCTGCACCTTGACCAAGAGGAGTTACTGCAGTGTCCATCATGAATTTATCAATACCACAATCAGCAGCAACTTCAAGTAAACCTTTTTCATATGCTCCATCATCCCCATCTTCCCACATTGCCATTTTTCCTTCAATGGTAGCGTTCATTGGGTTGAATCCTAGGATAATGGAAGCTGAAATATCTGTTTCAGCAACTGCATCTAATTCAGATTTATCTGCTGCCATGTTAATTGAGTTATAAATTGCTCTTTCTGTTAATCCGACTTCATCTGCATATTGTGCACCTGCCACTCTTGCATCACCGGATGTGGAGTCTATAAGGAAAGGTGCATCACAGATTTCACCAATATATTCGATATATTTCGGAAGTGCTTCTACTGTTTGTCCGAAGACTTGTACAATAAATGGATTACCAGTTACATCTGAAATTTCTGCCATGTCATTAACTAAGGCTTCGGCACGGCTTTTGTCGAAGTCTCCTGTTAATTCATCGTTAAGAATATTGTGGCCACCATAGAAAATAGTACCTGCTAAAACGGTAGGGTATTCTCCAGGTTGTCCACCCATTTTGACTCCTGCGAAGTCAAAAACTACTTGTTCTTTATCAAATTTAAACATTTATTTTAACCTCTGTACTTTTCGACCTAACAAATTCAATTTAACTTTATAAAAATTAAAGTCAGGTCTATCAATATATTTTATTTAGGCTTATATAAGTTGATATTATAAATTTTATAATAAAATTGAATATTTTTAATCAATGTTTAATTTTAATAAATAAATTGTATACAGTTTTAATCTTAAAAATATCTGGATTATAGTGATGTCTAATGGAAATAATGAGTGTATTGTTATATTTGTTGAAATCGCTTTTAAAATCTTAATATGATGAATTATTAATGATTAATCATGATTGTGGTAATAACTGATGATATTTGGAACTAATTATTAAAATAATTGTTTTATATAACTTTTTTGATTAGTCTTTTGTTGATTTTAAATATTATATAGTTTAAGTATATTGGAGGGGTTATCTATGAAAATAATTGTCTTAAATTTGTTACAAATTAAGTTAAAAAATGGATAATATTTTCGTAAATTATGTCTTAAAATTTTAAATGAATTATTTTTCACAATTGGGAAAATTGATGAAGATATGGGTTTATTATTAATTTTATAATAAACTTTTATATATTAATTAAATTAAAATTTATTATAACTCAATTATAATTGTGTAATTTTTTTAATACATATTACTTTAAATATGCTGGGGATGGGGGATATGGAAGATTCAGTTTCAGATATTCAAAAAAATTATGTAGATGTCATCACCAACAATTCAGTAATAAAACATTACGTTAAGGGAATGTCTCGTTTTTTAATACTGTGGATTATTGAATACAAAGGCCCTATTCATGGTTATGCCATATTAAAAGAATTGGATAAATTCTTTTCAATATTGATTGAAGAAGAATCATTAAAAAAATCAAGTCCAAGCAATATATATCCTATTTTGAATAAAATGGAAGAATTAAATTTTATCGAAAGTGAATGTAAAGTTAAAAATAACAAGAAACTGAAATATTTCAAAATAACTGATGAAGGCAGTTATGTCTTGAATTATATGTGGTCTAGATTTGATATTATCCATAATAATCCGCAATGGAAACTGTTATTTGAAACAATGAAGTAATTATAAGTATAATAATTTCATAATATTATACTATGTGTTCTATAGTAGGTCTTCAAGGTAATTTTAAAGGCAATGAAATTATTAAAATGCTAAAAACCTCTAAAAATAGGGGTCCTGATGCATCAGGTGTTTTTTTAGGTGATATCAAATTAGATATCAATTTAGATGAATTTAATGACGATAATGATTATGAATTGGCTTTCGGCCATAATTTGCTATCAATCTATGACAGCCAAACAAGAGTGTCAAAGCCACAGCCTGTTTCAACAGATAATCTGATTTTGGTTTTCAATGGGGAATTATATAATTTCCAGACCATGAGAAATTTCCTATCAAAAGTCGGTGTTGAAGCTGAAATTACCTCAGATGCGCAAGCCCTAGTTTACCTAATTGATTTTTATGCTAAAAAATTAGACCTTCTTAAGGCAGTACAATCTGCCATCAGGCTGATTGATGGAGATTATGCATTTGCAGTATGGGACGGTGAAAACCTGGCAATTGCAAGAGATCCGTTAGGCGTAAAGCCACTGTTTTATGCAAAAAATGATGATTTATTTGGATTTGCATCAACCAGACAATCTCTAAAAGAAGTGGGATTAGCTGACATCAACACATTAAAGCCGGAACACATTCTTTTTAATGGTGAGGATATAGCTCCTGCCCAGGCATTATATGAAAAGGTCCTTGAAGGTGACGTTACCAAAATAGATAAGATGTTAAGGTTAAGCGTATTGAAAAGAGTTGATGGACTGTCTGAAATTGGTGTGATATTTTCAGGTGGTCTTGACAGTTCCTATCTGGCGCTGCTTTTAAAGGAAATTTCAGAAAACATTCCTCTAAAAATCAAATTGTATGCTGTAGGCGCTAAGGATTCAAAGGATGTTGAAGCTGCAATCTACGCTTCAAAGTTTTTAAACCTTGAGTTGGAAATCTGTGAAGTAACAGAGGAACTGATTCGTGAAAGCCTACCTCAAGTCGTAAAGGCAATAGGGGACGATAACCTGATGAAAGTCGGTGTTGGCCTTACAACTTACTTTGCAACAGAAATGGTTGCTCGTGACGGCATAAAGGTAGCTATTTCAGGCCAAGGTGCCGATGAGCTGTTTGGAGGATATAAAAGATATCTCAAAAGCTTTGTTGAAGGAACACTGAACTATGATTTAAGGGAAGACATGTCAAACATGTATCATGTTAACCTTGAAAGGGATGATGCATGCTCAATGTTAAATTCTGTTGAGTTGAGATTGCCGTTTTTAGATAAAAAACTTGTTGAACTTGTATTGAACATTCCTGACAACAAAAAAATAGTTTCAATGCATGATGACATGAGGAAAAGCATTTTAAGAAAGATAGCTTTTGAAGATGGCCTGAATTATGATATTGCCTACAGGCCAAAAAAGGCGGCTCAGTATGGAACTGGCATTGATAAAATTTTAAGAAAGAAAATTATAAAGGATACTGATTTAGGTTCTTATCTTGATTGATTTTCATTTATATATCATATATAAATGAATCCTTATTTCTTTTATATATTATATTAATATTTTTTGTTTATTTTAATTTTAGAAACTTTTATATACTTCTTTTTATTTAATTAATTATGGCTTATTTTATACAGGTAAATTTCTTTATAAATATATAGTCGTTTCAGTATTAAATGACTCACAAAGAATTTAAACTCTTTTGCAGCACTTTACATACTATTTTTTGATTATTTGGAGGTATTATTATTTATTTTGGAGAGGGTGCTCTATGAAAGTAGAACAATTAATTACAAATCCTAAAAAGAGTATTATTGGATTGAGCATTCCAATGATATTGTCTTTGTTTTTAACAATGATTAACAACCTTGCTGATGCAATGTGGGTATCAGGATTAGGTTCGGATGCGCTGGCGGCAATAGGTATTGTAACGCCGCTTTTTATTATCATAATCGGATTGGGTATTGGTCTTTCTGCCGGTGTAAACTCATCAATTGCACGTTTTATCGGAAGGGGAGACATGAAAAATGCCGGAAACAGTGCAACACATGGTGTAATCTTAAGCATAATCGTAAGTATTCTGATTCCTGGATTGATATTGCTGTTTTTAGATCCCCTTTTGATGGCTATCGGTGGGGCAAATGTATTGGGTTTGGCCCATGAGTATGGAGTCTGGATTATAGCAGGCGGTTTTACAATTATTGTCCAGAATATCTACTGTGGAATATATAGGTCTGAAAACAAGGGCGTAAAGGCAACACTTCCAATTGGTGTTGCGGCGGCTTTAAACATCATTTTAGACCCGATTTTCATCTATAACTTGAATATGGGAGTTGCCGGAGCGGCAATAGCGACAATACTTTCAAATTTCATTGGACTTTTAATGTATCTCTTTTGGGCTTACATTCAAAAGGATACTGCAATAGACGTTAGAAGTTACTCAAGGGATATGGCAATTTATAGGGACATAATATCTGTTGGAGTTCCGGCAAGTGCAGAACAAATCATAATGTCACTTTTTTCAATGGTAATCAATGTAATTTTGGTTATGGTGGCAACAACAGATTCCGTTGCAGTTTATACCACCGTTTGGAGGCTGATAAGTATTGGGGTAATGCTTCCGGTAGGATTCGGTACCGGTGGAATAAGTGTATTTGGAGCATTGTTTGGAGCTAGAAAAACAGATTCAATCATGGATTCATTTAAATACATTCACAAAATCGGTTTTGCAGGATCTGTAGCTATGGCAATAATCTTGGCAGTATTATCATCATATCTTGCAATGCTCTTTGGTGGAGCTGGATTGAATGATGAAATAACTGCTGTAACTATTCTTCTGTGTCCTTATGTTGCCTTTGCAAGCTGGAGTATCATATCTGGATGTATACTGCAGAGTTTTGGAAGAGGAGACTTAAGCTTAGCTTTCACATTCTTTAAACAGATTGTTTTAACCTTAATATGTATATGGGTATTGATTTGGATGGGAGAAAATGGAGTATACTGGGGTATTGTAGTTGCAAACTTCATTGGAAGCCTGATACAGATATTATTCACTTACAGATACGTTAAATCAATTCAAAAATATTATTAATAACTATTTTTAATGTGCATCTGCACATTTTCTCTTTTTTTCATACTCAAAAATTCTTTAACTATATTAATATCAAAAAACAGAATAATAATATTATTAATTATTATAGGAGTTTTTAATTTATGACAATCGAAAAAGATGCAGAAGATATTATAGAAAAATTCTCAGAAATTTTAGAAGATATTCCGGATTCAGATGAAACCTGGTATATTACTGATAATTTAAATTTAACACGTGAAGATAAATCTCACGAAAAAAATCCTGAAAAAATATTAAGAAATGCCAGTATTGACAAAGAAGGAAATCTCATTGTTAAAAAAGCAGATTGGACTGGTTAAAGAGGGATTCATATGAGAATTGACTTGGTTCTTGAACTTTTAGATGTTCCTGGACAGTTAGTTAAAGTATTGGAGCCAATCAGTGGAGTTGGTGTAAATTTAGTAACTGTCATTCATAAAAGGGACTATAAAAACGAAAATGGAAATGTTCCTGTTCAACTTACTTTAGAAGGTGAACAAGAAGATTTGCAAAGATTAATTCAAAGATTTGAAGATTTAGGATTCACCATTATTGAAATGGATGGTGTAGTTAAAAAAGAAAAAATAAGCACTATTTTCTTTGGACATATTGTAGATCAGGATTTAAGAGACACCATGGATAGAATCAATGAATTGGATGGTGTTGTAATTGTAGCATTTGATATTAAATTAAATGGTGAGGAAAAATCCACTGCATTGATTAATATTGAAGCGGATGTCGGAAGAAAACAAGCTGTATTTGATAGAATTGCAGAAATTGCTGAAGAAAAAGATTTGCTTGTGATAAATGAAGTTTAGGGATTATTATGGATGAATGTAAAGTTATTATCATGGGATTCGGTTCAGTAGGTCAAGGTGTAGCCAATGCAATTTCCATGAAGAAAGATTTAATTTATGAAAAAACCGGAGTGGCAGTTAAGGTTGTAGCTGCTGCGGACTCATCTACATCTGCAATTTCACAAGATGGTCTAGATGAGAAATTACTTGTAGAAACTAAGAAAAATGAAGGAAAATTATCAGCTTATCCTGAGTTTGGATGTGATACAAACGGTGTTGATGTTTTGGATGCTGTTGAATATGATTGTCTTATAGAAGCAACTCCTACTAATATCGTTGATGCAGAGCCAGCATTGTCTTTAACACTTAAAGCATTCGAACAGGGAAAAGATGTTGTAACTTCAAATAAAGGACACTTGGCACTTAAATTCAGGGAAGTAGTTGGAGCCGCTGAAAAAGCAGGTGTTCAATTTAGATATGAAGCCAGTGTCGGCGGTGCAATGCCAATTATCAATTTAACAAAAGAAACAATCTCATCATGTAAGATAGAATCAATAAAAGGTATCTTAAACGGTACTACAAATTATATCCTCTCAAGAATGACTTCTGAAGGTTCAGCTTATGAAGTGATACTTAAGGAATCTCAGGAATTGGGTATTGCAGAAACAGACCCAACCCAGGATGTTGAGGGTATTGATGCAGCATGTAAAACTGTAATTTTAGCAAATTCACTTTTAGGTATTGATGCAACTTACAGTGATGTTAAAGTTAAGGGTATTTCAGATATCAGTTCTGAAGCAATCGAACTTGCCAAAAAAGATGATTATCTTATCAAATTGATAGCTGAAGTATCTCCAGATAACTTGCAGGTATCTCCTCGTTTAGTCAAAAGGGGAAGCTCTTATGATGTAAGCGGAACTTTAAACATGGCTACAGTCAAAACTGATTTGGCCGGTGAAATATCTGTAATTGGACTTGGAGCAGGTTCTCTTGAAACTGCTTCTGCGATGTTGACTGATTTAATTAGTATTTTAAAAAATAAAAACTAATTAAATATTTTTTTACTTTTTTTAGATAACATGAAATACGTAATTTTTATCCCTGACGGGTCAAGTGATTATCCTATAGATGAATTAGATGGTAAAACTCCTTTAATGGCAGCTAAAACTCCAAATATTGACAAATTGGCTAAAGGTGGATTTGGAGGATTTACAAATAATGTGCCGGAACAGTACACTCCAGGTTCTGATGTGGCAAATATGAGTATTTTTGGATACAATCCTGCAGACTATTATACTGGTCGTGGACCTCTTGAAGCGGGCAGTGAAGGAATTCCAACAAAACCTGAAGACGTAATATTCAGATGCAACACCATTTACAGTGAAGACGGCGAAATGGATGATTTTAATGCAGGCCATATTTCCACTGAAGAGGCAGATGTGCTGATGAAAGGTCTAAATGAGTATTTTGCAGAAAAGTATCCTGATTTTAAAGGAAAATTCTATACTGGCGTAAGCTACAGACACTTGTTCATCTACTCATGTGACAGTGTTGAAGATGCAGAAATCCTATCTGGCATTAAGACAATGCCTCCTCATGACATTTCCGGTGAAAAGCTGTTGGATAATCTGTTTGGTGAATGTGAGCTTGCAGAAGAAATCCAGCAAATAATGTTCGAGTCAAAAGAATACTTGAAAGACCATGAAATAAACAAGAAAAGAGAAATACCAGCCAATATGGTATGGTTATGGGGACAAGGCGTAACACCGTCACTTCCTAACTTCAAAGAGACTTATGGTTTGGATGCTGCTGTAATAACTGGTGTGGACTTGCTTAAAGGTATTGGAAACTTTGCCGGAATGGACATTATCAATGTTCCTGGAGCTACAGGATACTTTGACACTGACTACAAACAGAAAGGCGAATATGGTATAGATGCCTTAAAAAATCATGATTTATTATTAATTCACATAGAAGCGCCTGATGAGGCAGGACACGCTCAAAACATTGAAGAAAAAGTCAAAGCTATTGAAAGAATCGATGAGTTTATCGTTGGACCAATCATTGATAGTTTGCAAGGTCAGGACTTCAAGGCAGCCATATTGCCTGACCATCCAACACCGATAGATGTCGGTACTCACACTCGTGACGATGTGCCTATAGTCATATATGATTCCAAACGTGAAGGTGATGAATGCGAATCATTTGATGAGGAAGGCGTTAAAAAAGGTTCACTTGAAAACAGGAAAGGACATTTCCTAATTCAAAGATTGATTGATGGAGATTATTAAATGAAAGTTATTTTAGTCAATGGCAGTCCGAATAAAAACGGATGCACATATACTGCACTTTGTGAAGTTGAAAAAACTTTAAATGAACAGGGAATTGAAACCGAGATTTTCTGGATTAAAACAAAACCTATAATCGGTTGTAATGCCTGTATGAAATGTGGTGAGAAAGGTGAGTGCACATTTGACAATGATGTGGTAAATGAATTTGTCAAAAAGGCATATGATGCAGATGCATTCGTATTTGGCTCACCAGTATATTATGCAGGAGCAAACGGATCTTTGATTTCATTTTTAGACAGAGCATTTTACTCAAACTCTCATGGAGATGCTGGTAAGGCATTCAAACACAAACCTGGAGCAGTAATATGTTCTGCAAGGCGTGCAGGTACAACTTCAACTTATGATCAATTGATTAAGTATTTAGGAATTTCCCAAATGCCAATCATTTCATCTTATTACTGGAATATGGTTCATGGAAACACTCCTGAAGAGGTTCTTCAGGATGCAGAAGGACTGTCAACAATGAGACAATTAGGCCGTAACATGGCATTTTTCCTGAAATGTCTTGAAGCAGGTGCAGAAAAAGGTTTAACTTTAAAAGAAGAGCCTAAAGCACGTACAAACTTTATAAGATAAATCATGAATATTTTTAAAACTCCTGAAGGTTATTTGTATTCAAATAGAGCTTTATTGGCTCTATTCATTCCACTTTTAATAGAATATGCTTTGGAATTCTTTGTAGGGCTGGCAGATTCTATAATGGTGGCATCATTAGGTGAAGCTGCAATTTCAGGAGTTTCTTTAGTTGACTTTTTAGTTCAACTACTTATTTTCTCTTTTTCAGCTCTTGCAACTGGTGGTGCGGTTGTAGCGGGACAATACTTAGGCGATAAACAGATTGAAAAGGCACAAAACTCTGCAACTCAGCTTGTATGGTTTTCAACAATTCTGTCAACTGTTTTGATGATTGTAGTAATTATATTAAGACAGTTTCTAATCGGGCTTCTGTTTGGCCAAATCGAAGCTGACGTCTGGGCTAATGCAGATATTTATCTGTATATTGTGGCATTGTCCATTCCGTTTATTGCAATTTACAATGCGGGAGCGGCAATTTTCAGAACAACCAACAATGCATCCCTGCCGATGAAAATATTGCTTGTCTGTGATGTATTGAATGTTGTGGGCAATGCAATTTGCATTTACTATCTTGGTTGGGATGTTCGGGGTGTTGCTATTCCGACGGTAATTGCAAGAATGCTGTCTGCAGTTTTGATATTGTACTTTGTCGTTGATGATGACTACAAACTGCATATCAAAAGGACTTTAAGACACAAATTTGACTTTGATATCTTAAGAAAAGTCCTGCAGGTGGGCATTCCTTATGGTGTTGAAAACGGTCTGTTCCAGCTTGGAAGGGTTTTGGTCTTGAGTCTGGTTTCAACATTCGGAACAATGGCAATAGCTGCAAACTCCGTAGGTTATGCAATTGGAATATTTTCAGTGCTTCCGGGTTTTGCAATCAATTTGGGGCTTACTGCGGTAATATCAAACTGTGTAGGTGCAAATGACTATGAACAGGCAAGATATTACAACAAAAAATGTTTAGTTATTGTTATTATTTCACATATCCTTATAAATTTATTGATATTCGCTGGTCTGCCTTTGATTTTGGGCATTTACAATCTCTCAGCCCAAACTGCAGCGATGACAACAGAAATGGTAATCTGGCACGGAATCTTTGCAATTATAATCTGGCCGATATCATTTACACTACCATCTACATTTAGAGGTGCAGGAGATTCAAAATCAGTCATGTACATTAGTCTGGCAGTGATGTTTACCTGCAGAATCGCCTTGTCTTATGTAATCGCAGATTGGATGGGAATTGGTGTTTTTGGAACTTGGATTGCAATGTTTATCGACTGGTATGTGAGAGCGGGAATTTACGTTTACAGGTATTTTTCAGATAAATGGACAAAATATAGGGTGGTTTGATGAGTGAAATTATATACAAAGAAATACATGAATTTGAACTCGAAGACTTAGAAGATTTGTTCTTATCTGTTGAGTGGTCTTCAGGCCATTTTCCAGAAAAGCTTCAAATAGCAATGAGAAACTTTGAAACGGTTATCTCTGCATGGGACGGCGATAAGCTTGTCGGCATGATTTGTGCAATGGATGATGGGATAATGACAGCATACATCCATTACTTGCTTGTAAGGCAGGATTATCAAAATCAAGGAATTGGAAAAAAATTAGTATTAAAAGTTACAGATATCTATAAAGATTATCTTAGAATAGTTGTAGTTGGTTATGATGAGGAAATTGGCTTTTATGAAAATTGTGGGTTCGAAAAGGCTGATGATGCAAGTCCGCTTTTCATAACTGATTTGTGGACATGAGGTGTTAAAATGATTGAAAATGAAGATGTATTTAACAAATTAGTAGGTTTGGTAAATTTAAATGATGCACACTTTAAAGTAATAGTGGACAATCAGAATCTGCTTTTAAAAAATCAAGAAATCTTATACAGACAATTAGCAGACATTAATGATAAATTGGATAAAATATTAGAAGAATAGGTGCTTAAATGGTATTGTTTAGAGGGGACATTAAGTGTAAGAGCTTACAGAGACGAACCTCAATCAGCGTGATATTGCCGTCTGACAATATTCATTTCTTGCAGGACACGGAAGAAATTGTGCCTCAACCGTATAAGACATTATATCTTCTTCATGGATTGTATGGAAGTGATGACATATTCCTTGCAAACACTTCCATTCAGAAATTTGCAGAGGATAACGGGATAGCTATTGTAATTCCTTGCGGTGAAAACAGTTTTTATGTCGATAACAAGAATGCTCATGCTTACTATGGTGAATATGTTGGCCAGGAACTTTTAGATATTACTCGAAACATATTTCCTCTCTCTCATAAACGTGAAGACACATTTATTGCAGGTTTTTCAATGGGAGGATATGGGGCTATCAGAAACGGTCTTAAATACTCACAAAACTTCTCAAAAATAGGAATGATATCAGCGGCACTGATAACTGATGATATTATTAATTACACTGATGATGATAATGTCCTTCGCTCAAGACAGTTTTATGAATCAATTTTTGGCGATTTGAATAAATTAAAAGGTTCTGATATGGATCCAAAGGCATTAATTGAAAATACAAGGGATATTCCGGATATTTTTATGGCCTGCGGTGAAGATGACTTTCTGTTTGAAAAGAACATGGATTTTTATGAGTTTTTAAACTCCAAAAATGTTGATGGACAATTTATCAAAGCTCCGGGCGAGCATAATTGGGAATTTTGTGATAAATATATTAAAGAATTCATTAAAACTTTAAAATAAGGTGTTATTATGAGATGTCCGCAATGTGGCGAAGAACTTGATGAGGATAACTACTGTAACTTCTGCATGCAGTTTTTTGATGATTTAGACGAATCTGATTTTGATGATATTGATTTTGATGATATGGTAAATAATGGCGATGAAATCTGTTTAAACTGCACATACTGGTCAGTCAGTCCCCACGGTGCTGCTTATGGGATGATTTGCAGAAAAGGTTATCCTACAGATGGACCAGGCGATTCATGTGGTGGATTTGTCCAGGAACACTATTTCGCCAGTTATGGCGATGACGGTCAGTATCAGTTTAACGAGACTGGAAGGGCAATATCAAACAAATTATACCATTGGAAAAACAATAGGTAACATATTTTATATACTCGATAAAATTTTTATATATCATAAAAAACTAAAATTATAAATGTAAATTTTATTTAAGGAGAGGATTTTTCTGACAAAATATATTATTATAACCGGTGGGGTAGTTAGTTCCATAGGTAAGGGTATTACCTCTGCATCTATGGGTAGGATTTTAAGGTCATATGGTTTAAAGGTTTCAGCTATTAAAATAGATCCTTATTTAAATTGGGATTCTGGAACACTCAATCCATATCAGCACGGTGAAGTGTTTGTCACTCACGACGGTATGGAAACTGACTTGGATCTTGGTCACTACGAAAGATTTTTAGATGTGGAACTTGATGGAATAGCTAATATTACAACAGGTAAAGTTTATGAATCCGTTATCGCAAAAGAAAGAGAAGGCGGATACCTGGGAGAATGTGTACAGGTAATTCCACACATCACTAATCGTATCAAAGAAATGATTAGGCAAAACTCCGAAAGTGCCGATTATGACGTGGTTTTAGTTGAACTTGGTGGTACAGTCGGAGATATTGAAAGTCAACCTTTCCTTGAAGCATTAAGACAACTCAGAAATGAGGAAGGACGTGAAAACGTCATGTTCGTCCATGTTACATTTATTCCCTACCTAAATGCAGCTGGAGAATTCAAAACAAAACCAACCCAACATTCCACAAAAGAATTAAGAAGTGTCGGTATAAATCCTGATGTAATTGTATGCAGATCACAAGTGCATATAGATGACGCCCTGCTTGCAAAAGTCGCTCACTTCTGTGATGTGGACGTTAGTGCAGTAGTAAACACTCCTGATGCAGGTACAATCTATGAAGTGCCATTGGTTTTAGAAGATAAAAACATCGGTCAGTTAATAGTCAATAGAATTGGTTTGGATGTTGAAGCAGATACTTCAAAATTGGATGAATGGAGGAAAATTGTTGATTCTTTAAGAATCAAAGATCCTGAAGTTACTATTGGTATTGTGGGCAAATATGTTGAACTTGAAGATTCCTATATAAGTATCAGAGAATCACTTATTCATGCAGCCGCCAGCATTGGAGTAAAGGCTAACATCAAATACTTAAGTTCTGATGTTGAACAATTGGATTCTGAAGCAATGAAAGAATTTGACGGTATTTTAATTCCTGGTGGATTTGGAGAACGTGGTTTTGAAGGCAAATTAGATGCTATTGACTATGCTATCGAAAACAATGTTCCATTGTTTGGAATTTGTCTTGGAATGCAGTCCATGGTTACCCAATTTGCAAGAAGAAACGGTTATCCTACTGCAAACAGTTCTGAATTTGACGATAATTTGGAGTTCCCTGTTATTGACATGATGGAAGAGCAAAAGAAAATCAAAAACATGGGAGGAACCATGCGTTTAGGTTCATATGACTGTAAAATCATTGAAGGAACAAAAACTCATGAAGCTTATGGTGAAATAGATATTGAAGAACGTCACAGACACAGATATGAGTTCAACAATGATTATAGACAAGACTTGCAGGAAAAAGGTTTAATCATTTCCGGAACAAGTCCTGATGACTTTTTGGTTGAAATTGTTGAACTTCCTGACCATCCATGGGCTATTGGTTGTCAGTTCCATCCGGAATTCAAGTCCAGGCCTAATAGGCCACACCCTTTATTTAAATCATTTTTAGAAGCTATTTATGAGTATTCTAAAAATTAATTTTATCTTTTTTTCATTTTGCACAATATCTGGTTTAAATAAGGAATCTTATTTAATAAAATCATTACTAAAGACTTATTGCAAGTGTAGATTGCATCAAAATCGGATATTTGTATTATTTCTTGTTTTTGTTAAATCTTAACGTTACATCTTTTTTTGTCATTAAAAATTTTTACAAACTAAAAACAATTTTGCTTTTTCCTTTTCGATATATTTAATATAAGACTCTTTGAAATAGTATTATTATGAATTTCAATACTATATTTCTAATTCAAATAACTATTACAATATTATTTTCGATAATGGCTGCAATTTATGATGTTAGGGACAATATTGTTCCGGACGTGTTAACTTATAGTTTATTGTTTTTTGGACTATTTTCAAATATGGTTTTGTCATTAATTTCAAATAACATTAAATTCATTTTAGCTTCAATAATTTCGATGGTTATCACATATATCATTACTTATATGCTATGGAAATTGAATATGTGGGGTGGTGGTGATGTAAAACTATTTACTGCAATCGCAACAGTAATACCATCTGGGCTTAATATCAACTTCTTGAACATTTATCCGGAATTGTCTGTATATCCGTTTTCATTTAGTGTTGTAATTAACAGTGTGCTGGTGTCATTTCCATTCTTGGTAATCTTTGTAACTCATCTGCTCTTTAAAAAGAGGATATTTGATAATAATGTGGATTTTTTAGTCAATCTTTTGAATGTCGAAAGTTTAAAGTTCATAAAGAATGCAACTCTCAATAAACTGATTCTGATTAAGGATCTTGAGGAAGGCATGATTGTAAATGATTATTATTTCAATAATGAATATATAATAGAACTGCTCAGTGAAATCGATGGCAATTTGGTGATTTATAAAACAAATAATAATAATAAAGATTTTAAATATTACTTCAAATCTCAAAGTGCTGGTGGAATAACAAACAAGGAGATGTGGCAACTTAAAATTATGAATGCGCAGAATATAATTTCCGATAAAATATCAATAAAAGTAGCATTTCCGTTTACTCCTGCAATATTGTTCGGTTTGATGATTGCCATTTTCTATGGAGATGTGATGATGCTATTTACTAAAAATCTATTTCTGGTGATTTAAATGATAAAGGATAATAATGGACAGATTTCCGTGGAATATTTGCTTATATTTGCTATTTCAATAGCTATTCTCATTGTCTTTACTCTGCCGTTAACTGAACATGTAATTGTGGATGCCTTTGATGTTTCAGATTCTCTTGACGTTAAAAATGATTTGGAAAAGATTACTCATGCAATCGAAAAGGTTTATGGTGAAGGACAGGGGTCAAAGCAGACAGTCAATATGATAAGCCCAAATAAGGTTAAAGTTTACCTAACAAACAGGCATATCTACTGCAATCTAAAGCTTAAAAGCGGTTTATATAAATATATTGATGAATACTGTGAGTCCAATCTTGTAACTAATTCGATAACATTAAACAAGGGTGAAAACACTTTGGTTGTTGAATGGCCTGAAAACAGTGAAAACATGATTATATACAAGAAAAATCGATAAATTCATACAAAATTATTTTAACTATTGCACTTTAAATATTAGTATATAATAGTTTAACGGCGTGTGAATTTATGGACATGTTAATTTCAATTATTTATGTCATTTTATTTATTGTAATGATGATTTTTGTCTTTTCAATTGGTATGTTAAGGCAATTCATGCCTAAAAGAGAAATAGTTTTAGTTCTTGCTGTAGCTTTCTTGATTGGCTGTATTGGAGGAGCATTCTTTTTAGAGCCGATTTATCAGGATTTGCCTGAGGTTATGAGTCTTGTTGAGAAAAATATGCCGAACAATGAAGAGACATTATATTTAGATTTACCTGCTTCTGTGGATATAAACGAATTAAAACAAACATTCGAATCTACTGATGGATTTAAATCATTTAAAGAATCATCAATAACGATACCTATGTGGAAGTTTGATGATTCGGAAAAATCGTATTTCAATTTTGTTGTAGGAAATATTGATTCCCATTATAAGAGCTACAATGTAACTGCTTCATCAATCGAGATTGAGCTTGAAGACAATTATTCTTCAACAAGCGCTTTAAAATCATTTTCAGATTGGTATAAACTGGTTTATGGGGGTTCAATATCTTATGCCCAAGTCCATTGTGAGTTGGTTATTGATTCTTCCCAAATAGACACATTTGAGGATATTCTACTTCAAAGAGGTGTCGTGCCAACAAGTATGGAAGGGCCGGTACAGGAAAGGATGAACAATACTAATGCATCCATGCTGTCTGATATTGAGTTTACTTTAGCATGTGGTGGTGTTGGGGTTGTTGTTTCAATTCTTGGAATTTATATAGATTCAGTGGTTCCTGCATATAGGAGATTTAAAAAGTTCTTGGGAGAGAAACGTAAACGGTAACTCAAATTACCGTTTATTAATTACATTTTAAAAATAAGATAATTGGTTTTGCAGTTTATTGATTTAACAGATTATAGAGGTGGGCATTTAATAAATAGATGCTAAAAGAGACATGAATGTTGCAGTTTTATTTTCCGGTGGTAAGGACAGTACAATGGCTTTATATTATGCCCTAAATGCTAATGAGGATGTAAAATATCTTCTTTCAATGAAATCCAGAAATGATGAATCATACATGTTTCATGTTCCAAATATTCACATTACCGATTTGCTTTCACAGGCCCTTGATATTCCTTTAATTTCCGCTGAGACTGATGGTGTTAAAGAAGAGGAACTTGAAGATTTAAAAGCCGCATTTGAAAACCTTAAAAGTTTAGGTGTCGAAGCCATATATACTGGTGCGCTTTACTCAGTTTATCAAAAATCAAGAATTGAGAAACTGGGTTTGGAAGTAGGTTTGGAAATCATTTCTCCTTACTGGCACGTTGATGAACTGGAATATATGCGCGAGATTATATCTTCTGGTTTTAAGATTATAATTAGTGGTGTTGCTGCCTGGGGACTTGATGAGTCATGGCTTGGAAGAGTCATTGATGATGAAGCTATTGATGAGCTGGTCAAACTCAATGAGAAATACAGGATTGATATAGCTTTTGAAGGCGGTGAAGCAGAAACATTGGCTATTGACGGACCTATCTTTAAAAAGAGAATTAAAATATTAAAAGATAAAAAGGAATGGCATCTTGATAGTGGTGTTTATATTATTGAAGATGCTGTTTTAGAAGAAAAATAGTTTATAAATCTATTTCTTCTAAATATTCATTAATTTTTTGATAGCAACTTTCCAAATCGCTTTCGTTGATAATCATCTTATCAGACAGTGAAATTACGTTGCCTATGCCGAATTCTAGTTCATTTAGATCTCTTGTTCTAAATCCTTCGTAATCCTGGGAGTCATCTTCTCTTTTTCTAAGTTGCAATCTTTTAAAGCGTATTGTAGGATTTGCAAAGATTGATAAAATGATAAAGTCTTCGAAGTTTTCTTTAAACATGTCCACTTCATGATGGCTTCTGATACCTTCTACAACGATACTGTTTTCAATTCCATCATCTAAAAGTTTTTTAATTTTTTTAATTGTTAATTCTGCAACGATGAATTGTCCAAATTCTTTTCTAAGATTTTGTGCAGTATCTCCAGTGCTTTCTCCTCTTTTTTTAGCTTCTTCACGTATGATGTCACCCATACTTACAATTATTGCGCCTTTTTTAACAGCCATTTCGGAAACTAAACTTTTTCCAGAACCTGGCATACCGGATATTCCCATTATTCTCATTATATTCACTCTTTAACTTTAATCTGTTCTAGAGATTCTTTAAGATTCTCTTCATTATCAAATTCGTTTACTAATTCAAATAAAACTGCTTTATCTTGAGTTTTTAAGTCTTCAGCAATTTTAGTCATGAATGGTATTGCACGTACGATGTTGTCAGCTATTGACACATCAGACATTTTTGATGTCCTTGAAAGCGGATTCAAATCAATTGTAATAATATTTTTTCCACCTTTTTTTAGTATTTCTGCTCTGTCCCCATCTTCCAGTGGGATTAATACTGTATCTGCTGTGTAAATTCCTGTTTTGCTTGCAGTTGCTCTGCTGTTTTTGATATCGTTTATATATTTAATTTCATCATCCAAAGTTCCAAGAATATTTTTGTAGCCGTGATCTTTGTACAGATTGGTAATAATCTTTACTCTTTCATCGGTTCTGTAGAACAGGTTGATTTCTATTTTTGCATTTACCGCATCTGCAAGTTCAATTATTTCATCAATAGCTAATGCTGTTGCATTTCCATTAACTGAAATAACTGGATTATTTGATAAAAGTAATGCTGCAACTGCAACATACATTGCTCTTTTTGCAGGATAAGTTGTCTTTTCACCGATTAAATAGTCAAATGCTTCTCCTCTTCCATGCGCTATCAATGCGGAATCTGCAAGATATCCTTTTTGAGCTGCTTTAACCATTTTATCTCTTAAAAGTAATGATTCGTAACGTGGGTGTGATTTAGGTATCATTTTTTCATCTCTTCATTTTAAATCAACTGTCATTTGAGCTAAATATCCTAAAAAGGTTGTAATGGACAATATTATAACTATCATTGAAATAATGTGGAGCGTGTAGTTTTCAACAATCAATGCATGATGATTTGGCATTATAAAAAAGAGATAGTCTAGGATTATATCAACTATTATGAATATGATTCCTGCTAAAATTCCTTCAATAACTTCATTTGAATTGATTTCTCTGATATATAATATTCCAAAAAAGCCTGTAACGACAATAATGGTTAGTGGCACCACTATATTCACATTGGGAAGGTTGTCTGTAAAAATAGGATTGAGAATTGATGTGAGGATATATGTTAAAATCCATATTAGTATCCCAAATATAATAGCTCTTTTGAGTTTCATATTAAAACCTTAAAAAATACTTAATATTATCTTTGATTTGGGATTAATAAATACTTTTCTAAATTGATTTTGGTTTGTAACTTTTTAAGACAATTGTATTTCAAAAATAGATTCTGGGATTGTTAGGTAGGAAATTAGGAAATTTGCTACCTAACGACTTGTATTCACAAGTTTCTAGAGAAATGAATTTTAAAATTTGGCTGTTTAATCTATCTCTCTGGCTACATTGTAGCCATTATTTTATATGGAATTTTATATATATAAACTTTATGTATAATTTATAATTTATCAAGTATACTTTATTAAAAAATTATATATCATTTGAGCAATATAATTAAAATGAATGACATATGATTATGAATTTGAGGAATATTTAAGAAAAGCCTTGTCTAATTCAATTAGCTCTTCAAACCCTTCTGAAAATGCAAAACAAAAGGCAAGAAGGCTGTCCAGTTCATATTTTGCAGATTTAAAAGAAAGACTTTTAATCAAATATGAAAATAAATCATTGGAAGATGTAATGGACTGTAAGGTGTGTTCAAATTCTTTTGGAGAAGTGTTAAAAATAACTACAAAAGAAAAAATCAATTTTCACATTGATGATAATGATTTTAAAAATCAGATGAACAGCAATCTTAAATTATTGCCTAAAATAGGTGTTAAAACGGAAATCAACCTTAAAAATAAGGGATATTATACAATTGAATCGCTTAAAAATCATGACAGGTACTCAAATGATGCATCAAAACTAATTGATAATATTGATGATATGTCATTTCCCGAAATTGTTGACTTATTGGACAACAATAGATATTCTAAAAAATGCAGGGACAATCTGCTTAAATGCATAAGTCTGACAGACCCTGAAAACTTTAAATTCATGGATATCGAGACAAAAGGATTGTCAAATGTTCCGATAATCCTGATTGGAGTCGCTGAAATTAAAGGAAATAATATAATTGCTTCACAATATTTCCTAAGGGATTATTTTGAAGAGCCCAATATAATTGACGCCTACTTGAATCATCTCGATGAAGACTCTGTGCATGTAACATTCAACGGCAAAAGTTTTGATGTGCCTTTTATTAAAAATAGGTGCAGATACAATAGGATTGACGGTAACTTGGACTTGCCGCATCTTGACTTGATGTATTTTGCCAAAAACTTATGGAAGGATTCACTTTCAAACTGTCAACTGCAGACAATAGAAAAGGAAATATTTGGAATAGAACGTGAAGAGGATGTTCCGGGACAGTATATTCCTGGTTATTATGATGCTTACATATCACAAAAAAATATCGGGCCTGTTGTTCCCATAATAGAGCACAATGCCCAGGATATTATTTCACTTGCAAGCTTTTTAAACAAAATGTATGAGGATGTAAATTAAAATGGGTTTATTTGATAGGTTTAAAAGTAATGAAAAAAAGGAAAAGAAAAATGTAATTCCTGATGAAATAGAAATCGATGAGGAACAGTTACTTTTAAAAAAAATTGCTACAACAGATAAGGACAGGTATAAGAGAGCCGAGGCAGCCGATAAGATAACAAATCAGTTTGTAGCTTTGGACATGTCAAAAACAGTAAAGGACAGGGCAATCAGATTAATCGCAATTAACAAGGTAAAGGATGAAAACTTACTTAGGGATGCAGCGGAAAACTCACAGTTTTTTGATGTTAGAAGCTTTGCATGGGAAAGACTTGGTGAAAACAACAAATCCATTGCCGAAATTGTTATAAATACCAAGAAAAATCCTAATGTTGATGATATATACAATAAGATTGTGGATGAGGAAACCCTCAAATGGATTGCAATAGAAGCCGATGATAAAAGATATAGGAATGAATCTGTAGATAAAATAAATTCGGAAGATGTATTGACAGATCTGGTTTTCGAATCAAAGGATAAGTCAATCAGAAAGACCGCAGTTTTAAAGGATTCATTTAAAAATGAGGATACACTTAAAAAGGTAGCTATTGAAGATAAAGATGAAGAGGTCAAAAGGGCAGCTATCAGCAAAATAGGAAATGAGGATTATCTGGCAGAAATTGCAAAAATTGAAGATAACGCAAAGGTCAGGTCATTGATTTTTGACAGGATTCAAAATCCCGAAATCCTAAAAAACATCGTATTGAATTCTGATAAATCGGATGTTCGTCTGGATTTGGTCAGTAAAATTGATGATGAGTCATTATTATCACAGATTGCTTTAAATGATGAAGATAAAATCGTTCGAAGTGAAGCGGTTAAAAAAATTGAAGATGAAAATGTATTGATTGATATTCTATCCCAGGAAAAGGACAGATTTGTTCGCCAGATTGCAGTAAACAACTTGACAAATCCTGAAGAGTTAATAAAAATTGCTTTAAGTGATGAAGATCAGTTTGTAAGAAATCATGCAATATCAAACAGAGCAATTGTTGATGAAAGTGATTTTACCTACATTGCTATTAATTCAACCCATGAAGAAATAGCAAATGAAGCTTTAAGCCATATCACTGAAGAAAAGAATTTCATTGAAATTCTTAAAAATGCCAAATTGCCTCAAATCAGCAAGGCAACTCTTGACAATATCACTGATTTGGAGACTTTGATTAGAATTGTTCTTGCAAATGAAGATGAGGAATTCTCTTTAAAAGCATTGAATAAAATCAAGGTCGAAAAATGCTTAATGAAGATATATGAACAGGGAATTTCTGAAAAAATTTCTGTACGTGCCGTTTCTTTAATTAGAGATCAAAATTATTTAGTTAAAGTTGCTAAAAATGAACCTGAATGGAGAGTTCGTGAGGCTGCAGTCAAAAAAATAATAAGTAAAAAGGTTTTAAAGGAAATTTCCCTTAAAGATGAAAATGAATATGTAAGAAGTGTAGCTAAAAAAAGAACAAAATTATAGATAGAAGTCAGGTTCCTTTCTTTGGCTGTTTGCACTTTCAAAGTCTGCTTTTTTAGCTTCAAATGCATCTCCTGTAAACATACGTGCATCTTCAGGACAAATGTTGATACATGCAGTACATCTTGAACACATGTCTAAGTCAGTATCAATTGGATCATCATCCGGAATCGCTTTTTCAGGGCATACAGAAACGCAGTCATAACAGAATGCACATAGTGTCTCGTCACAGCTGATTTCAAATGGTAATTTTTTGTAGTCCACATATGGTCTGTTTCCAGGAATTTCAGCTTTTAATGGGGTATTTGTTTCTATTTTTCCTTTAATCTTTTTAGCAAATTCATTAATTTTTTCAAGGTCATCTTTATCTGGTCTTCCAACTGCAACGCCATTAAATATTGAGTGATGACTTACTGTTGAAGCTGCTGCAACCACATTAAATCCATTTTCGTTTAGCAAGTCCACTAACTCAAGTAATGCATCTGTAACATGTGCATTTCCATAGTTTACAACAGCTATTGCCGGGGTATTGTCTCCTTTCATTTTTTCTAATCTTGCTCTTGCGCTTTTTGGAAGCCTTCCAGCAAAAATAGGCATTCCAACGATAACTGCATCATCAGGGCTAAACTCTTTTTGTGAGTTGAAGTTCAATAAGTCATAAGTTTCTTTAATCTCTTCAAAATTACTTGCAATCTCATCAACGACTTTTTTGGTTGTTCCGGAAGGACTGAAATATATTTTTGTTACATTTGACATACTCTCACCAATTATGATATTTAATTTACAGTCACTTAAAAATTTCGAATAATTATTTTCAATTTTTAATAAGATTATTATATTTTTGTTTAATTTTTAATTTGATTATTTTTCAAATCTTAAACTATTCATTTAAATTAAACCTGTTTTGGATTTTTTGTTCAGTTTGTTGGAAACATTTATATATGTATATTTCCAAAATTAGTAGTAGGAAGATATCTTCCGGTCTATAAGAAGAGGTGTAAAAAGTGACTAATAAAAAAACTGCAATGGTAGGAACACCCTGTCAGATATTGGCTGCTACAAAAATCAATAGGTATGAAGAGCAGACTGGCGGTTCTCCTATTGATGTAAAAATAGGGCTATTTTGTATGGAAAACTTTTCATATTCATATCTGCAAAGGTACTTGAAAGATCAGGGTATTGAACTGTATGAAGTAAAGGAATTCAGAATAGAAAAAGGAAAATTCATTGCTTATCTGATTGATGGTACAGTATTTTCAATCCCGATTGCAGAAACAGAACCTTTTACTCGTAAAAACTGCCACATCTGTACAGATTATACATCTGATGTGTCCGATATTTCAGTGGGTTCAGTAGGTTCACCTAAAGGATACTCCACTGTTATTGTAAGGTCAAGGAAAGGGCAGGAAATAATCGAAGATGCAATAGATAAAGGTTATATCTCAACTGAAAACATGTCTTCAAAAGGCATTGCGTTACTTGAAAAGATTGCAAACCAGAAAATTTCAAGAAATACAAAAAGATACAAAAAAAGAGATGCCGTTGCAAGACCGGTATTGTCTAAAAGAGCAGTTACAGAAGATGAATTTATCGCAGAATCCAGTCTTTGTCAGTTTGAAAACCTTCAAAATGACGTAATCAGTGTAGGGTCATGTGTTTTATGCGGAGCATGTGAATATGTATGTCCAAACGATGTAATCCAAATAAATCACAGAAAACCGGTAATTAAGGGTGAATGTGACGAAGACTGTCATGCATGTTACTTTGCATGTCCTAGAACATTCATCAGCGATAAGATCTATCCTACAGACATTGATGAAAAGCCATTGGGAGATTATCTCGAAATCTATTCTGTAAAAGCCGATTCAATAATTGGTCAGGATGGTGGTGTGGTTTCAGCTATTTTAGTATATCTGCTTGAAAATGAAATCGTTGATGAGGTATCAATAGTTGGCCAGGATAAGGATGCACCTTGGAGACCAGAATCAAAACTCACTTCTTCTGTTCAGGATGTTATTATGGCGGCTGGAACAAAATACAGTACCACACCAATAGGTTTTAAAGCTTTAAACAAATAGGAGTATTTCACTCCTTTAACTATTTTTTTCCAAAATATTTAATATAATAAATCACTAAAAATTAATTGGTGATACGATGGAATTAATGAGAGAGCTATCTTTAGCACCAGGTGTATCTGGCTCTGAAGAAGAAATAGCTAAAATTATTACACGTGATTTAGAAAATGTTGCTGACAAAATAGAAAAAGACAGTATGGGAAACTTGATTGCAACCAAAAAAGGTGAAAAGAAAGCTCCTACTGTAATGCTAGCAGCACACATGGATGAAATTGGTTTAATGGTAAGATACATTGACGATAACGGTTTTATTAAATTCTCAAACATAGGTGGAATTAATGACCAAATGTTAATGAACCAGACTGTAACTATCCACTCTTCAGTAGGCGAACCTATTGTTGGTGTAATCGGTTCAAAACCTCCTCATGTTACAAAAGCTGAAGAAAAAAATAAAGTCGTTAAAGCTGACGACATGTTCATTGATATCGGTGCAAAAGACAAGGAAGATGCAGAAAAAATGGTCAGAATAGGTGATAAAATGACCTTCAATGCACTCTTTGAAGAATATCCAAACAATTTAATCATGGGTAAGGCTTTAGACAATCGTGTAGGCTGTTATGTGATGATGGAAGTTTTAAAAAGAGTCAACACAAGAGCTACTGTTTATGGTGTAGGTACAGTACAGGAAGAAGTTGGTCTTAAAGGAGCTAAAACTTCCGCATTCAAATTAAACCCTGATTTGGCTATTGCTCTTGACGTAACATTATCCGGTGACCATCCTGGAATCAAACCTGAGGAAGCGCCTGTGGTAATGGGTAAAGGTCCAGCTATAATCTTGGCAGATGCAAGCGGAAGAGGTATTTTAACCCAACAATCCGTTAAAGACATGCTCATTAAAGCTGGAGATGAAAATGAAATTCCATATCAGTTAGAAGTAAGTGACGGCGGAACTACTGACGGAACAGCAATTCACCTAACCCGTGAAGGAATTCCGACAGGAGTATTATCTGTTCCTACCCGTTATATACACACTCCAGTAAGTGTATGCAGTATGGATGATATTGAATCAACCATTCAATTGATTACTGAAGCTATAAACAATTTATAAATTATATTATTGTTTACTTTTCAAATGCTCTCTTACCAAAGACAAAATATATAGGGAGTATAAATGTATGAGTATGAACAATAATACCATTATAGACGAATTTGTAAAAGCAAGGCGGTTAAAAAAAGGTACTGCCGAACAGTACCAAATCGCTTTAAACTTTTACTCAAAATTCCAAGAAAAACCATTATCAGAGCTTTTAAAAGAAGCAGACAATGAAGAAGAACAAGGAATACGTTGGAAAAATCGTAGATTAAAACAACGTTTATTAACCTACAGAAACTACTTGTATGAAACATATGTGAAAAGCACTGCTGAATTGAAATTTGCTTTAATCAAAACATTTTATAAACATCATGAGATTGAAATACATGATCTTCCAGATGTTAACCGAAAAAATATTAAACTATCAGTGCCTTTGAAATTTAAAGATCTTCCAGATAAAGAGTTAATTAAAAAAGCATTGAAAATTTCAAATCCTTTAATGCGTGCGATAATATTATTCATGTCCTCATCTGGTTGTGCCAGGGCAGAAACATTAAGCCTCACAATACAAGATTATCTTGATGCTACAAAAGAATACCATCATACGGATAATATTTTAGAAGCAGTGAAGATAATGCATGATAAAGATGATGTAATACCTACT
>JAFUCN010000056.1 GCA_017459665.1 Methanobrevibacter sp. | reverse complement strand
CAAAGTTATCCCAAGGTTTAAAATATTGTGAGCAGCACTGTTCCTACCATCTCAGAAACTGTTTAACCACTACACCGTAGAGCAGCAGACTGGGATTAAACATCCACTGGTACCTATAATATATTCTTGAGTAACGTAGACCATGTTATGGCCTTAGTCTATTAAACTAGTGGACTTCCAGAATATTTTTCTAGAAATCCACGGCTTCTACAAGCCGTGGTAGTTTAATCCAGTCTTTCATAGACATTGGGATATGGCGTTCAGCTCTGTCTTCAGCATAATCCAAATACATGCTAACAATACGGTTAAGACTTTTAAGTTCTTTTTCTGTTAGATAATTTTTAGCCACTTTAGCATCACTTAAATATACTTTTCCATCAGGAGATTTCCTCCAACTAGTCAATCCCATATGCTCTTTGGTACTGTCTGCTCTTTCATGGATTAATTCAGGAGCAGTCAAGCCAGATACTGCATAGTGAAGCTTGTTTTGGACTTTTGCATAGAAATTTCTAGTAATTTCAGCATTCTTATTATAATCATATGCAGTAGCAAACAAATCAGTGACTTTTTCGTATACTCGTCTCTCGGAAGATCTAATCTCTCTGATTTCTTCAAGCAAATTGTCAAAGTATTCATCATTGAACTTACCACCATTCATTAATAAGTCCTTGTTAAGTACATAACCTTCTCTCATATATTTCTTTAAAATACCTCTAGACCATATACGAAACTTTGTTGCTTCTTTAGAGTTAATTCTATACCCTATTGATATGATTGCATCAAGGTCATACCATATTTGAGGCCTTCCACCTTTTTTAGAGTTTTGTGCGGATTCCGCACTAAACTCAGAATCATCTTTAAAAAGCTCATTAGAAGATATACTTACTTCTTTTTCTTCAAGCTCACCTTCAAATACAATATTTGAAAAATGACGTGATATATTTGATTTATCAGTGCCAAATATTTCTGCAACAACTTTCCTACTGGCCCACAGTGTATCATCACCTATGATGAATTCACCTTCAACCGCACCTTCTTCACTTTGGTATAGTAACGTTTTAACAAGCTCATATTTTACCATGATTAAAACTCCTTTGTGTTTTTTCTATACTATCCAAACCCTTTTTCAGTTAATAAGTAATTTATTTTCATTATATATAAATATAACTAATTTTAAAGAGTTTAAAATTGTTCTCACTTCGTAAAATTGACTTGAAATCCCCATAGTATTTAAATTTAACTATTTTCAAAAAAAGACTAAATTTTAGATTGGATAAACTCACTAGCTTTAACAACATTCTCCTTATACTGCGGAGCAACATCATCCAAAAATTCGGAAAATGAATTTGCAAGTTTATTTTTATTTCCACTTTCAACCAGTTTCTGACCATCCATTTTCAAAAATGAATTTATCCAGTCAAGTGAAACGTTTGCCAGAGGATAGATTTCATCTTCGCCTTTAACAAGATTTAGGCCTTCTCCTGAAAAAATCCCTTCAAAAATGTCATTTACCTTATCGTCAAGAATTATTTCATTGACCTTTAAATCATAATCCCCCTCATAAACGAGTTCAACACCATACTTGCGGGTATATGGCTCCATTATAAGTTCAATTATAAACTTGTCTTCAGGCATCAGAATACGTGAATTAGGCTTAATCTCTTCTGAAAGAACTTTTGAGGCCTTTGAGCATATTTTTTGAAATAGCTTGTTTCTTACAACATCAATTTCAGGATACTGCTTTTTAAAGGTAGCTTCACGTGTTCTTGAAAACTTTGAAAACCTCAAGTTGTTAATGTAGATTTTTTCGGGAGTGTATGAAATGTATCTTGTATCTACACCAATAATTTTCAGAAATTTCAGCACATCCCTTTTTGATGATGTGAATTCCTCTTTTTCATTGCTAAATCCTGAAACGTCAAATATTAAATCCATATTATCATTTTAAGTTAAGTGTTTTTTTAAGTGCTTCTTCCATCACGTCAACTGGAGCCTTTTTGCCAGTCCAGATTTCAAAGCTTTCTGCTCCCTGATAAAGCAACATTTTTATTCCGTAAACAGGTTTTGCACCTGCCTTAATAGCTTCCTTTAAAAGAACAGTTTCATTCGGATTGTAGACCGCATCAAATACAATCAGATTCTCATGCATGTTTTCGGCTTTTGCAATTGGCTCATCGTCAACATGCGGATCCATTCCAAGAGGAGTCGTATCGATTAGAATATCTGCATCAGTTAAATGATTGTTAATATTAGTGATTGAATCTGATGAAACATTATCAATCAAATCAGATTTTAAAACATCATTTGCTAAATTTTGTGCCTTTTCCACATTTCTATTGAGTATTGTCAGTGAGTCTGCACCATACTTTGCTATATAAAATGAAATTGCCCTTGATGCTCCTCCGGCACCTGCAACTACAACATTCTTATTTTTAATGCCCGTAACTTCCTCAATAGCCTTGATTGCACCGATTCCATCAGTGTTGTATCCTTTCATGTCTTTAAAATCTATTGTATTGACAGCCCCGATTAAACCGGCCACCTCATCGACCTCATCGAGATATTCAATTACATCAATCTTGTGAGGGATGGTAACGTTGAATCCTTTGATATTTAGTGCTTTAGCTCCATCAATAGCCTTTTTCAATTCATTTGGATTAACGTCAAATGCTACATATGCATAATCCAGATTTAAGGTATCAAATGCAGCATTATGCATCGGAGGTGAAAAGCTATGTTCGACAGGATGGCCTATCAGACCTACAATATTTGTACTTCCTTTAATGTTCATATAATATTAAATTGATTAACAAAGATTATATAACTTTGCAGATACAAACTTTAATTATAATATATCTTATCATAGGAGTGTAAAAATGGAATTTACAAGACCAAGAGGTACTAGGGATTTCTTATTTGAAGAAATGAGGCAAAGAAAACAAGCAGAAGGTACCTTAAGAAAAATATTTGAAAGTTATGGTTATCAGGAGATTAAAACACCTTTATTTGAAGAATTAAAATTATTTACAACCAAATCCGGAGAGGAAATTGTAGACCAGTTATACAATTTTAAAGACAAAT
The DNA here is from genome assembly GCA_017459665.1 of Methanobrevibacter sp. Lineage (GTDB taxonomy): Archaea > Methanobacteriota > Methanobacteria > Methanobacteriales > Methanobacteriaceae > Methanocatella. Next base: position 2,569 of record JAFUCN010000056.1, on the reverse strand, counting down.
CAGACAGGGAACTGACCCTAAGACCTGAAATTACAGCTCCGGTTGCAAGATTATACTTAAACGAACTTGAAAAGACAGCCGTTAAACCAATCAAGCTATATTACTACGGAAGCTGCTTTAGATATGAAAGGCCGCAGAAGGGAAGGTTCAGACAGTTCTGGCAATTCGGATGTGAACTGATTGGAGCAAAAACCCCTCAAGGTGAAGCTGAAGTCATTGCACTTTGCTCTGATGCAATCAATTCCTTAGGAATCACTACCGCTGACGTTAACATCAACCACCTCGGAATCATAAGAGGTTTATTCAAACACTTTGAGATTTCTGATGAAACCCAAAGGGAAATCATGGTCGTAATCGACAAAGGCGACAAGGATCTTCTAATCGAATCATTAAGCGGAGATGAACCGGTCATCGAAAATGACGAATTAAACCAGATATTGTTGAAGCTGATTGACCTTGTCGGTGATAAAGGCATCATCCCAGAAGTTGAAGATTTGATTGGCCCATATGATGAGCCAAAAGAAGCTTTAGAAGAACTGAAAGAGTTGATTTCACTTCTTGATGCCTTTAAAGTTGAAAATTATACTTTAAACCTTGGCGTTGCAAGAGGTCTTGACTACTACACAGGAATCGTCTTTGAAATCTATGTTCCAGAGCTCGGTGCCCAAAAGCAAATCTGCGGCGGAGGATCATACTCCCTTGTTAAGGTCTTCGGAGGTCATGAAGTCGAATCAACCGGATTTGCACTTGGTTTTGACAGACTCATGAATGCAGTAGAAGAACTCACCGAAAAAGAAAAATTACCTTCACACTTGGACATTTATGTAGCTCCAATTTCAAAAGACATGCAGACAAAGGCATTTGAAATTACCCAGGAATTGAGAAAAAACAGCATCAAAGCCGATGTTGACCTGAACGGCAAAAAGTTCAAGAAGCTAATGAATTACGCCGACAAGATTAAGGTCCCTAAAATGGCAATTGTCGGTGCCAACGATTTGGCTGAAGGCAAAATCACCATAAAGGACATGGTTAGTGGTGAGCAGGAACTTGTAGATTTGGACAATATTGTAAGCTTTATCAAAGGTGAATAAGATGGAAATAAACTTCAGACATGAAATCAACGGCGTTAAAGTCATAACTGCAATTGCTCAAGATGCTGAAACCAGTGAAATATTAATGTTGGCCAACATGAACAAGGAAGCACTGGCCAAGACAATCGAAACCGGCAAAGCCCACTACTGGAGCACATCAAGAAACAAGTTATGGCTTAAGGGCGAATCCTCCGGCCATTTCCAGCAAGTAAAAGAAATCCTTGTTGACTGCGACATGGATGCAGTCATTTTAAAAATCAACCAAACCGGTGCGGCATGCCATGAGGGATACCGTTCATGCTTTTTTAGAAAAATCAACACAGAAAACAAAATCGACATTGAAGATTTAAAAGACGACGATTTGGATATCGTTTTAGAAAGAATTGTAAACCCGGAAGACGTGTATTAAAAATGAAATGCATAATACCAGACACAAGTGCCGTTATCATAGGTGCCGTTAGCGAACTAATCGAAAAAGAGGACTTGGATTATCCTGAAATCATTGTTCCTGAAGCGGTTGTTTGTGAGCTAGAACACCAGGCAAACGCCAACAGATCAGAAGGTAAAAGAGGCCTAAAGGAGCTTCAAAAACTGCAGGAACTTCAGTATGAAGGGGAGTTATCCGTCAGCTTTAAAGGAAGAAGACCTACAAATTACGATATAAGATATGCAAAAAGCGGTGAAATTGACAGCATCATAAGAGACCTTGCAAGAAGCGAAATGGGAACACTCCTAACAAACGACAAGGTTCAGGCCGAAGTTGCTAAATCCCAAGGCATTCCCGTTTACTTTTTCAAGCAGAAATACGAGGAAAAGCCGCTTTCAATTGAAAAGTTCTTTGATGAAAACACAATGTCAATTCACTTAAAGGAAAATGTCGTCCCGATGGCCAAAAAGGGAACTCCAGGACACATTGATTTTGAAGTTTTGAATGAAAAGCGCTATACCCACAAAGAGCTTAAGGAAATAATGGATGAAATCCTTGACAAGGCAAAAAGCGACCCTAAAACATATTTGGAAAGCGAAAAGGAAGGTTCATTTGTTGTCCAGTCAAGAGAATACAGGATTTCAATAGCATATCCTCCGTTTTCAGAGGCTTTAGAAATTACCATAGTAAGGCCTGTTGCAAACATTGACCTAAACGAATACCACTTATCAGACAAATTGCTTGAGAGAATCAGAACCAATGCAGAAGGAATTCTAATTTCAGGTTCACCGGGAGCAGGCAAATCCACATTTGTTCAGGCAATAGCCAAATACTACTCATCAAAGCTCAACAAGATTGTAAAGACTATGGAATCCCCAAGGGACCTGCAGCTGCCCGATGAGATAACACAATACTCACCCCTTGAAGGCAGCATGGAAAACACTGCAGATGTATTATTACTTGTAAGACCTGACTATACAATCTACGATGAGCTTAGAAAAAACACCGATTTCAGCATCTTTGCGGACATGAGGCTTGCAGGCGTTGGAAT
>JAFUCN010000005.1 GCA_017459665.1 Methanobrevibacter sp. | reverse complement strand
TTTTAATGAAAAAAGGCAGAGTAATGTTTGGATATTTAATACAGACAGTCACTGATGCTAAAACAGGTTTAATCATAATGCAAAATGTGGTTGAACAAGAAACCGATGCTAATCAATTAATACGCGCAATAGACTATATACAACACACATATGGTAAAACACCAAAATATATACTAGCAGATAATGGATATTACAAAATAGAATCCATAGAATACGCATTCCAAAATGGAATAACTCCTATAATTCCAGACAGAAGCGAAAGCATGAACAACAACGGAAAAAACCAAGACAAACCCTTTGCAAAAAACAACTTCCCTTTTGATCCCATCAACAAACACTTCACCTGTCCTTACGGACAAAAACTAAAACCCACTAATCAAAAAATGATTAATGGAATTTTAAATGATGAATACACCACTAACAAATGTCCAGAATGTCCATATAAAGACAAATGCGAAAAAACACTGAAATACCGTAAACTCTACGAACCCGCAAGCCCTGCGTTCATTGAAGAAAAAATAATCTTCCAATCACCACAAGGAAAACAATTATACAAACTAAGACCCATATTCAGCGAAGGAAACTTCGCCAATATTAAAAGCCACCAAGAATTCACAAAATCCCGAAGAATAGGAATAGAAAATGTAGATATAGACTTAAAACTCGAAGCAATAGTAATCAACATCAAAAAAATATCCCAAAATCTAAATGTAACCTTAATTTAACAAAAAAATTAATTAGTGGACAGTCCCAACATATAAGTTTTTGTTTGTTAATTTTAAAATAAACTGTTGAAAAAAGTTAATGAAAAAATTCAATTTGGCATTCAAAAAGACTATAAAACATCAATACACTACATAATCCCTGCTCAAACTCATATTGTCAAGGTCAAGGCCATATGATGCAATCCTTCCGTCGGGCATTTCAAAATCAACACTGATTTTTATCTCATCTGTGAATATGAAATTATAATGGTCCTCATCAAGGTCATATCCGTAGCCGCCCAGGCATTCCTTAAATCTGAAGCCTGTCTTGTATTCAACATCCCTGACAAGTTTTTGAAATGATTTGTCCTCCAATAGCCTGTCATGATTGTGGGTGGTTGAAAAATCCTCGAAAATACGCCCAGGGATGCGGTATTTAAGGTACTCGCATGTGTAGGTGGTCTTTATATACTTATTTTCCTTTTCAAATATGAAATCAAAATCACCACTGATTCCCCGATTGATTTTTACCAGTCTTGAGCCGTTTGACTTCATAAGCCTGAGTGACCTGTCGGTGACATCCTGAATTTCCACCTCATCGAAAATCCATCCCAACAGCCCCTTTCGAATTAATTCGCAGATCTTATCAGGTGAACGCTCGTAAGGATCAAGTAGAGGATTTCCGCATCTTATGCAGTAATTGTCCCTGACCGGATATAAGCAGTCACAGTCCATGCACAGCTTTACGTGCAGGTGGTTTTTTATTACAATTTCTGAGGCCCGTGAGTAGTATTCTGCGTGTGCGTTGACCATCAAACAGCAAAGCTCGATAATCCAGTCCCTGTTGAACGGGTCTGGCCTTAACTGTGATTTTTCAAATTCCCCCAGCTTTCCATATACCTTATAGGCAGAATAAATTGAACTGAATGCTCTTTCATAGTCCTTGTCGTTATAGAAATCCAGTGCATGGTTCAGGTAGAACTTGAAATCATCGAAAATGTCGTCGCCGGATTCATCGTCTTTCAGATAGCCCATATATGCAACATCGGGAACTCCTATGTCATTGCCGTCTCCAATAGGGTCTCCCACCTGCCAGTCCCTCATAGTATCAGTTTTTTAAAATTAGATTACAGCTCTAAAATGCCTTTCTGGCTGACAATTCTTTCAATGCCTGAGTTTTTAATCATCCTGAAGCATATCGGGCACGGTTCGGCATCGTCTATTTCAACCCAATCGCCTTCATCATACTTTTCACCTGCAAGATACAGTGTTGAGCCGAGCATCTCGTTTCTCTTTGCGCTTATGATTGCATTCTGTTCTGCGTGTACTGAAAAGCAGTCGTTGTAGTTTCCTGAATTTGACGGAAGGTTCATTCTCTGACAGTCCCCTCTGTCACAGCAGTTCTCATCGCCTCTGGGATTTCCGTTGTATCCTGTACTTACAATCTCATCGTTGTTGACTATCACAGCACCGTAGCGTCTTTTAAGGCATGTGCTTCTCTTGGATACAACAAGTGCGATTGCAAGGTAATACTCGTTTTTGCTCATACGGTTTTCATTTACGGATTTTTCATCTACCATGTAATTAACTCCTCATTTAAAACAAATTTTTAGTAGTATATACTTCATTTTGGATTGGATATATGTTAAACATTGCTATGAAAATCATGTAAAATAACCTTGCAATGTAATGAAATTTTCACATATATTTAAATAAAAGTCAAAACAAAATATTAATCAGAAAAACTTTATTTAAGTTTTTCGAAATATACATCTTCGGCGGTTATGCCGTTTGAAAATTTTTTAAACTTGCAAGTTTTTTTTCTTAAAAAGAGGAATGTGAATTAAAACGGATTGTTATCTGGTTTGGGCATCTTTTTGTTTGGGCTGGATGATATTAATTTGATTTCTAGGGAAAAAACACATATAAGTCATTGGAAATGTGAGGAATAGCTTTTGCCTCATATTTTCAAGACCATCCAATTTTATCTTTAAAATGCAAGAATACCACAACTTCTGCAAGTTGTGGATGAATTGCACTATTGGGTGTACTGTCTTTTTTAATTAATTTTATTGTGTTTTATTTTATTTGCGTTTTTTTTGAGGCTATTTTATGTCATGAATTTTTATTCAGTATACTTTTTTGTTATTGGATTATTAAATAATTGCTTTGGGTATGAAAAATTGTTTTGGGTTTGAAAAATTGCTCTGAGTTCGTTTATTCGATTACTTTTTAAATGCTCTCTCTCATTTTTTATATAGGATTAATTATAAATGAGATATTATTCGATTAAATGTGATTTTAATTGTTGTTTTAAAAAAGAGTAGATGTTTTTTCATTTTTTTTTAGATATGAATGAAAATGGTATATGATGATGGACTGGGGATGAGATTTATGGGTGAGTATATTCGGGGTGTGGTTGTTAAGCTTCATTTAACTCTTGAACAAGA
>JAFUCN010000055.1 GCA_017459665.1 Methanobrevibacter sp. | reverse complement strand
TATACATTTAAATCAACAAACCTTAAACAATGAATTGTAGTAGCTCAATTGGTTAGAGCCTATGCCTTTATCCACAAGGTTGAAGGTTCAATCCCTATGGATATGTTTTTAATTTAAATGGGGTTTAAGAGTAATTGTTAGAAAGGCATTTCAGTCTTTTCCCATCCTTATGGGTAAAACTGTCTTTTTGACACTTCCATTACTAAAAGTACCGTTTTACCCCTGGACCAATTAACTTTGACTAACCATTGACTGACGGAGGGACCTTTTTGATGCATTTCCAAAAAGATGAGGACTAAAGACCCTAATACAAGTAAGTCGGGTAAAAAAGTGATGTTTACTTAAAAGATAAGGACTAAACTGTAATTCCCCCTAATTATAATGTTAACTTATTTTAGAGCCAATTCGTAAAGAGATAAAAAATAAAAAACCAAAACAAGCTTGTTGGGCTTCTCCAAACAAACATAAAATGGCATTTTAAAGGTTAATTAAGATAATTTAAAAAAAAAGGTATTTTCAGTTTTGCCAAACAACCTAAAACAACTTCAAATGTCGCTTATAACATTAAAAAAAAAAAAGGCTTTTGATCCTTTCAAAAGCCATTACAACTTTGATTAATTATTTAATAGAAAATAATTCAGCAATCATAAAATTTAAATGATTCATTTTGAAACTGGCATAACGCCATCATCTCATTTATTGCAATGCATTTCATGTCAGGGACTACGAATTTGCTGACATAACTAAGTAAAGTATCTTATATTATCTATTCGAAGGGAGATTGGGTTATGTCAGATGTTTAGAAATGCAATATTATAATGGAGCATTAATGCATTTAAAAACACATGAGATTTCGTTGTAGTATATACATACTGGCCTTGTCATTATTGATCCGAGGCAATTCAATGTCTGTTTCGTGCAAGACAGGGCTTCAATTTATATATCATTATTATTTTGATAAGCCCTGAACTAACAAATGTTAAGCCCGTTAAATAACATTGATGTGTGAAGCCCAGGAAATTTGTTGTCTGTTTCAGGGATGACAGGGCTTCAAATTCTTTATTTATATTTCCATAAGCCCTGACCTATGAATTGCAAGCCCTGGAAGAACATTAATTACCCAGATTAGTATGAAGAACATTGATTTGTTAAGGCTTACGGGCCGAGGTTTTTGTTTGGTCGTTAACGGTAAGGCCTAAGCCCATGATAAATAAACTCAAAACAATCATGAAATTAACTATTTTAACTCCAAAAGAATTGATTTCTGAAATTAAATTAAATGGAATAAAAGGAAATGTAAATTTAAGAGATATTAATGGTGGCTTTTCCATTTTCGAAACAGGATAATCGGTGCATTGGGTAGTGAACAGGCATCCAGATGCAATTATGCAGAAGACTTTTACAGTTACCAAAACAATCATGACTGGTTACCATTGTGACTTTTCATTCATGGTGAACGTTTGCATCCCATTATAAATACCTTGTCCCTGTTACATATCCTTTTCACAGTTCATTTATATTTGTTCATCTTTTTTTTTTTTTTTTTCATACAATGGCAGCAAACAATATCGGTAATCATGTTGGCAGGCAAGTTGGTGAGACAGACAGGCTGGAATCAATCTTTGAATGTCTGAGGCAACGAATTGCAAATGCAGAGAACACCATCCGTGATGAGCGAGCAAATGCTGGACGCCTGACTGTTGACAATTCAGTTTTGAGGGGAAAAGTTGAAAATCTGGAAGCAGAAATAATCAATTTACATGTTCAGATGGAGGCAAGAGACGATGAACTTAAAGGTCTTTACACTCTTGTTGAAAAACTGGAGAAGAAGATGTTGGACTTCAATATTCCACCATCTCCCTAGAGAAAAGCCTCTTATCATGCCGTTCACTGACCCTACAGTTTGCTGCCCTTGTTATGCCCTTGTTATGCCCCTTGTTATTCCCTTGTTATGCTATGCCCTTGTTATGTTATGCCCTTGTTATGCCCTTGTAATGCCCTTGTTAATGTTAATGCCCTTGTTCATGTTAATTTCATATGTTTTTCCGTTATAAGTTTGTGTTAATTATTTCTGCCCTACAGTTTACTGACCATGCATTTCCGTTAGACAAAATATCACTAACATCTACACAAAAGGCAATATACATAACAATGAACCAGAAACACCCTGAAAGTTATCTTTTATTCATATAAAAAAAAGGCACAGAAGGCAATATACATAACCAGCAACCAGAAACACCATTTCACATACCATTTCACATAAATTTACCCACTGTTATTCCGATAACAAACACAACAATTAGGTATAGTGGAAATGGAAGGAAATTTCTTTGGGTTTGAACGGGTTCGTTGTACTCTGTTGTAGCAGGAGTATGAATACAAAGTTCACGCTGAACGTCACGGCTTCGGAGAGCTTGATATGCTTCATCAACCGTACTAAATTTCTGGTAAGAAGCACCCTTGAATCCATCGATTTGATCATGACATTCCGGCCATGAGTTGAAGACACCGGTTTTCCTCCCTTTGAAAACGACATACACCGATTTCTTCGCCATTTCAAACAACACACTGTATGACACTTCATTAAACAAACAACCAACAAACGAAAATATCAGATTTAAATCTGTTTTTAATAATGGCAAAACAACCAAGTAAATCTTGAAAATAACAGAAAACATTCGACAACACAAACATTAAACGAAATCGAAGGTAGAAAGAAAACCGGTTATGGTTAATCGGAGGGACCAATCCAAAACACAAACATTAAACGCAAACACTTCAATGCACTGTTAAAGAACACCCTAGGGAAGAGGGAGGAACTGAGGAGGAACCCAAGAATGGGAACCAAAGGCGGGGCCCCTTTTCTTTAGTTAGGCCCAGTTTGGCATTGCTGTGCTGTGGGGGGAAGTGCTTTTGGAATTGCTGTGGGGGGAATTGCTTTTGGAATTGCTGTGGGAAGAATCAGCTGAGTGTTTGGTAAACTGATTTTCAAAAGTGTTGTGAGAACCAAAAGCAATTTCAATGTGTTTGATAAACTGAAGTAAAAAGTGTTGTGAGTGTGTAAAATTACTAAAAGGACACAGACATCTAAATGGTGCTATACTTTGCAATTTTCTTATTTATTTGTGTTTACTGTTATATAATTATGGTACTTTATTGAATTAATTAGCCCTAATTTTTTTTTTAACTACTTTATTGAATTAATTAGCCCCAATTCTGTATTTCTTTTTTTTACTATTTTTATTCTACTTTATTGAATTAATTAACCCCATAATTTTATTTTTTTGGTATGGTTATGGCAACAATTTTTTAATACAGCAATGCAAGCCCAAACAATTTTCTATATAAATATGGTACATCCTAATTTGAAACTTGAGACTTAAATAATGATTGATGGAAACATAATTAATTAAAGAAATTATGATGGCATAAGAATGGTAGAAAAAACACAAAATTATCAATAGAAACAGAAGTTGATGCTGCTTCCGGGTTTCTTCCTCCATCATTTCAGAAATGGTCTTAAGGTCCCCAAGGTTGCGGAGGATCTCTCCAACAACATTATTCAAATTATAATCATCAGAGCGGGCAACCCAAGCATAGAGACCAGATTTTTCCTTGTTAGGAGCATACCAATCCTTTTTGCCATGATGATCTGCTTCGAAAGCTTTCTCAAAGGACATAGCATTGTGCAGGCCAGGCCAATCGTTGATGAATTCTACAATAGCGGTTCCTGAATGACCATGGTAATTCCATAATGAAACTACTCTTTTGGGGTTGAACCCTCTCATTATGAACTCATCCCTCAACTTAGATCCATTTCCTCCGACAGAACGCCCATTGTCTCCCCTTGTAGTAGGAATGTTAACCAGAATACCTTTCCACGGCCACACAAGCTTCTCATCATGGCTGCAACCATTCACAGAACTATGTCCTTTCACAGGTTTTGATGGACTGGCTGAATCATATTCTGAGCTGTGCTCCACCAAACTTCCCATTAAGCTTTCTCAAATGCTACCTGAGAATACAATCAAACAGTAATGTGTTATTCTCTTATTGATTTCCTACGGCTGAATGGGGTTTACAATCTCGCCATTAACGAAAACGTCAAGTGCCATTGCGTTCCTGATGCTTGGTATATTCTTTTGACCAAATTCGTTAATCCACGGTAAATCAACTCCGGATAGTACTAATTCGGCAAACTTTAACATGAAAACACCGCAGCTGGTACTGCACCATATGAAAATAAAGGTAAGATAATGACGATTACATGTAAAAAACACCGAGTTATATAGCAATGTAAATGAACTACCCATCGCCCTGTTGAGGAATTAAGAGTGAATCCACGTTTTCGGCAATGAATGGAGTTGTTGGCACAGGTAAGTTCAATTCTTCGTAATAATTTGATGCCTTCAAGATGGAGGGTAACAAATATAGTAATGGTTGGATTTTCCCTATTCGATTGTTCCTTCCTTGTCTTCCCCACCAGGAATCAAACATCCTAACTTTTCCTTCTTTTAAAAACACTTCTGAAATAACCCAGTGGTCACCGACGTTGCAAGGAATCAAAACCTGCAAGGAATGTTCAGGAATTTCAAGCCCTGTACAGAAATTTCAAGCCCTAGAAACGGGAATACAAGCCCTGCCAATGGAAATTCGAGCCCTGGCAGAGGGAGTGAAACATAACATACCAAATCCACCGAATCCATATTCATGCAAAACATACAAACTTACCGAATTCATCTTCCACCACGGTTCATTGTAAAGCAGATCACTACCCCGGACGTAATGTAAAAGATCATTGTCAGGGTGGAAAGCCAATGGATTGAACTCGGGGTAATCTTCCCAAACTTCTTTCGTTTCGCACACTGCTGGTGGAGAAGGACCTTTCTTCTTCTTTTTCACACATTGCTGTATAACTTCTTTGTCTGATCCATCTTCCCCAGCCTTTCCGGCCTCCTCTTGTCTTATCCTATCTTCCTTTTCAAACTCTTTTAGCTCCCTTTGGGTTCGTATCTCCACCACTATTTTGTCCCACTGAATGTTCAACTGGCGCTGTGTAAAAAAAAAACCGACCTTGTTATACAAAAAACCAACCATCTTAAGCAAATACATATTCCATAATCCAAGATTAAAAGTGAACTTACGAAAAACGTGGGAGAGACCAATCCTATATCCTGCCGGTAATTAAACTGTAATCCCAAACGCTTCTTCCAAAGCACGTCGAAGTAGCTGTCTATATGCTACAATTACATGTATCGACGGAGAATTAGAAAAGAAGTGTGCATGTTAACAATATAATAACAAAATTGAACACTATAAAAGAAGTTACCGAGTTTGAAATCCATTTGTCCGTGTTAATGAAGTCCTTCAACTCGGAACGCGTCATGTCTTTTACGGGGTGCCCGGTATATACTCTGTTCATTGTGAACGAGATTTTTATATTATGGCATAACAAATCACAACACCATAAATTGAACTAGCTTAGGTTAATGGAGGATAGGAAAAGAGCATTACCTGACTGCATTTTTGCCCTTCAAAAATGCCCAGAAGTCTTTGGAATGCTGATTTTCTTGTCCTTTCTTCTTCGTTTCCGGCATGGGGTCAACATACGGGGTCAGGAGGAACCTTGACCGCCTTCGGCCCCTTTCCTTGTCCAACTTCTTGTCAACCACTGAGGGGTGAGCAGATTCAACAAATATAACACTGGGCACACTGGTTGGAAGCACATTAAGAAGCCAGCAATCCGGGGATGGTTTATCATCCACACAAATTGGCTTCTTAGCAACATCCGCATTGTCTCCTTCAGACTTCTTACCAAGTACCTCAACTTCAACAGTACTCTCATCCTCGGCCTTGTCAATTTCTGTATCAACGTCGTCCTTCTGAACAACACTTTCAATGTCGTCCTTCTCAACAACACTGTCAACCTCTGCCTTCTCATTTCTGCTCTTATCCTCGGCCTTCTCAACGCCACTATCACCCTCGGCCTTCTCAACAACACTCTTATCTTCGACCTTCTCAACATCACTGTCAACATCAGTCTCAACACTTGCCTCTCTGTCAACCTCAAGATCCTTCAGATCATTCTCAACACCTGGCAGTCTGTCACCCTCCTGATCAACTTCATCATCATGAATGTCATTCACAAAATGTACCTTCTCATCCAACCTA
>JAFUCN010000004.1 GCA_017459665.1 Methanobrevibacter sp. | reverse complement strand
TTTAAATTGCATTTAAAATCCTAAAAATAATCTATTTTTACTATAACTACTCCATAGTGTTTAAATTACTTATAAAATAGCATAAAATTAGTATTATCTTGTTTTAATATATTGTAACCCATAAAATATTAGACAGTGCCCAGATAAACATTTTAAACAGGCAAACAACATTCAAGATTGTTCGTTTTGATTAAAACATTATTTTTAAAAAATATTTATCTCAAAAAACTGGGAGCGCTACCAATGAAGTACAAGAAAAGCATAATTATAATAATGCTTGCTATGTTTATTTTTTCAATTGCAGCTGTAAGTGCAAGTGATGTGAATGATACCGTGATAGCAAGCGGTGACACAGGACAAATGGAATTATCTACTAGTGACGAAATAACTGATACATTAAATGTAAACAATAATGAAGAAAAATTAACATCTGGAAATATATGGTATGTTAATTCAAGTGCAGCAAATGGTGAGGGGACATTAGACAATCCTTTCAATAATTTAAAGGATACAATCACTGCAAGCAGTGACAATGACATCATCAGAATTGCATCCGGAACATATGCTGGAGAAAACAATACCAACTTAATCATTGACAAGAATTTGACCTTAGAAAGATATGGTGATGGCGAGGCTGTTTTCGATGGAAGCGGCTCATATGGTATTTGGGAAATTCAGGCTAAAAGCATAAACATGACTGGATTTACCTTTCAAAATGGACACGGTGGAAATGGAGGAGCCCTTCTCTTTAAATCTGAACTTATCAATTCCAACATAAACGCTAACTTCAATAATAACTATGCAGGTTCATCCGGAGGGGCAATCTACTTTGCAGAATTCCTGACAAATGTGAACATAACCGGAAATTTCACAAAAAACAATGCCAAGGGTACCAGTTATGATGGGGAAGGTGGAGGAGCAATATGCTTTTTTGCAGAACTGAACCATGTAAACATAATAGGGAACTTCACAGACAATATAGCCCAAAGCTATGCTGGAGCAAACTACTTCAAATCTAAAATAACTAATGTGAACATTTTTGGAAACTATAATAATAACACTGCAACTGGCCAGAATGGAGGGGCGAACTGGTTTAGTGCACTTTTAAATGTGAATATAATAGGTAATTACTCCAACAATAAAGCATACTTTGGCGGAGCAAACGTATTTTATGAAGCACTGGAAAATGTGAACATAACCGGAAACTACATCAACAACACTGCAACCAATTTCGATGGGGGAGCTAATCAGTTTAGGGAAAGTCTGAAAAATGTTGCAATAACAGGTGATTACTCATACAATAAGGCGAAAAATGGAGGAGCAAACTACTTTGATGATGTGTTAAATAATGTTAACATAACTGGAAACTACTGCCACAATGAAGCCGGTGAAGATGGTGGAGCGAACCGTTTAGGAAATCCATTCCTTGTGAATATAATTGGAAATTACACCAACAATACAGCAAAAAGTACAGGATCATGGAGCGGCGGCGGAGCAATTTATGTCCAGAATACTCCAACTGAACTTAACATTGAGGCAAACTTCTACAACAATACTGCAGTAAGTGAAGGTGCGGCAATTTTATTCTATAATTCCATGAGCAATGTGGATGTGACTGGAAATTTCATAAACAACAAAGGAAAATCTGTAATTTATAATTGGGGTACTTCAAACAGTATCATACATGACTCAATTTTTATAAACAATTCTAAAATAAACGTTGACGGATCAGGCACTATTAAAATCGTTGACACATGGTTTGGAAACAATGCTACAAACTATAATATTGCTCCTTCTGAACTAAAGATTGACTTTGAAAACTGGCTGTTCCTAAATGCTACAGCTAACCCTAACACAATCCAGGTTTCAGGTTCATCAGACATTTCATTTAAGTTATATGCATACAACAAGGATACAGGAGAAATATCAAATTATGACAATTCACTTCAAAAACCAATCAATCTAACAGTAACCACAACAAACGGTGTTGTTGATAAAAAAATCATTAAATTGGGTGATTCAGTCAAATATACTCCATCTTCTGTAGGTATTGGAAATGTAACTGCACATGCTTCTGTAAACTATCTGGGCGAAACCAGGGTATTTGATGAAAATGCAAATGTATTGTTAAATATAGAAAAAAGCAATCCTGTATTGATAATCAATGACATCACATTTGACTATAACTCCACAGGTTCCACAGTCATTTATTATGAGGGTGCAAGCGGTGTTGTTGCTAATGTCATAAATCAGCCAAATGCAGTCATAAGCATTGGATATAACAGGATTACAGTTTCCAATCTGGATGCGGGCCAATACACATTAAGCGTTACAACTATCTCTGCTACAGGATATGATGCCATAACTGAATATTGTCGAATCACTGTAAACCAGATTGATTCTGATTTGAGTCTTGATGATGTCATCTTGGATTGGGGAAAATCAGTCAACATTACAGTAAATACCAACGGAACTACAGGCATTACCGCTAAAATCAATAACCAGACTGTCAATGTAACCAATTATACTATTCCAATTTCAGATTTGGATGCCGGTTTATACACTTTAAGCGTTACAACAATAGCTGATGCAAACCACAATCCGGTTACAAAAGAAGCAAACGTTACAGTTAACAAAGTTGACTCAGTAATTAGTCTAAATGATGTTGAACTTGACTATGGAAGTTCCGTTAACGTTACAGTTGCAGCTGAAGGAGCTGTTGGAATAACCGCTTTAATCGACAATGAAAGTGTTGAAGTCAATAATTTCACCATACTTATTTCAGGTTTGAATGTTGGATCTCATGTGTTGACAGTTACCTCAGTTGCTGATGCAAACCACAATCCGGTCAACAAAACAGTGAAAGTAACAGTTAACAAGCTTAATAGTGAACTGACTGCAACTGAAATCACCACAACCTACAATGTCAACAAAAACATTGTAGTTACATTAACTGACATCAATGGCAATCCAATAGGTGGCGTTAATGTGACAGTCTATTTGAATGGTGAAAAGACTTTTACAACAGACAGCAACGGTCAGATTAATGTTTCAACAGGCAGCTTGGCTCCTAAAACCTACACTGCATCAATAACCTTCAATGGCACTGACATCTATGCAAAATCCGCAAAAGATGTTAATGTCACTGTCAAAAAGGCTACTCCTAAAATAACAGCTAAAAATAAAACCTTTAAGACAACCACAAAAACCAAAAAGTACACTATTACCTTAAAGGACAATGTGGGAAAAGTCATTAAGAATGCCAAAGTCACTTTGAAAGTCAAAGGAGTAACCTATAAGGCAACTACCAATTCCAAAGGTAAAGCTACCTTTAAAATTACCAAACTAGGTAAGAAAGGTACTTACAAGGCGACAGTAACATATAAAGGCAACAGCTACTACAACAAGGCAACCAAAAAGGTCAAGATAACAGTCAAAAAACCTTTCAAAACTGTATCCTCCGGAAGCAAGGATACTTCAACAGTCAAAAAGATCCAGAGGGCCTTGAAAAGCAATGGCTATTATCTCAAGGCTGACGGCAAAACTCTTAAAGTCGACGGAAAATATGATAAGTACACTATCAGTGCAGTCAAAGAGTTCCAAAAGGACAATGCCTTAAAGGTTACCGGTAAAGTGGATGAGAAGACAGCCAAAAAACTCAAAATAATTTAAGGATTATCTAATCCTTAATTTTTTACTTTTTTTAGATATTCACATGCTTTTTTTTCATTAAATTGGTTGATAATTCTAATGTTATTTTTTTTAGATTTGATTTGAGTAGTTGTCATTTGCAGTAACTGTCATGTTTCAACAATTTGATTTGGATTAAACAATAGAAATAATGGAATGGTTTAGATTAGCCAGTTGCAGGTGTTAATGTGATGATTAGATGCATATGTTAAAATGTTTGAATATATTTCACCCAAAATTGACAGAGATAGGTTGATACATATCAGTTTATAGGCTGTTTCATGTTTAATGATAGTTAGATTTTGTCATGGGGTGATGTTTGAACCAATTTTTGAAAGTAGGATGGTGTTGCTGGTTTTCCGCACAGACCTAATCGTATAGATTTTCCTTGTTTTTAGGTGATTTTTAACTTTATATTAGTTTTAATCTTAAAAACCTCGGTTTTGATAAGCTCGGGCTATCACATAGGAAGGTTCGTAGAAAGCACTGCAGTTATAATTATCTATCACATCACATATGTCATCATTATATACTCTTATAATGCCATCAACATAATCTTCTTTGGATGATAGGGTGTTTACAATTAAACGTTGATATACTGCACCCATGTCAAGTGGTGTTGGGATGATTGTGGCAAGTTCTGTATCAACAATGGTAATATCATAATCTCCATTTTCAAGTTCATAGTCATTAATCCAATCTGCTTCTACTTTCAAAGGATTTTCACAATGTAAGGCTTCTGCACAGCTAATCAGATGATATAGTTCATCTTTTCCAATTGTATTTACAACATATTTATTTTTTTGTTTTATATGTCTTGCCACTCTTTCTATCATGTAACAAATAAAGTATAAATCATTGATTTTAATATCTTCAT
>JAFUCN010000054.1 GCA_017459665.1 Methanobrevibacter sp. | reverse complement strand
GACACTGACAACATTAAAATCGAGAAAAAAGATGGAGCTGTTGTTGAAGAATCCAACTTAGTTGAAGGTGTAATTGTAGACAAAGAAAGAGTACACCCAGGTATGCCATCTGAAATCAAAGACGCAAAAATCGCATTAATCAACGCTCCTTTAGAAGTTAAAGAAACTGAAATGGATGCAGAAATTACAATCACTGACCCTGCTCAAATGCAAGCATTCATCGAACAAGAAGAAAAAATGGTTAAAGATATGGTAGATAAAATAGTTGATGCTGGTGCAAACGTATTATTCGCACAAAAAGGTATTGACGACTTAGCACAACACTACTTATCCAAAGCTGGAGTTTTAGCTGTAAGAAGAGTTAAAAAATCAGACATTCAAAAATTATCCAGAGCAACCGGTGCAAGTGTCATCACTAATTTAGATGACTTAACCGAAGAAGACTTAGGTATTGCTGGAACCGTAGAAGAAAGAAAAATCTCTGGTGAAGAAATGATCTTTGTAGAAGAATGTAGCGGAGCTAAATCCGTAACATTATTCGTAAGAGGAAGTACCAAACACATTGTTGATGAAATTGTAAGAGCAATTGAAGATGCAATCGGTGTAGTTGCTGCTACCGTAGAAGACAACAAAGTTGTTGCTGGTGGAGGAGCTCCTGAAATTGCAATGGCTAAACAACTCAAAGATTACGCAGAATCCATTTCTGGAAGAGAACAATTAGCTGTAAACGCATTTGCAGAAGCTTTAGAAATCGTACCAAAAACCTTAGCTGAAAACGCAGGTTTAGACAGCATCGATTCCTTAGTAGACTTAAGAGCAGCTCAAGAAGATTCTTACTACATGGGATTAGATGTATTCTCTGGTGAAGTAGCAGATATGAAAGATGCTGGTGTAATTGAACCTAAACGTGTCAAAAAACAAGCTATCCAATCTGCATCTGAAGCAGCTGAAATGATTTTAAGAATTGATGATGTAATTGCATCAACCAAAGGCCCAGAAGACATGGGTATGGATCCTTCCGCAATGGGCGGAATGCCTCCAATGATGTAAATTTAAAGAAATTTTTATAATTTCTTTTC
The DNA here is from genome assembly GCA_017459665.1 of Methanobrevibacter sp. Taxonomy (GTDB): domain Archaea; phylum Methanobacteriota; class Methanobacteria; order Methanobacteriales; family Methanobacteriaceae; genus Methanocatella. The sequence goes on along the minus strand of JAFUCN010000054.1, from coordinate 3,542 downwards.
TTTTTTTATTTTTATGAAACACAGACTTATTTTCAAAACATCACTCGGTGATGAAGTTTTTTACTTAAAAGACACTATTTTAATTAATTTTAACCATAAAAGTAACGGAATTTCCTCATCAGAACTTAATGGTGGAGTTCGTGATGATTACCAATCCGTTTTCAACCAGCATCTCTCACAGGAAAAAATTGACTATCTTGAAAATGGCAATCTTTATGAATATCTGATAAATGAATGCAGCGCTTTTGGCATTGATCCGGAATATTCAACGGGTCTTGTTACATTGGCTAAGATGAATAATGTCTCAATTGTAACAAAGACATTTCGAAATGTTGAGGTTACGGTAATATCTACTGCGGGAGTCAGGACAAATGCTTCTCGGGCAGGAGATGATTCTTCATATTGGCAGGAAAACGGTGAATATCATTTCGGAACAATAAATATTATTCTACTTATCAATGCATGTTTAAATGAAAAAACATTAACTGAAGCGTTCATGACAGCAACTGAAGCTAAAACTGTTGCTTTAAATAATTTAAGAATCCCTTCACAATATTCAAATGGTTATGCAACAGGAACTGGAACTGACGGAATTTGCATATTTTCAAATGTTGATTCAAAAAATCTTTTAACAAATGCGGGTAAGCATTCTAAACTTGGTGAGCTGATTGGAAATGCAGTAATAGAATCTGTAACAAAAGCCATTGGAAAACAGGTTTGGATTACTAAAAAATCACAGTCAAATGTATTGGTAAGGTTAAACAGGTATTCCTTAGACATTAATGAGTTTTATGATAATTTGGATTGTGATAAAGATTATTTCATAAGATGTCTTCAAAAAGAGATGAAAAAACAGGACAATGTTGCAGTAACGTCATCTGTCTTGAATCTGATAGATGAAGTTAATGATGGTTTAATCAATAAAAATGATGCTTTGACATTGGCTAACAAATTAATAAAAGAAAATTGCAATAGCTATCCAATAAAAGAGTTATTGCAATATTGGATTAACTATTTCATTCGTTAATTTCGAATTTTTCTAGCTCGCCGTTGTCTTTGACAATTTTGGCAATTGACTCTTCTGCTGCAGTCAATTTCTGATTGCACACTTTAACTAACTGCATTGCTTTGTTGAATTCATCGATTGCATCGTCTAATGGGACGTCTCCGCTTTCTAATTTGTTGACAATCTCTTCTAATTTTTCTAAACTTTCTTCAAAACTTAATTCTTCCATTTATATCACCTTAGTATTTACTGTTCCGTCATCAAATTCAATATCAAGTTCATCTCCGCTTTCAACATCTTTTGAAGAGGATATGATTTTATCTCCAACTTTTGCCATTGTATATCCTCTTTTAAGAGTCAACAGAGGATTTAAAACTTTCAGTTTGTCAATGTTCTTTTCAAATTCAATTCTTTTTGATTTTGTTATCTCTTCAGGGTTTTTCAGGATAACTGAATTTTCAAGTTTGAATAATCTGTTTTTGTTTTCTGTGATTATGCTTTTTGATGCATAATCTAATTTAGCAATCAAACTGTCCAGATTCATTTCTTTTATTTCATAAATTGATTCTGGATTTTTGAAAATCTGTTTTTGGGAAATATTGTCCAATTTTCTCTTGTTTTGCATTAACCTGTCCTGAATGTTTCTTGTTATCTTATCTTCAATCTGGTTGACTTTATACTTCACTTCAGCTAAATCAGGAACTGCAAGTACTGCTGCACCGGTTGGTGTTGGCGCTCTTTTGTCTGCTACAAAATCGGATATTGTATAGTCAATTTCATGTCCTACTGCGCTTATCACAGGAGTTTTGCATGCATAAATCTCACGGGCAACGATCTCTTCATTGAACGGCCATAAATCCTCAATGCTTCCTCCACCTCTTCCAACAATCAGTGTATCCAAATCAAATTTCTGTGAAAATCTGATTTTTCGCACAATCTGTTCTGCAGCCATGTCTCCCTGAACAAGCGTTGAGAAAACCAATATTTCACAAATGGGGTATCTCTTTTTAATTGTTGTGATTATATCTCTTATTGCAGCACCTGTCTGAGCGGTAATTACTCCAATTCTTTTTGGATATTTCGGTATTTCTTTTTTATGAGCATCGTCAAACAAGCCTTCCTTTTCAAGCTTTTTCTTTAATTGTTCAAAGGCAATGTGCAATTCTCCGATTCCGTCCTCAGTAATTCTAACAGCATATAACTGGTATTTCCCGTTTGTTTCGTAAACTTCAACTTTACCTTTTACAATAACCTTCATGCCGTTTTTAGGTTCGAATTTTAAAAATCTCTTGCTGCCCTTAAACATTACGGCGCTAATTTGGGACTTTTTATCTTTTAGGGTAAAATAGCTGTGTCCGCTTGGATATGTCTTGTAGTTTGATATTTCTCCTCTGACATATATGTTTTTCAAATTAACGTCCTGTTTTAGCTTCTTGTTGATGTAGGCATTAATTTGTGATACTGTGAATGTTTTATCATCCATATATTCACCTTCAAAGTAGTTGTTATTATGTTGTATCCATTTAATACAATTTTTCATTTGCTTTTTATATTGCCTTATAAACCTCGGAAGGCGTTTTGCCGATAAATTAAAAAGTATTCACTAGATTTATATATTAATTTGAACATATCTTCAAAATAGAGTTTAATTTAGACTTAAAAACTGAATAAATGAGGAATTTTTATGGCGGCTTTTGAAAGAGTAAAATCAGGTATTGAAGAACTGGACGAAACCTTAGACAACATTCGTCTTGGAGATAATGTGGTGTGGCAGGTTTCAAACTTAAAAGAATTTTCTTATTTTGTAAATCCTTATGTAAAACAGGCTTTAAAAGACAAAAGAAATCTAATTTACATTAATTTCGGTCAGCATGAACCGTTAATCCCAATGACAGATGATGATTTCGATAAACTTGAAGCTGAAAGAAGCAATCCTGAAACAGAGTTTGCAATGATTGAAAAAGACGGTATCAAAATCTATAAAGTAGATCCTATGGAACAGTTCGAATCATTTACTCTGGAAGTTCACAATATCATTACAAAGGAAGGCTATGATGCATTTTATGTCTTTGACTGTCTATCTGACCTGCAGGCGGCATGGGCAACCGATTTGATGATGGGAAATTTCTTCAGGGTGACATGTCCTTATTTATTCATACTTGACACGGTTGCATTTTTCCCAGTTATCCGTGGAAAACATTCATTCGAGTCAATTGCAAAAATCAGAGAAACCACACAACTCTTTTTGGATGTCTATTCTTCTAAAAATGATGTTTATGTTCATCCTCTTAAAGTCTGGAACAGATACTCACAGACAATGTTTTTAGGCCATAAATACAATCCTGAAACAGGTAGCGTTACAACCCTAACAGATGGTATGGAAGTTTCCAAATTTTATCAGGTCATTAATTCCGCATCCGCTTACAACAATGAACAGAACACTGACAGTTGGGAGAGATTTTTCACAGCTACAGAACTTCTTCGCCAAAACGGCGTTGATGTGTCCGACAGATGCGATTTGATGTGCAATATGATG
>JAFUCN010000053.1 GCA_017459665.1 Methanobrevibacter sp. | reverse complement strand
CTGAAGGAATGCTTGTCAAAAGGCCGATACTGGTCAGTGATGATGTTGTCCTTGTAGGCTTTATGGTCCAGGAATGGGAAGAAAAGCTATTGTAGTTACATTCTTGTTACAAAATTCATTTATATCACTGGAGTTTAGTTTAGCTTAAGGTGATATTATGAATAGATATTTTGCTTTTCAGTGGCACATTCTTGATGACTGTGACCAGCGATGCAGGCATTGCTATATTTTCTAAGATGGCAAAAAAGACATTGAAGCACTGTCTTTAAATGACATGGAGAAGATAATTGGTAATGCTTTGGATATGTGTGATGAGATAAACTCAAAACCTTATTTTGCTGTAACTGGTGGAGACCCGATTCTTCATCCGGATTTCTGGAAGTTGCTTGAAAAATTTAATGATTTGGATATTTCATACAGCGTTATGGGAAATCCTTTCCATTTAGATGATGAAGTTTGCTCTAAACTAAAAGACCTAAGCTGCAGACAGTACCAGATGTCACTGGACGGCCTTAGAAAAACCCATGACTACTTTAGAAAACCAGGTTCATTTGATGAGACAATATCCAAAATCAAAACACTTCGTAATGCCGGAATTCGCTCAAGTATCATGACAACAGTCTCTAAAATAAACATCAACCAGATTCCATGGATTGTTGATGAGGTAGTACGAAACAAAGTTGATCTGTTTAGCTTTGCAAGGTACTGTCCAGGCTTACCAAAGGACAAAATAACTCCCCTTGAGTATAAAAGCCTTTTGGAAAAGCTGTGGGATAAATTCAATCAATATAAGGATTCAGATACAATTTTTTCTCTAAAAGATCATCTTTGGACATTATTTTTATATGAAAAGGGATTGTTTGAAATCCCAGAAAACCTAAAGGATGACGTAATCTATGACGGCTGTGGCTGCGGAGCCGACCATCTGACAATTCTTCCAAACGGTGATGTGTATGCATGCCGGAGAATGGAAAGCAAGGTCGGCAATGCATTAAGTCAGGATTTTCTAGATATCTTTAAAAGCAGTGATTTAGACAAGTTCAGGCAGTATGAAAAATTTGAAAAGTGCAATAAGTGTGAATTGCTCAGATTCTGCAGGGGATGTCCGGCAGTAAGCTATTCCTATACAAAAAACATGTATTCAGCTGACCCGCAATGCTGGGTCTAACTTTTTTTTTTTAAAATGAGAAGGCATGGAATTTTTTGATTTTAACCTTTTTTTTGGGAAAATGGGCGTTTTTTGGATTCGGAAGTAAGGGATAGATTAATTCTACCTCAAAAAATTCCATTTTTTGGAAATCCGATGAAACTTTTTTTTAGGGATTAATTATTTTGGAGGTCAAACAGCTATTATTAAAAGAGTAAGATAAGGGGTAGATCTTACTCTTTGGTTGTATCAATACAGCAGCTAGTGTTAATGTCGCTGCCGCAGGGACCGGCGGCAAGACGGGTTGTATCGATACAGCAACTGGTTTTCACATCTGATGTTTTCTGGGATTCGAAAACATCCTGAGCTATTTTTTCAACGGAAAATTTTTCATTTTCATTCCAATCGTTTATTCTATACATTTTTGCCATCTCCTTTATTTTGAAAGCCACGGGATTGTAACTTTCAATACAGACTTAGAATAATGGTATATAAATGCTTTTTGTAACTAAACAGTAACTTTGAAAACCAAAACATTTATATACTTCAAAAACAAGTCAATATAACCTATCAATTTTTTGAGGAGGTTAATGAAATGACTTTAACGAAACATGTAAAATCATGTCCACTGGATTTAGTTGTTAAATTAATTAACAAAAAATGGGTAATTCATATAATCCGTGATTTGTTTTTCGGCAAATCAAGATTTCATGAATTTAAAGAAGACAAACCAGATCTTTCAAACAAAGTCTTAAGCAACTGCTTGAAGGATATGGAGAAAAACGGTTTAATTCACCGTATTGTCGATAAATGCGATAAAAGAAATGTAAGATACAAGTTAACTGAAAAAGGAAAATCTCTAAACAAGATTTTATATGAGATTGCGGTGGTAAGTGTCGACGGCGAGACTTACTCAGACAAGATAAAAGACGATGTAAAAACCTCCTTTAGGGAGAAACTGCTTTAAAAAAATATGGTGGGCGGTGCCATATTTACTAATTACTTTTTTTGATTATCCATTTGAAATTATTGGCTGTCTGGCCGATAAGGTTATATATTATTAGGATTATAACTTTAACTGGAGGTAAGGCCTCTTTGATTAATAAAGAAATCATATTAAATGAGGTAGTAATGGTCACTTTCGCTTCCATTTTCTGACCTCTGTTGATTAATTGAGAAATCAATATCGCGGGTGAATTGTAGAAGAAATTCTACAATTGATATTGATTGTAACTAATTTTTAAAAAATAGAAAAAATGATTTTGCAGAGAATTGCAAAATCTAGAACTGTATTCTGTTGCCGGTCCACAAATCGTCATCGTCAAAGGCGTCAAATTCGTCCTTGTCTTCTTTTGAGCTTGTGCTGTTGAAAACTGTAATTTTGCAGATGTTTGAGTAGTTCCAGTAGATTACATCACCGTTTTCACAGGTTTCCTTGATGTGGTCTTCTCTGAATTCAATGAGGGTGTCCTCTTCCTTGTGAAAGTCGCCGGTAATGTCTGAGTAGACCAGCTGGAAGTAGTCAAAGTCCTTTTTTGTCACTTCGTGAATCAAACCTTTTATCAAACTTGGGTATGAAAATGACCTTTGGTTATACTTAATCTCCATAATATCACCTATTATAATATTAATTTTCATTTAACATATATTTTCCTTAAAAATTACCTCAATTGAGCATTAACTTTAAAAAATATGAAAATAATAATTTATTATTGTATAAAATATTTTAGGGGACAAAATATTGTTAGATATAAAATTGTTCAGAGAAAATCCAGAAATAATCATAGACTCTGAAAAGAAAAGATTTAGAGATACAGTAAACGTTGAAAAGGTAATTGAATATGACACCTTATGGAGAGAAGGTGAACGCAAACTCAATGCCTTAAGATCCGAGAAAAACAAATTATCAAAATCATTTAAAAAAGCCAAAGAAGAAGGAAATTTGGATGAAGTCATAAAAAGATCCAAAGAAGTGGCTGAAGAAATCAAAGAATTGAGAGGCAATAATGACTATTACCTTAAGCTTAGGGATGACTTCAGATACAAGGTCGGAAACATAATCGATGAGGACGTTCCGATTTCAGACACTGAAGACGACAATGTGGTTGTAAGAACCTACGGTGAAATCCCGGAGTATGATTTCGAGCTTTTAAACCATGTCGATTTGATAAATAAAATCGACGGAGCAGACCTTGAAACTGCAGCAAGCATTGCAGGGGCCCGTTTTTATTATCTTAAAAGGGATATTTTACATCTAAACCTTGCACTTATCCAGTTTGCACTTGCTGAACTTGAAGCCGAAGGCTACATTCCGATGCAGACACCGTTCTTTGTAAAAGGTGAAGTTGCAGCAGAAACCTCCGAACTTGGTGAGTTTAAAGAAACTTTATACAAAGTGGAGGATGAGGACATGTACCTTATTGCAACTGCCGAACAGACCTTAGCGGCACTTCACAGGAATGAAATCATCTCCCCTGAAGACTTGCCATTAAGATACTGCGCACTTTCAACATGCTTTAGAAAAGAGGCAGGATCCCACGGAAAAGACACACTTGGAATATTCAGAGTTCACCAGTTCGAAAAAATCGAACAGTTCATCTATTCCGCTCCTGAAGATTCAAGAAACCAGCATGACCACCTGATGGAAGTTACTGAAAGAATCTATCAAAAACTTGGCCTTCCATATCAGATTATAGCTATTGTGTCCTCTGCATTGAATGACAATGCGGCAATCAAATACGATCTTGAAGCATGGTTCCCAGGTTCAGGTGCATTCAGGGAACTGGTTTCATGTACAAACTGTAAAGACTACCAGGCACGTAAGACAAAAACACGTATCGGAAGAGCAGGTTCTGGAGATGCTCAGACTTTACACACCCTAAACAGTACAGCAATTGCAACCGAAAGGACAATGTGCTGCATTCTTGAAAACTATCAGCAGGCCGACGGTAGCGTTAAAGTTCCTGAAGTGTTAGTCCCTTACATGAACGGAAAAACAGTTATTGAAGCTAAAAAATAACTTATTTAAATTAAAAGTGTGTTTTCACACACATCCCATCTTTTTTTGAATCATTAAGTATTTATATAATATTTTTTACATAATACTTCAAGGTGATAAACATGTCAGTTAAAGAGGATTTAATCGCACAAGGCTACAAAGCTTATGAAACCGATGAAATAATCGTTTTCTGGAAACCTGATTTGTGCCAGCATGCAACAGAATGCGTAAGAGGAAACAATAAGGTATTTGACCCGTCAAAAAGGCCGTGGGTTGATCTCACACAAGCACCTGCAGGCGAAATTGCCGAAATCATTGACAGATGTCCGTCAGGAGCGCTAAAGTATGAGCTCAAATGAGATAATAATCAGATTTGAAAAGCAGAACAATGCAAGCCGAGCCTATGACGGTGACAGACATATTGGGGAATGCCATTTCTCTCTGCTTGAAGGTAGATGGGTGATTTCAAGAACCGACGTTGATTTGGGATATGAAGGCCGTGGAATCGGCAGAAAGCTAATCCATTCGGTTGTTGAAAACGCACGCCTTGAGGGCATTAAGATTTTTGCGATGTGTCCATATGCAAAAAGTGTGTTTTTGAAAACTCCCGAATACGATGACGTACTTTAAATAATCTATTTTTGAGGATTTCCCAATCCACTATTTTTTTAAATCTTGTTTATAAACATATAAATAAGTTATTAAAACATTTCTGATTTTTACAGCTTTTCTTTTAAAACTGGATGTTAATGTTAAATATTTTTAACTTCTTTAGAATTTCTCATGAGAAAAACGGCTGATACTGCAACTTCTATAAACAGAAATTAAACCAATTATTCAATTTTGAATAATATCTTTGATTAATTGAAGGTTGTTAAAATTATGAAATTTAAAAAGATAATGATAGTCGGTTTGATTTTACTGGCTATCTTGACAATTGGGGCTGTTAGTGCGTCTGACACGTCAGATGAGCTTGCAGTGAGCGATGAAAGTGATATTGTTGGCATATCTTTGGATGACCAGTTAGGTGATATGGGAGAAGGGGATGTCAACATTGAAGTTAATGATATTAACACTGATGAGCCCAGTTCTAATTTTACAACAATCTCACTTACAGAAAAAGCCGGTAATTATGTGATATGTACTGGTGAAGGTGATGATACTGTAGAATTGTATAGGGAAGACTTAAGT
>JAFUCN010000052.1 GCA_017459665.1 Methanobrevibacter sp. | reverse complement strand
GACAATTTTAGGCACACACTTTATAGTATGATGCAAGATTTAAAGAATGCCTTGAACGGAGGAGGACAACAGATGGAGAATCTTGAAAACACTGTAGTTGTTGAAAATGAAAACACTGATCCTGCAACTGAATTTACTCAGACAGAAGAAGTGAATACTGAAACAACTCCAGAGGTTAATGATAACAGAGAGGATACTTCTGCTCCTGCTGATTACGTTAAAAAGGATGATGAAGAGGATGATAAGCCCGCAGATAATGAGGGTGAAAATGATCCTGATGATGATCCTGATGATGACAAGGATGATGAAGATGATGATGATAAGAAGGGTGCTAAAAAGTATGAGTTACTTGAAGAAGAACTTAATACTTTAAAGGAAAGTTATAGTGCGCTTCAGAGTCAGTATCAAGAACTTGTAAATTTCAAGAATGAAATTGATAATCAGAAAAAGGATGCGCTTATTGCTGAATTTTATATGCTTTCTGATGAAGACAAAGCAGATGTTATTAGCAATAAAGAGAAGTATACTTTAGATGAAATTAAAGCAAAACTCTCAGTTATTTGTTTCGATAAAAAAATCAACTTTACTTTAAATAAGGAAGCTGATGACAAAAAAGAAGAAGACATTGTTACTTATACATTAAATGACAATGCTGATAACAGCCTACCAGATTGGGTGAAAGCTGTTAAAGAGCAAGAAAAACTTGGTTAATTTTAATTTTTAGGAGGATGCTAAAAATGGCAGATATTAAGAGAAAAGGTTATGGACAGGTTGAGCCTAATCACCTTTCTGGTATTGTCACTGGTCAAATTTATGCTCAGTTACCTGCTATTACCACAACAGGAAGTGGATCATCAGCTACAAAGACACCGATGGTGCAGCTTGAACAAGGTCAGTTTGCTAAATATGACTATGCGGCTGGTGAAGTAAATTTTGCTGGTGAAGGCGAATTTATGCTTGTTTATAATGAAGAAAAACTTTATGATGAAAGAAAACAATCTCATAAAGATTTTGTATATAAGGCAGCAGATTTTACAGATGGAAAAATGTTCCCGCGTTTAATTAAAACAAATATTGGGGATATTTTTACAACTAATATGATTGGTGCTGCTAATACCACTGGTAGCGAAGCTGAAGTTACTATTGGTACAGATGCAACTTTAGTGGTAGGAGCTTATGTTGCTCCAAATGCTTCTGGTATTTTAACAATTAGTGCTAGTAAGCCTGAAAGTGGTATGGCATGGAAAATTGTTAAAGTTTATACAATGCCAGATGGACGACCTGGTGTTAAAATTCAGAGAATTCAGTGATAGGGAGGAAAAAGACAATGGCATTAACAAGAGATCAGCTTATTGAATTAGCTAGAGCCAATGCTAAGGCTTCATTAAATCCTTCTGTCGCTTATTCTTTCGGCGGAGAGAAGCTTTCAGCGGAAGCTCTGAATAAAACATTTATTAAGGAGTTAAATGAACTTGGTTCTACTCCTCAGGATTTTAGAGAAAATAAGAACCTTATTTATACACTTATGGAAGTCGGTCTTACCGAAGTTCTTCCTCAGAAGGTTCTTCAGGCTTATGGTCAGTTTGCAGATGTTCGTACATTTGCACAGGGTACAAAGCCAGTTTATAAGGTAAGAATTAGTGAAGCCTCTAAGAAACGTGCAAAGCAGTTCGTTACTAGAGTTGGTTTAGCTGGTAGATACGAAGTCTTCAAGCTAGACGGATATTCACTCGAAGTTCCGACAGCTGCATACGGTGGTGCTGCTCGTATCGAGTGGGAAGAGCTTCTTGATGGTCGTATGACCATGAACGATTATTACAGTCTTGTTCTTGAAGGAATGGATGAAGCTGTTTATCGTGAAATCGCAAAGGCTCTTGAAGCATTAATTAATAATGTTCCTGCTCTTCAGAAGTCTGTGCAGACTACTTTTAGTGAGACTGAAATGGATAAGTTACTTCAGATTGCAGATAGCTATGGCGGAAAGAGCACAATTTATTGTACTTTTGAATTTGCTGCAACAATGCTTCCAGCTGCTTCTGCAAATTGGTCTGATGCAATGAAAGATGAGATTTGGAATAATGGTTACTTTGCGGTTTATAAGGGACATCGTGTAATTATTCTTCCTCAGTCTTTTGAAGAGAATCTTGGAATGACAGCTACTTATGCTGATAAGGTAATTGATCCTTCTCTTGCTTATATCATTCCTACTGGTGCAGAAAAGCCTGTTAAGGTTGCTTTTGAAGGTACTGCTCAGGTTAAGTCTTTTGATAACCGTGACTGGTCTACAGAGATCCAGACCTATCAGAAACTCGGTGTAGCTACTTATATGGTAAATCCTGGAATTTGTATCTATCAGAATACTACTCTTAAAAAGTATATCGGTACAAAATGATAATATATT
>JAFUCN010000051.1 GCA_017459665.1 Methanobrevibacter sp. | reverse complement strand
TTTTGTTCTGTTGTAATGTTTGGTTTATTAAAAAAGAAAGAGACTACTGGGTTTAGAATTTACATCAGTATTTTTATTTTGGATTTAGTAAATATTTTATTTCAGAGTTTTTTCACTGTCATTACTCAGATGTACAAGGTTAACAAAAAAAAAATTTCTTTCGATCTCCACTATTTTTTCTTTGGGTCCATATTGGTGGTGTTGAATCTGGACTGGTGATTTGCTTTTGTTGATGACGATATTCTAGGTTATGGGTTTGAATTACTGAGATGGCGTTGGTCATGATGATAATGGTGGTGAGTATTATGTATTTAATAGGGAAATTCCTGCTAATTTAGAAAATGATGCAAATTGGTATCAAGATGTCGCTAATGAACCTATAAAATGTAAGGTCTTAAAAAAGGATTTAACTTATGATGATGACATTATCTGTAGATATTTGAATCTTACTTTTGTTAAAGATAACAAAAATCTTGTAGATAAATTAGCTCAACTGTTCATTAATGATGATGATACAATAACATTTGGCAGTCCTTATCATACATATGTGTGGGAAGGTGAAGAAATAGATACAACATCTGATGATTATTTCTGTGGTGTCGGCATTCCTAATGATGTAAGAGGTAGCTTCACTGTTTATCGTGATGATGATGGTGAAAGAAAGTATTTCTTTAATAGGGCAGTTCCTGATGATTTGGAAAATGATCCTAATTGGGGTGAATATGATTTTGGAATTATTGAATGTAATGTGAAATATTATGATTTAGAAAATACAGATGATATTGAGGATGGCGATGAAATAGTATTCGCTTTCATGGTTGACGGTCAAGTATATGATGATTTGTCTGAAACCTATAAATTTGAAAAGGGTGATGGATATGTTAGATTTAACTCTATTGAACACCATGATGAACCATTCTGGAATCCTAATGAAGTTAAAGCGGATAACCCTGATGAGGTTGTACTTAGGATTTTTGATTTCCCTGAAGACATTGATGCAGTCTTTTATTTAATCATATCAAAAGACAATCAAGTAGTTAAAAACATCACCTTTGAAAGATGGGATGATGATCATTGGGTTGATTATTATGTTGATAAGGATGATGAGGACTGGTCTCCTAATAAAAGATATTTGATTAAAGTAAAAGATTTAGAAGATCTTCCTTGCGATGAATATAATTTCAAAGTTCAATTCACCCGTAATTATATATTTGATGAAAATATGGATTATGATGTGGGTACTATTGCTGTTGTTCCTTTTGTAGTTAATATCAATAATGATGAAGAGGAATTCAGTGATATCTTAAATTACATTTTTGAAATTGAAGTGCCTGAAGATGGGGAAGGTTCAGCAAGCCTTTATGTTGATGGCAGTGCAGTTTATGAAAATAAAGCATTATCAGAAATTCAATATATTGATTATGAATGGAGAAACGGTTATTTCATCCGTTTAAATGATTTGGCAATTACAACTTCAGGCGAACATGACATACAACTGAATGTTACTTACAACGGCAATACAAGGATTATCCAAACAAGAAAAAACATTGCTGTTGGTGAAAATGTGGTAACATTTAAATCAGTCAACAATGGAGATTCAAGGTATGTTGATTTTTATTTGCAATATCCTATGTCAGCTGATTCTGTACTTGATTTATATCTAAACAATACCAAATCAGGCAATGTAAGTATTTATGATTATATTTGGGATAGATTTGCTCCGTTGTATTCTAATGAACTCGAGTTTAAATCTATTGATTATGATGGTTATATTGATGATGAGAATGTTTTAGATGTAGGAAAATATAATGGTGCAGTTAAGAATGGTGATGATACACTCGGTGAGGGTACTTTTTCAGTATATGACTTTTACATTTATCTTATTGATGAGGAATTCGACATAGATGATAATAAAAATGTTATTGAAATCAACATTCCTGAGGAGTTCTTCAATGAACATGGAAACTTCTACATTTTAGCTCATGATTATCAAAACGTTCGTTTCAACAAGACAATAACTGAATTAACTAATGTGCATAATGAGGAATTGGGTGTTTATGTCTGTTCTTTGAATTCCACTGATATGGGTCTTGATGATACTGGTCTTTTCTATGATTGGGATATTCTCAAGTTTTCCTTTGTCTACAATTACCCTCCTAAATATGAAGAGTGGCGTGATGATGTTGAGATTGGATATGAACTTTCTGTAAAAAGTTATTACAAGTTAAACATTCTAGATCATAGTGTTATTTTCAGGGAATACGATGAAGAAAGTGAAAGACATCTATTCATTAGGCCTAACACCATCCTTTTAAATCAGGATGAAGACTACAATTCAAGCACTTGGGTTGCAAGATTGTACATTGATGACTATAAGGCAAGCGGCAGTCTTGTAATGACTGTATGGGGAAGTGAAGTTGTAGTATTTGATATTCCATTTGAAAATGTTGAATTGGGAGATAACCAACATGGAGAATACGGATTTAATGTGGGCTTGGATGAAATGGATCTTTCCGGTGTTCAGGACAAAGACATTCTTGAATTGACTTTCAATGATGGAAGTGATGAACCTGAAAGCATTTTTGTTTCAGTTCAACGTACAGATTCATTTATCAGATTCTATGTCCTTGATGATTATGACCCAGAAGAATCTTGGGAAATGGAATTCCATACATTCTACCGTAACTTAACTGATGGAGATTATGATGTGGATATGGCTTATCATTTTTATGGTAAGTTCATCACAGTAGATAGTCCAACTCAGATTGATGATTTAACCGTAACCATCAAATCTGATGACGGCCAATTCGAAAAAGTATTATCATTAAATGAGTTTACATATGATGACTATGAATATGATAGTAGAACATATGCATATTCCTATGCAATCACTGATGAGTTAAAAGGCATGCCTGATGGAAACTTTACCGTTACCTATAACTGTAACGGCCAGGAAATTACTCACAAGCGTAATAAAGCAGGTGATTGGGTATCTGTAATAATTACTCCTGATGATGTTGCAGAAAAATTCGACATAACTGTCAATGATAAGCTATCTGATGAAAATGATGTTGCTTTAAGTATCATAGCTACTGAAGATGCAAACAGACATACTATCGGTTTTGATTTAGGTTATGGTTACTTTAGCGTATATGTCAACGGTACAAGACTTGAAAATCTTGGAACATTAGTACCTTGGGTGGAGCCTGAAGAAGATGATGAGGATGGTTATAAATTAGTGCGTATAGACCTGCCGGGGGTAACAGAACTTGAGCTTTTCCGTTTATGTACTGATAATGCAGGTTGTCCTGAAGTCTACTTTACATTAGCTGATTTGGGAATCACCCAACCTGGAACCTACAACATTAAAATTACACATTATCCTAGTGTTGAAGGTGGTTGGGACTATCATGAAAATAATGGATATGGTGAGCCATCAGGTGTAGCTAGTCCTAGCTTCTACATCACAGAAACTGAATTGATTAACAAGGACATTGTCTTTGACAATTCCAATGCAACTATTGAGATTTCAGCTGTCAACAGTGATGTTGTAATCACTTTAGCCAGTGGCGGCAGCCCTATTGCTGATGCTGACATTATTTACTCACTTAATGGTGGCAGTGAAGTTGACGCAACTACTGATGGTAACGGTCAGGTGACTGTTGCGGCTCCTGAAGGTGATGTTTTAGTTAATGTAACATATTCCGGAAGACAGGAATCAAAAACACTTTACTTCCGTGTTTCAACTGGTATGGTCATTGCAAGTTCAGGTAATGATGTTATCATTACTTTAACTGATGCCTTTGGAAACAAGGTTGCAGGTGCTGGAATTACATACAGGTTAAACAACGCTGATAAGGTTGATGCTGCAACTGATGCCAACGGTCAGGTTATCATCACTCCTTTGGAGGGTACTGTTAAAGTTATCGGAAGTTTTGCAGGTACTGTGTCATTTAAGGCTTCAAGTGCTGTTGAAACATTGACTTTACCGATAATTCCTGCTGAAACCACTTTGACAATAGCTAAAGGAAATGCAAGTGCTGTAATCACATTAACCGGCAATGGAACTCCTATGGCTAATGTAAACATTACCTATTCCCTAAACGATGTTGAAAACACTACTTCAACCGATGAAAACGGTACAGTTACATTAACCGATTTGACAGGTGAAGCAACAATCGTTGCTAAATATTTAGGTTCAGATGCGTTTAAACCAAGCAATGTTACAGCCGTATTTGACTTTAACGCTACTTCAGGTAACGCAACTACTGGAAACGGAACTGGAGGCAACACCAATCCTGGTGGCAACACCGAGCCTGGAAACAACACCAATCCAAATCAGAACACTACTGTTGAAAAAGTAAAAACAACCCTTAGTGCTGCTTCAATTACAATGACCTACACCTATTCTGGTGCACTTGTCGCAACACTTAAGGATGAAAACGGAAATGCTGTTTCAGGCGCTACAATAACATTCAACTTTGGTAATGCAGTATATAACATAACAACTGACAGTGAAGGTAATGCCGTACGTACAATAGGTCTTGCTCCAAAAGTATATACAGTTAACATTGCTTATGCCGGAAACGACACATATGTCGGATCTTCTGCTACTGCTAAAGTGACTGTCTATAAGGCAACTCCTGTATTTACTGCGAAAGCTCAAAAATTCAAGGCATCTACAAAAACCAAAAAGTACACTGTTACATTGAAATCCAATGGCAAGGTTGTTAAAAATGCTCCATTGACCTTAAAAATCAATGGTAAAACATTTAAGGCAACTACCAACTCCAAAGGTCAGGCAACCTTTAAAATGACTAAACTGACCAAAAAAGGAACTTTCAATGCAAAAGTTAAATTTGTAGCAAACAGCTTCTACAAATCCGTAACCAAAACAGTTAAAATAACAATTAAATAAAGGTTAAAATAACCTTTATCTTTTTTTCTTTTTTTCTATAATTTGTCTAAATTTTTCTATTTCATATTAATAAACCTATAAATAATTTATTAATATTTTCATGATTTTTACAACTTTTATTGCAAAATTAAAGTTTTTTATAATATATTTTTTACATTTTAACTATCTTTTCAATGAATTTTCATGAATTTTAGGATGTTAATTAATAAAATAAATTCAAGTATTCATTTTTTGAATATCAAATTTAGGTTGTTAATATTATGAAATTTAAAAAGATAATGATGGTGGGTTTGATTTTACTGGTGATTCTAACGATTGGAGCTGTCAGTGCCAGTGAAGACAACCAGACCACTCTAACGGTTGAAGATAATCAAGCAGATTCTCAGGACGTCCTTGAGGCATCTTCAAGCGAAGATGTTTTGGATGTTTCTAAGGACGCTGACGTCATGGAAGTTGCAGTCAATCAAAGCGATGATGTTTTGGGATTTTCCACATCAAAGATTTACGTATGGTTTTCTGAAGAGCCATATATTGTTTTGGATGAGGAAAATGATTTTTGGATTTTAAATGAAAATCGTGTGCAGTTTCCAAAGCAATCTGCAGTCAAGATTGTTGCAAAGGATTTGAAGACAGGCAAAACCTATAGCGATAGCGTACCTGTTGAATCAATCCATTATGAATATGGTATGGAAAACATTCATTATATGGTATATGCAGACATGTTCAAGAAGATTCCTTGGACTGCAAAACACAAGTATCTTGTTAAGGTGTACTGGGTTTCTCCAGAGGGACAATCCTCATATCTGGGTAAAAAGACGCTTCAGGTAAAGGTTAAGACTAAAGAAGTCCGTGTCTACGCCAGAGACATTACCACACACATCCACAGCGGTGAAAAGTATGGGGTTACCGTCTACAAGTCCAACGGACAGCTTGCAACCAATGTGGAAGTTGAGTTATTTATTAATGACAAGCCTGTTCAAAAAGCAAAAACCAATTCCAAAGGTGTTGCATATTTCGACATTCCTCAAAAGAGGGGAACCTATAAGGTAAATGCATATGTTTCATCATATAAAATCAGTAGTGCCAGATATAAAATCAAGGTGACCCACAGCGTTGATTTGCCAAAAGTTGCAGTTAAAAAGTCAGCCAAAAAGCTTACCATCAAAACTACTCTTAAAAAGATTAATGGTAAACTCCTAAAAGGTGAAAAGATTACTTTAAACTTCAATGGCAAAATATATGTTGTCAAGACCAACAAGAATGGTGTTGCGAAGTTCACAATTGGAAAATCTGTCCTAAAAAAGCTCAAGGTAGGTAAGACAATTAAATATAGGGCTACCTACTTGAATGACACTGCTACAAAATCAGTCAAGGTTCAAAAATAACTTTAAAGGTAAAATCATTAATTTTACCTCTCTTTTTTTAATTTTTTTATACTACTTTTTACAAACATTTAATCACGTTAAGGTGATTTAATGAAAACAATTGTTATCAATGCCAGTCCGAGAAAGAAATGGAACACTGCCGAGGTTATGCAAACCGCCCAAAAGGGTGCTGAGTCAGTGGGGGCGGAAACTGAATATTTCAACTTATATGATATGGTCTTTAAGGGTTGCAGGAGCTGTCTTATCTGCAAGCAAAAGGACAAAACCAAGGGAAAATGCTACTGGAGAGATGATCTCACTCCATTAATCGAAAAGATTCTTGAAGCAGATACATTATTAATCGGCTCACCGATTTACTTTGGAGAGCCTACAAGCCAGTTCAGAGCGCTTTTGGAAAGATTAATCTTCTGTTTGATGTCCTATGATGACGGGTCAAGCTATTACACCGGTAAAGTGAATGTTGGAATATTCTATACAATGAATGCTCCGCTGCAGTTCTATGAGGAATCCATGAAGGACAGTCTTTCAAGTGTTGAATTTTTATTCAGCTATCTGAACGGTGAAATTAAATCTTATCCGATTTGCGATACTCTGCAGGTTCATGACTACTCAAAGTACAACATGGCAGGTTTTTCACAGGAGATGAAGGAAAAGCAGCTTGTGCTTCAGTATCCAAAGGATCTGGAAAATGTATTTAAGATTTCGGCTGAACTTTCAGGCAAGTAACCTCAAGGTAACTGCTTCATTTATATTATCCTAAATTTTAAATATTAATAAATAAAAGAATTTGAACTTTTATTGAAATGTTTAAGGTGAGAAATATGAAATTTAATGCATGGAATGAAAATGAAAGTTTTTTTGCGACTAGAATAGCACAAAATGTAATCGCAACAGCATGCGGTTCTGACATCAACACTGCTTGTGGCAGTGATGTTACTGCTTCTGCTTGTGGTAGTGACATTAATACTGCTTGTGGATCTGATGTTACTGCTTCTGCTTGTGGTAGTGACATTAATACTGCTTGTGGATCTGACGTTATGGCATCTGCATGTGGTTCAGACATTAACACCGCTTGTGGCTCAGACATCACCACAGCATGCGGTTCAGACAGATTTTAAGATATTAAATCTTAAAATTTCTTATTTTTTTTGAGGTGTTTTCATGGCAGATT
>JAFUCN010000050.1 GCA_017459665.1 Methanobrevibacter sp. | reverse complement strand
GCACCTAATCCAGCTGCTGCTTCTTCTTCAGAAGCTTCTTCCTCTTCTTCCTCTTCTTATTCCTCTTCTTCAGCTGCTTCAGCTGCTGCAGGAGCTGCTGCAGGAGCTGCTGATGCCATAGCAGTGGTTTCCATAGCTTCGTCGATGTCAACATCTTCTAAAGCTGCGATTAATGCTTTGATTCTAGCATCATCAGCGTCGATTCCTGCTGCTTCAATAATACTTTTAACATTTTCTTCGTTAATATCTTTTTCTGCACTGTGCAAAATCATTGCCGCATATAAATATTCCATGTTATCACCATTAATTTTTTAAAGTGTTAGTTTTTATAATAATATAAAATTTTAAATTTTAACCGAAGAGAGCTCCTAACCCAGCTGCTGCTTCTTCTTCACTGTCTTCCTCTTCTCCCTCTTCTTCTTCAACTTCTTCAACAACTTCTTCTACTGCTGGAGCAGCTGCTACAGCAACATTGGAAAGTTTTTCAGCTAATTCGTCATCGATAGCTCCTTCAGTATCTGCTACTTCGGATGCTAATGCTAACATTTTAGCTTGTGCTAAACCGATAATTGGTTCTGAAGTTTCAGAGGTCATAATTGCTCCTGCAACACCGACATTGATTGCTCTAGTGTATGCGAGAGTAATAATAGTGGAAATAGTTTCATCAGTAGGTATAGCTGCGTTTACAGATAAATTGAATGCATTTCTGAATGCATTTTGTACGTCAGCTAATGTTTGTTCTTCGTCGATTGCGAGTACATCTGAAGTATAAATTGCTTCTTCCTCATATACTGCTTTTAAGTCTATTCCTACTTCCATTGGATTAATATCCATTCTTGATAAAGTAGCTGCAACTTGTTTAGATACAGTTTCGCCAGCTGCGACAACAACAGTTTCTTTTTGTACGCAGATTTTTCCTTTATCAATTTTTGCAGGAATTCCAACTTGTTGCAATTCACCTAAGAATGGTCCTGGTTCAAATCCTGTGTCCCCTTCAGGTACAATAATATCATCAGTAGCAACAGTTCCCGGTTTTGCAGGAGCTGAGGTTTTGCTGTCTTCCAATATTTTGTATAATTTGAATGGGTTCATTTCGGTTGCGATAAGTGCAACTTGACCATCCATATGTTCAGACAAATCAACAATGTTGTTTTTACTAGCATTGCAATCTTCAAAAGCTAAATCAAGAAGGTTTTTCTTGGACATTCTTATTACAGCTTTTCCTTTGAGAGATTTTCTCATTTCTTGGAGCTGTTTTGCAGGAATGTTCATTAAATCGACAATACCGACAACGTCGTATTGGTCAATGATACCTTTTAGCTCTTGGACTTCTTCCTTTTTCCATTCAGCAACATGAGCCATTAGATCACCCTCACTACTGGTCCCATAGTTGTTTTAATAAACATGGACTTTATTTGACTTCTTCCTTTTTCTAAATTGCGGTCTAAGACTGTAAGAACAGTTTCCACATTTTCAGCTATATCCTCGTCTGACATGTCTTGGCTTCCTACAACAATTTGAATACTTGCTTGTTGTTTTACACCAACTTTGACAGTACTTTGTAATCTTTCTAAAAGAGGATCTAATTTGATACTTGCAGGCACTGGTTTTGGCATTTTTCCACGAGGACCTAATACAGGACCTAAGAATCTACCAACGAGTGGCATCATATCAGCTTGAGCTATTAAGAAATCAACAGAGTTAGCCATTTTTTTAGCTGATTTTCTGTCTTTTCCAAACTCTTCTAAATCCGCTTTGTTAATTACAGTGTCAAGGCCAGCATCTTTAGCTTGAACAATGAGTTCCCCATCAGCTATGACTCCGATTTTAATCGGTTTGCCACGGCCGTTAGGAAGAGTAACTTCCTCATTAAACCTGTTTTCTGGCTTTCTGACATCTAAGTCACGGATATTAATAATAATATCTACGGACTCAGTGAAGTTTCTCGGCTTTGATTGTTCTTTTGCCTCCTTCACCGCGTTAACTACATCTTGTGTCATTAATTCATCCCCCATGAACATTTAATGTTCAATGGATTTATTTGGTTTCATGAGATCATTGCAAGAAAAAAATTCTTAAACGATTGCATGAATTAAAAACAGTATATCCGCCATAATTGAATTACAGCATCATATACACTGTATTTATTAACTTAATTTTTAATTTTAATTGATATCTATTCTACTAAAATATCATCATATTTTCCAGCATCTACGTCTTTTTGTGCTTCTCTTGGGTCTTTACCGTCAACAGATAATCCCATACTTACACAGGTTCCCATGACTTCTTTAACAGCTGATTTGTAATCGTTAGATAATAATGAATCGAATTTCATTCTAGCGATTTTTAAAGCGGTTTCAATAGGTAAGTCATTGATAATGTCTAAACCTGGTTCATGAGAAGCTTTGTCGATGCCTAATTCTTCCATGATTAAAGCAGTTGTTGGTGGAGTACCGATTTCAATTTCGAAATCTTTGGTGTCTCTGTCAATAGTAACTTTAACAGGCACTTTCATTCCTGCAAAGTCAGCACTTTTTTTATTGATTTCTTCTACAACTTGCATCATGTTAATACCGAAAGGTCCTAATGCAGGTCCTAATGGTGGTCCAGGAGTTGCAGTACCACCTTCGATAAGTACTTCGACTGTATCTTTAGCCATCAGTCAGCCTCCTTTTGAATTATTCTAATTTGATCAGCTTTAACAGTAACCGGAATCGGTACTGCAGCTTCTATTAACTCAAGAACGACTTCTTCACGTGATTCATCAATACGAACCACTTTTGCTCTTTCTCCTTTGAATGGACCAGAAATAAGCTCAACAATACTTCCTTTTTGGATAGAGGAAATAATAGGTTCTGGTTTTAAGAATCTTTTTACTTCATCGAAAGTAAT
>JAFUCN010000049.1 GCA_017459665.1 Methanobrevibacter sp. | reverse complement strand
GAAAACTGTTACTTTACCAACAACAACGCTTCCAATCGTGGAGGAGCAATCTACTTCCTTGATGAGGGTACCATAACAAAATGTAATTTTACAGACAACAAAGCTTCTGGTCGTGGAGGAGCAGCTTACTTCTATGTAGGAGGTACAGTAGAAAATTGTAATTTTACTAATAACACCGGATCCAATGACGGAGGTGCACTTTACATCTATGATATGAATACTGTAAAAAATTGTAATTTCATCAACAACACTGCATCCAGATATGGTGGTGCAATTTACTTTAATAGTAAAAGTAATGTAGAAAATTGCAATTTTACTGATAATACTGCTTCTAATAGTGGTGCTGCAATCTACCTTAATAGTGAAGGCTTTGTAGAAAATTGCGATTTTACTAATAACACCGCAACCAATGGAAATGGTGGTGCTGTCTGGATTAGATCAGGTAGTTTTGAAAACTGTTACTTTACCAACAACAACGCTTCCAATCGTGGAGGAGCAATCTACTTCCTTGATGAGGGTACCATAACAAAATGTAATTTTACAGACAACAAAGCTTCTGGTCGTGGAGGAGCAGCTTACTTCTATATGGGAGGTACAGTGGATAATTGTAATTTTGCTAATCACACTGGATCCAATGATGGAGGTGCACTTTTCATCTATGATGAGAGTACTGTAAAAAATTGTAATTTCATCAATAACACCGCTTCTGAATGGGGTGGTGCTATAAGGATGTCTTCAGGTAGTGTTGAAAATTGTAATTTCACAAACAATAAAGCAAACGGGAATAAAGGACAAGGAGGTGCTATTAATTCTGCAAGTGGTGAATTAACAATTAGCAACTCCAAATTCACAGCCAATGCTGCCAGTTTATATGGTGGTGCAATTTACTTTAATAATACTGGTGCTGTAGAAAATTGTAATTTTACCAGCAACACCGCAGAATATGGTGGTGCTGTTTATTTAAATAATGAAAGTAGTGTGATTAATTGTAATTTCAATAATAATTCTGCTATTGTTCATGGTGGTGCAGTTGACATTTATTCCGGTAATATCCTGAATTGTAACTTTAACAACAACACTGTAACTACTATGGGTGGTGCAGTTTATTCTTACACTCAAAGTAACATAACAAATTGTAATTTCACAGATAACAAGGCAGATTATAGTGCTGGAGCATTAGGATTTAACGGTGATTCAAAAGTCAGCAACACCAACTTCAAAAACAATGTAGCCGGTGATGGCAGTAATGATATCGTCACAACCAATAATGCAAGCGTAATCCTTGAAAATGTATCTCCTGAAAATATAACTCCACTAACTTATGTTAATCTGGACATATTAGTCAACAATGTTACATACCCAAACACAGTTGAAATAAAAGTTAGTGTAAAAGAAAACCGCAAGGAGTTAAATGAAGGGTCAGTATATGTTGTAATCAACAATAAAACATACACTGCTGATGTTGTTAACGGCACTGCTACAATCAAAATCTCTGTCTTGGATGCTGGTGATTATGATGATGTCAAAGTGACCTACAACGGAAGTGAAAAATACACCAAGAGTTTCCAACTGGCTAACTTCACAGTTTTAAAACTAGACACTGCAATCACTGCAGCAGCTAAAACTTATGTGATAAACTATGGTGGAAAATACTCAGTGACTCTTAAAGACTGTGAAGGCAAAGTTGTTGCGGGAAAAACAGTTACTATAACAATCAACGGTAAAAACTACAATGCTGTAAGCCAGCCCAATGGTGTTGCAACATTCAGCCTAACCAAAGCAATGCTCAAATCCGCAGGAACAAAACACGTAACAATTACATTTGCAGGAGACATTAATTATGCTGCTTCAACTACAACTGCTAAAATAACAGTTAAAAAAGAAGCGGTAAAAATCCTCAAGACCAAAAAGACTTACAAATTTAAAAAGTCCAAGAAAACTAAAAACATAAAAGTTACTTTGAAAAACAGCAAAAATAAAGCCATGAAAAAGATTAAAGTGACACTCAAATTATCAGGTAAAAAAATCAAAGGTAAAAAGACAATCACTGCCAAAACCAACAGTAAGGGAGTAGTTACATTTAAGCTTAGCAAAAAACTGGCAATGAAAACAAAAATCAAATACACTATAACCTTCAAGGGCAACTCCTACTACGACAAAGTAACTAAAAAAGGTAAAATTAACATTGAATAATATGGAAATTAGTTATTTCCATATTTCTCTTTTTTTAAACCAATTTTCATTCAATATACTTCACAGTTCCAGATCAATATTAGTAAAACAATTTTTTAACCATCATCTGGTGAAATGTTTTTAAGTATGGGAAATTAATTTACTTTAAACATTGCATATACATCAATTGTGAGAATGTAAATTAAAATTTTTAATATCCTAATTTCTATTAAGATAATCAAATGTTAATGTTAAAATTATAATAGCTATTTTTTTACTTTTTATTTTTTTGAATCCATATTAACATTAACTGTGAGGTTTTCCTGATTTGGAATAGATTTTACACAGCGATATATATGAACTGTTTCCGGAAAAGAAGTTTAATAGATATGTCTAATGTTAATGTGGAAAATAATCACATGACAACATTTTAAAATGTTTGAAATATGCAGCTATTCAATTAAAATAGGTAGGTTTATAAATATCAGTTTAGAGGCAATGTTACGAGAGTTATACTTATCGAAGATTACTGATTTACTGGAACTTGATGGCCTGCCAAGTCATATCAAAGTTTTTCTCAAAAATGAAATCAGTATCATCATTTGCAAAAATTAACCACTCATATTGAATTCCCATAAACATTATAACCAATGATTCAACAATGTTTTCAGTTGAAAAGTCTTGTCTGATTTCATTTTTCCTTTTGCCATCTTCGACAAGATCAGTTAAAAACATTCCAATATCTTTTCCTGTTTGTGAAACTATGCCACTAACCTCATCTTCTGCATATCCTGTTGCAGTTAAAAGAATTATTACATCCCTATAATTGATTTTTTCATTGATGCTTTCAATTTCCACGCCGTTTATGAAGTGATTCAAAATATAAAGCAATGCATCATGAATCCTATCCCTTGATGAACCTTCAAGGATGATTTTATCAAAATCCATTTTTATATAATCTACCATATACCTTTGCAAAATCGCTTCAAATATGTCGCTTTTATCTGAAAAATGATAATATATACCACCAGTTGTCAATCCTGTGGTATTTCGAATTTCACTGATTGAAATGTCAATTGTACCTTTATCCACTATTAATTTAAGTGTTTTTTCAAGAATCAAGTCTTTAGTGTTCATCTAACCACATTATGTTGTTTATTCTCATTGATTATTCTTTAAATTTTATCTTTTCCCATTCCAAATCGAAATTGTCTTCAAAGGTTGAAACCATGTCATCAATCCAATATATGTCCCATTGATATTGAATTCCCAGATACATACGGATTAAAGACTCTACAATGTCTTCTGTTGGAAGGTCTTGCCGGATTTGTCTGTTTTCTTGACCTTCCTCAACAATTTCTGTGAAGAATTCCATCAATTCTTTTATTACTCCTTTGTAAATCTCCTGAGAATTTTCATAAGTAAAACCATTTGAAGTTAAAACATCCATTATAATCCTGTAATCCACATCATCAATCGTTTCAAATTCCATTCCAGTTTGCTTTTGTTTAAACATTTCAGCCATAGCATCGTGGATTTTCTCTTTTGAATTTCCATTTATCTCTCGGAGTTTGTCCATATCAAAATTGATATAATTTATAAAGTATCTTTCAGTAATTTCATTATATATTTCTTCTTTATTTGAAAAATAGTGATATATTCCACCGATAGCCATTCCAGTCTCGGCACTGATTTCTCTAATTGAAACTAGAGAATTTTGCTTTTCAATCATTAATTTTAAAGTTTTTTCTAAAATTAATTTTTTTGTATTCATACATATAACAATTTATATTTTATAGTTTTTAAATGATATGGAGAACGAGCGTTCGGTCAGTTTAAAATTGATAGGGTGAACAAACGTTCGGATAAATTGGAAAATTACAAATAACATCTCTGTTTTTGTTCATTAAACAACAAAAACTTTATAAAACAATAAAAGAATAAATATTAATAAGAAAAATATTGGACATATTAATCACGATTATTTGTTAATATTTTCTTAAAAATTTTTATATTTATATGGAGGATTAAGGAAAATGAATGAAACTGTTAAGCAACACTCATGGATTCCATTAATATTAGTGGCTTGTGCTTCATTTATTATAACATTGGATGCTACATTCATGAATGTTAGTATTTCTAAGGTTGTAGTTGACCTGAATACTGATGTTAGTACCATTCAATTGATTATGTCCTTTTATACTCTGATTACTGCTGCATTCATGCTCCTGAGTACGAAACTTCAGGACATAGTTGGAAAAAAGAAACTGTTCATAATCGGTACTGTGCTTTATGGTATCGGTACATTTACTGCAGCAATAAGTTGGAGTACACCAGTATTATTTATTGGATGGGCATTAATTGAAGGTATTGCAGGAGCATTAATGACACCTGCTACTGTTTCCCTTATAAGTGGAATATATCATGGTGAACAACGTACATTTGCTTTAGCAATTGAAAGTGTAATGGTTTCCATTTCCGCTGCTGTCGGTCCGCTCTTCGGTGGGGTTATGACAACATTTTTCAGTTGGAGATGGGGATTCGCAATTGAATTAGTATTTGTAATATTTATTTTAATAATGCAAAGTAAAATACCTGATTTCGAACCTACAGAATCCAGAAGCGATTTAGAGATTACTGGTGCTATTATTTCATTAATAGGACTTGTCTTGTTTGTATGGGGTATTTTAATGCTCACAAAAGATACTTCAACCAGCATAATGGTAATCGTTGCAGGTTTAATTATCTTAGCAGCATTTACATGGTTTGAAGGCAGAAGAAAAAGTAACGGTAAAGTACCCTTACTTGATATGGGATTATTCAAAGACAGAAATTTACGTGTAGGAGCAATCATTAGATTAATTGGTTGTCTTGCAATGGGAGGAGCATTGTTTGCTGTTTCCTTGTTCCTGCAAAGTGTAATGCAATTAAATGCTTTAAATACAGGTTTGACCACACTTCCGATGACTATAGGTCTGCTCATATTTGCAATAGCAGCTCCAAGTTTATCCACTAAAGTTGGTCATAAGAAACTTATAGCATTAGGATCTTTAATCGCAATCATTGGATGTGTGATTTTAAGCTTCCAATTCAGATTGAACACATCAATGTATGATTTAATGCCTGGATTGTTTGTATTGGGTGCTGGACTTGGTTTCGTAATGTCTTTAAGTACAGACATTTCATTGGCCAACATTCCTAAGGAAAATGAAAACAACGCATCTGGTGTTCTTACAACCACTCAGACATTAGGTGAATCAATGGGTACAGCAATTATTGGAGTAATTTTAATTCTTGGAGTTATGGGAGGTCTTTCCACTGCAATCGATATGTATGCACCGGACCATTCAGGTGACGCACAATTCTTTGATGATGCAGCAAATTACCTCCAAACCGCAGGTACAGATAATATTACACAAGACAGTACTACTGTGAAAGCTGTAGATACCATTATTCAAGAAGCTATGGGATTCGTAATGATTGTAACGGCCATTCTGCTGGTAGTTGTATTTATTGCAACGTTGCGGTTGCAACCGAAAAAACAATGAGAGTTTAACTCTCATTTCCCTTTTTAATATATAATTAAATTTTTGGAGGAAAAAATGGAATCAAATCAAATATCTGGATTATTATCAATACTTTTAGGATTAATTTTTATAATTTGTCCAATTTTTAGTACTGCATTTTTATCCATCTTTATTGGATTAAGTTTAATATTCTTTGGTTTAGCATTTATACTATCCGAATTTTCAGCAGTCAATATCATTGTTGGAATTCTTGCCATCCTTGTCGGGTTGGTATTCCTATTTAACATTACTGCACTATCATTCATTTTCGGATTACAATTCTACATCATAGGTATCTTAATGATTATAGCAGGTATTGTTGGTCTTATTTCAGATTCACAATTTGGAAAAATCGCTTCTATATTGATTATAATTTTAGGTATTATATCATTTGCTCTTGGAGGATTATCAATCGATCAACCTCTTTTCGCTGCAGTTATCATTGGTGTAGCTTTAATCATCCAAGGTGTAAAATTATATCTTGAATAGAAGTTAAATAAGCAATCTTCTGATTGCTTATATTTATTTTTTTAAAGTTTTTAATTATCCATAATATGCACGAACACTCCCGACTTCTTGGTCGGGAGGTTTAATGATTATTTTTAGTTTATTTAACATGAAAATTTTTAATATCAAAATCAAATTAAATATACGGAGGCAAATGATGAACAAAAAAATATTAACAGTATTTGTATTGTTGATTGTTGTAGCAAGCATAAGTGCAGTATCCGCTTTTGAATTCGCAGACATTTTTGGCGGCGGAGATGAAACTGTAACAATAAAAGGAATAGATTTTAATATTCCGGCAGGTTATAAAGAAGATTCTACAAATACCTTCAACATAATTGAGCAATTTATAGATGAAGGATATGATTTTGACGGAAAAGTCTACGTTAAAGATAACACTGAAGTAGGACTATATGTTTATAATTACAGCTCTCTAGATGCAGATGATATCTTAGGTGATTTTTCTAATGAAACTACCATTAATAATGTAGGTGGTTTCATGGAATTTGATGACAATGACTATGTTTTCGTTTATTCAAAAGACAAATGTGTAGTTTTGATTGCATCAAATGATAAAGATGCCATTAGTGACTTTATAATAGCTTAATCAAGCTATTTTTTTCATTTTTTATTGAATGGAATCTGCAAGTAAATTTTTGACCAAATTCCTTATTTTTAAATCAGAAAGTTTTTCTTGAATCCATACATCCACAAAACATATTCTAAACAAGAGTTCACATCTACATATTTCCACAAATATATAAGATTCTAGAGCATTACGTACTAATATTAAATTATCAGATAGATTAAATTAATGAAAAAGAAAAAAATACATGTTTAAATGGAGCACATTTTGTATAAAAGGAGGCAAAGAATGAAAAGATTAATAATCATATTCCTATTAACAATAATGTTGTTAAGTCCAGTTTCAGCAGAAGTAATTACTACTAAAGTAGATGACAAACATATCATACATAGTTACAACCTGTGCAGTAGAATTATACATACTGTTGATTTTGGAGATATTGAAGTAAGTAAAGAGGATTATTCAAAAATAATGATAAATGATACTATTACATTTAACACAAATAATTGGAATTTTGAGTATGAAATTCTAAAAATTAATAATGAAACTTAAGATGCCACCAAAATCGATTTAACAAATTATTTAATAAAAAAAGAAATGAATAAGATGTATTATCTTATTCTGTTGTAAACAAATGCTCCAAATGCAATAATCACAAATGTAGTTATTAGGATTGCTGCATTTTCAATAACTTTAATCAAGGCACTACCAACTGAGTTCAAGAAGGCAAAAATCGCTTGAATTAAGGAAGATAATTGATTGATTAAACCCAAAAGGAAATTTATTAAACCAGACAGCAATCCTATAAGTTGCTGTATAAGTGAAATAATTGAGGAAATCAGTCCTACAATGAAATTCCATATGGCTCCAAGCAAGTTTAAAAGCTGCCCAATAGCAGTCAGCAGAATACCTAATAATTTTAAAAGACCCTCAAGTTCTTTCGATATCGATTCAAGCATGTTTAAAAGTTCTCCAAGAGCATCCATCAAAGACTGAATCTCCGCCATAAATTCTTCAAACAGCGCGGTCAGTTCTTCAAAAGCATTAATCATCATTAAAAAGTCATTTATCAATGTATCGATAATAGGTTGCCATGCATCATAGAACATATTGGCCAGGAAAGCCAAATAATCATATAAGTCCTGAAGGAATGTTGCATTTGTTTCATTATCCATTGACAGAGTCATATTTGTAATGTTGGTTAAATTAGTAACATTTGTTGTATTGGTCGTATTGGTTGTATTGGTAACGTTTGTTGAATTAGTTACATTAGTTAAATAATTGGTGTGATTTATAGGTTTTTCATCATCACTTATTGTTTTAAATGATACTTTATATGCAAAATAATCTGATTCATTGCCAGATACAGATTTTAAAACTTCAAAATCAAAAACTGCTTCAGTATGCTTGTTTATTTTAACAACTTCATGGTCGCTTACTTTTTCATGTGAAGCCGCTACCGCTTCACCGACCTTGGTATTGGAGGAACCTGTTTTTACAAAATCAGCCATTATTTTTCCAATCTGGTCTGTTGAATTCTGTTTGTAGCATTCGATAATAGCTAGCTTCAATGTGTTTGAATTGCTGGCCTTTGATGTGGAGACATGTTTGAATTCATCTCCTGAACTTGCAGGAGATTTCGAATAATCGAGAATAAATCCTCTAAATCCATCGCTAAATTTAATGTTATTTCCTTTTCCTTTAGCTAGAATATAGTCCTTTTTGGATTTATCATCCGTTTTGTTTTTATCTGAGGTCTTGTTTTTATCGACATGATTATCGTTATCGATTGTGCTGTTATGATCTGTTGTATTGTTATCATCATTTGTGACATTGTCCGCTACGACAATGCTTAAAAAACAAAAGGAAACCAATATAACAAGAATCAATGTAACAATTTTTTTGTTCATAATATGCCTCTGTATTAATAGTTTATATTGTCCATATATATTAAAATTATGGCTATTTGAGATAATATGAACACCGAACATTTGTTTTGTAAATTAGTTGGTTTTTAGTTACATACTTTAAATTTTAAATACTATTGTCTAAAAATATATATATTGTCAAGAGTTAGGTATGTGATAAATATGAATTTACGTGAAATTATAATGGATGCCATTAAATATCCTCTCAGCGATACTCGAAAGTTTTTAATATTCTGTGTTTTGATTATTCTAATGAGTTTATCTACAATTCTTCCATCATACGGATTAAAGAATGACACTTTGACTCTAATTTTAAGTCTTGTAACTTTAATCGTGTCATTTATAGTTTTAGGATACTCAGTTGATGTCATTAAAGGTGGAGTGGAAGGTGATGAGATACTTCCAGATTTTGATTATGTAAAACAGTTTGTCAATGGAATTAAAGCATTGATATTAGACATAATCTATTTCATCATACCTGCAGTCATCATCATAATCGTTGCTTCTGCAAGCGGACTGTTTACCTCATTTACTGAAATAGTATATGCCAGCATTGACGCCATATCTAATGGTGCAAGCGATTTTACCATGATAATGGCTGCTGTTCCTCAATCAACAATGGCCACATTCACCAATGCATTAACTGTTACTTTAATTATTGGAATTATATTATTTATCATATTTTCATTGATGGCATTTACAGGACTTGTCAGATTTGCAAAATCCGGAAGCGGAATCGAAGGCCTGAGATTTAAACAAATTCTAAAGGACATGTCAAAAGTCGGCTTTGTAAAAATTATTGTTACATTAATTGTAATTTATATAATTGCATTTGCTTTGGCAGTTGTCATCGGACTGATTGGATTGATTCCATATATTGGCGTTTTCATAGGCATGTTTATTGGAATTCCATTTATAATGTTGTTTTTATACAGAGCTATCGGTTTATTGTATGCTGATGCATATTAAACCATTTTTTTTCTTTTTTTTAGATATTGCAGAATAGATTAAACACTTAAAAAACGATTATTATTTTTAAAAACCAATGAAATCTTATAAATTTTGCATTAATTTATCATGTTATCTAATTAACTAAAAAACATATAATCAAAAGACATAATTAATTAAAGAGATTAAAATAGTAGGAATAATATGATTGACAAATCAAACATGACAATTATTGGAGGCACACGGGGCCTTGGCAAATGGATGGCAGAACACCTTAAAAATGATTTCAACATCACAATTACAAGCCGTAATGAAACATCCGGCAAAGAAATAGCTAAAGAATTAGATGTAAACTATAACAACAGCAATATCGATGCCATTAAAGATGCAGACATTATTCTTTTCTGCGTTCCCATAGAATTCATGGTAGATACCATTAAAGAAGTTGCACCACATGCTCCTGAAGGATCACTTCTGATGGACGTTGCAAGCATTAAGACTGAAGCTGCAGAAGCTTTGGATAAATACGCACCTGAAAATGTGGAAATAATGCCTTGCCATCCAATGTTCGGTCCAAGAGTTCCCACACTTGAAAGACAAATTATCGTACTGACCCCCTTTGAAAACAGACAAAACAACTGGTTAGGTAGAATCAAAGACTTTTTAAATAAGGCCAATTGTGAAATTGTCATTACAACACCCCAAGAGCATGACAAGTACATGAGCATCGTTCAAGGACTGACACATTTCTCATTTATCGCATTGGCTTCAACAATCAGAAAACTGAATATAAATGTTAAAGAATCAAGAAACTTTTCCAGTCCAGTTTACAGTTTAATGCTTGATATGGTAAGCCGTATTGTTTATCAAAATCCTTATCTTTACTATTCAATACAGAAAAACAATAAGGAAACAGAAAATGCAAGAAAAGCACTTATTAAAGAAAGCATATATCTCTCCAGCCTAATTGAAGATGGCGATGAGGAAGACTTTGTAAAAAATATAGTTGAATCAGCACAGCATTTGGATGAAAAGGAAGAAGCATTGATTCGTTCTGATAAGGCAATAAGCATGACCTCACAAAAAGCAAACATACTGACAAAATCAATCGGTAAAGAAGTGGGCATATGCCACTCCCATACCCAAAAGACATATGTGGGAACTGTAGAGAAAGTCACCTCAAAAAATGTAGTGCTTGATACAGGCGGTGAAAAAGTCACCTTGAACATTTCCAATGTAGACCTACTCTCTGAAAGTGAACTGTATGACTGGAAAAAAAACAACCTTAAACTCGAACATGCCAATTTAAACGTGCTGCTACCTTCAGAGTGTAATAAAGAATATTTAATACATATGTTTAAAAATATTGAACCTGTAATCGATGCAGAAATCATTAATACAAATATTACTGATTCAAAAACAGAATACACATTCCATTACACACTATTTGATGAAAAAGACAAATCATATGTTGAAGAATATATCAAAGGAATTGGTGGAGAAATACGCTCGTAAGTAATAAAATCTGCCAATATAATTTTCCAAAAAAACACGAATTGGTGTTTAACTCTCCTCAAACACCAATTTATTATCTATTTTTTCATATAAACTCTATTCCACTTAGAGTTATTCGGCTTCAGTAAATACAATGCTTATACATGTCCCATTGTCATAGACATAACTTATATTACCGCCAATCTGTTTTGTGAGGTTTTGAATAACAGTCAAACCCAGACTGGTTGGATTTTCAAAATCAACACTGTCAGGTATTCCAACACCGCTGTCACGGTATTCCACTTCAATATCCCTGTCAAGACGTCCAATTTTTATTTCGACCTTTCCGGCATCACCATCAGGAAATGCATATTTTACGGTGTTGTTAATCATTTCATTGATTATCAATCCAAGAGATTTTGCCTGTTTGGAATTTAATTTTATATCCTCCACTTTGGAGATATACTGAATTTTTGAAGCATAAATATCGAACAGTGATTCTACAATGGAATCGATATATTCCTTTAAGTCTATGTCGACCAGATTTTCTGATTTGTATATCTTCTCATGCATCACACTAATTGATTTTAGATGTGTCTTGGTATCCATTAGAATGTCTTCGAGAGGAATGTTGTTATATTCCTCCATGCGCATAAGTGACAGCAGAATGTTTAAGCTGTTTTTAATGTTGTGGTGAGCTTCTTTAATTTCAATATCCTTGTCTTTTATGGTTTCATTCTTATCGTAAATCTGTTTTTTCAATGAATTGGTGTATGATACTTCATCAGTGATGTCTGTGTGTGCTGAAACATAGCTTTCAGCATTTCCATCCAAATCATAGATGCGTTTAATGTGATGTCTGATATATCTGATGTTAAGTTTCAGGGTCATTATGCTTGTTGTAAATTCCACTTCAGGATTTGACGGACTTAGTGAAGCAATCATTGAATCATACAGTTCCAAATCTTCGCCAAGGATAAACTCTTTTAGTGTATCCGGATTAAATGGATATGATCTACTTTCATCTTCAATGACATCATAGAAGTTGTCAGAAACAATTAATTGACCAGAGTATGTTCCAAAGGAAATGACTGTCTTTGAATGGTTGGCCAAACTTTCAAAAGTATATTTAAGTTGAGTTTTTGAGTCATTGTCATTTTCTATCCTGTTTTTATCTCTTTCCTGCTGAGTTAGATCCCTGATTTTTATCAGTACAGCAGGCAGATTGTCATAACTGATGTATGAACCTTCTGCATTCAGGAAAAATCTTATGCTACCGTCACTGTTATATGCTACAAGAGGAACCTTGTATAACATTTTTTTCTGTTGTGCGAGAAGATCAATTTCCTTTTTAATCTCGTCCACATTATCTGAAGGCATGCCTTTAAAGGAATACTCCCTGCCCAACATCTCTTCTCTTGTTTTGCCGATATAACTTGCATAGTTTTCGTTCAGTTCAACAAACCTGCCGTTCTGCACAATGGCAACACCTAAATCCTCATCATTCAATGTGCTGTCCCTGTACATTTTAACTTCGGTTTTGTCTTCATGAATTGAAACTATTGAATCCCCCATCATAAAGTAGCAAAAATCAATGTATTTGATTAATTTACCATCATCATTCATGTATTTAAGTATTCCAGTCTTCTTTTCGCCAGTCTGGTATAACTCCCTGAACATTTTCACGAAATTGTCTTCTTCATCCCTACGGCCAATCGTATGGGATATCAGTGTGCCTATTTTGAAGTTGTTGTCCCCATTTTTAAAGTATTCCACATGATTAAAGAATTTCAGGTAAAAGTCTTCACCATCATTGTATGGTGCTAAAACAAATATTTCCTCCCCAAGATTAGTTAGAAACTCAACTGTTCCTTCCATTATTGGCGGAACATCTTTTATGACATATTCATCTTCTATAGATTTGAGTTTATCCACCTTGATTTCAAAAAGCTTTTCGTTATCATAATTAAAATACGCAATCTTCATAAATAGAACCCCCAATATTTAAAAAGACCAATAACTAAAATGAGTTTTATAAATTATATTTTATAAACATATTCATTTCCGAACAATCCGTCTAATATCCTTCGCCGTCGTAAGTGGCAGCATCATCGTAGATTTCCTCATCCCAGTAGTTATACTCAATATAATCGTCTATTTCCTGATTCAGTCCCCATTGATGGTCATCATAATAAGTATATGCATTGAAATTGCTGCTTTTTACTGTAATCGTTTTGGTTTTCTTGGCTTTCTTGTAGTGTGAATCCCCGTCAAACTTAACCTTGACCTTGTATTTGCCGACACTGTATTTCAACTGGATTTCGCCGTTATATGGCTTATAAGCCCACTTATAGTTACCGAATTCATCGGTGATTCTATAGTGAATTGTTCCCTTACTTTTGATTGGCTTTCCTTTACTGTCAACAAGTTTAATTACAATGTAACCTTTATTTGTAAAGGGATGGTCTGCGGTTTTGATTTTAATTTTCACCTTTTCCTTTGCACATACCGGGCCTGCCAAAACCAGGAAAATACCAATGATGGCTATAATGATAATGATTTTTTTAGTGTCCATGTGCATAATTTGTTACAAATAGTATTTAATATTTGATAGTATAATTATTATATAATAGGCGATATTATGATTGAATATGACGATATAATAAATGATTCCCCGTTTCTCATAAATCATTTGATTACATTGAACAAAACCCATGACTTTTACATAAACAAACACATTAAAAATGAAACCGACATACTGCCTAGCCAGTATTATATGCTGTTGTTTTTATATTATGAAATGGGCACCAACCAGTCAGACATTGCAAAGGCCTGCCTGATGGACAGAAGCGGAGTATCAAGAGCATTTAAGGATTTTGAAGAAAAAGGACTGATTACAAGAGAAGTCGATGAGAACAACAAAAGAGCATATAAAATCAATTTAACCAAAAAAGGAATCGAAACTTCAGAATTTCTAATCGAAAAGGAAAAGGAATGGGACAATATGATTTGTGAAGAGTTAAATATGTCCCGTGAAGACCTGCTTGAGTTATTGTCTAAAATTTCAATGAAATCATTATTATTCAATCGTGAAAAATTCTAATCATAATTCTCCAAAACCATTACGAAGTGACATCAATTTTTCAAAACCATCACAATTTTACCAAATGACTTCAATTTTCCATAATCGCCTAAATATTACGAAATAGCTTCAACAAACTATAAATTATAGTTTGAATAATTAATAGCTATGATAGAGTTAGTGATTGCTTGTTTTATAGGTATATTGATTGGTACAACAACAGGGATGATTCCAGGAATTCACGTCAATACTGCAGGTGCAATAATATTTGCCTCCTCAGGACTGCTTTTAGGGTTCCTGTCGCCTGAATTTTTATGCGTTATGCTTGTTTCGATGTCAATAGCCCATGCATTAATCGAATTCATCCCGTCAATGCTTTTGGGTGTGCCCCAGGAGGGAACTGCAACATCAATCCTTCCAGGCCACAGAATGGTTTTGGAAGGCAGATCAAAAGAAGTCATAAGAATTGTCAGCGTCGGCGGCTTTGGAGCGATACTTGTAACAATCCTGATGCTTCCGATATTTTCAATAGCCCTTCCGATACTTCATGACTTGACAAAACCCTACACATGGATTATTCTGCTGGTTGCTTCAATCTATTTAACCCATAAGCTGACAGCCAATTTCAGGGATTTTCTATGGGCGCTGCTTCTTTTTACATTATCCGGAATTTTGGGTTGGATTTTATTTCAGACCCCTGTTTCATCAGGCGTTACGTTAATGTGCACATTTTCAGGTCTTTTCGGAATAAGCACCATACTGTTCAGTCTTAACGATTCATCAACTATTCCGCACCAGAACCCCTTTTATGACTTGGACATTGACTTTAATAAGTTCAAAAGCATATTTGCAGGCGGAATTACCGGAGCGATTTTAGGTTTTCTTCCAGGATTCGGACCGGCTCAGGGAACAGTGATTGCCCAGGCAGTGAGCGGAGCAAGTGACGTGGACGATGACGATACCGTAAACTTTCTTCTTGCAACATCAGGCTTGAACATTTCAGACTGTCTTTTTTCTCTGATTGCAATTTATATTATCGGAAATCCGAGAAGCGGAATAGCAGTCTACATGTCATACCTGCTTTTTGAAATGGGTCTAAATCATCTGATAATATTCATTTTTGCCTCACTTCTTGCAGTGTCAGTTTCATTAGTTCTATCATTAAAACTTGGCGATTCCTTCTCCAGACTTATGGGTGGCGTTGATTATAAAAAACTCTCTATCGGAGTAATCATTCTCCAGATTGTGATATTGTATATCTTTATCTTTTATTATCAGGCCCCCATCATTTATATGACAATAGCTTTGGTTACCTCAACGGCCATGGGAATGCTTCCCCACTACATCGGCATTGGAAAATCCCATCTGATGGGAGTTTTGATTATTCCAGCTATTGTGATTTATATGCAAATGTTTATTTAGGTGAGAATATGGAAAAAACATTACTAAACGAATTTGAAAAATATGAAGAAATAAGAAATGATGAATTTGAAATAATCGACTGTGAAAACTTAAGTCCAACTATTGCAACACTATTAATCTGCAATGATGGTTTAAGACTCGACAATCTGAAAACAATTAGAAAAATTGAGCCTGAAAAAGTGACCACATTCGAAAATGAGCTACTACATGGACTAGAAATTCCCAAAAACAACAAGAATGTTATTAATTTTATTGTTCATGAGCTTAGGAATAATATTTATGAACATTCCCAATTTAAAAGAGGCCTCGTAATGGGAAAATCTTATCCTGATTTTAAAGACATCAGTTTCATTGATAACGGCATAAACATAGCCAATTCATTGAAAAATGCAAATTATGCTATTAAAAATGATTGTGATGCAATACTTAAAGCAATTAACGGTTTATCCACAAAAAATGAATTGGGATTTGTTGAAAGAGGAACAGGACTAAACAATACTATAAATATCGTAGTGAATGGGTGTTATGGTAGTGTACTTATTGGATCTGGAAAAGGATTGGTATTTCTAACCAAAGATAATATTTATATGAAAACTATTGATGAAACACCAGTTAATGGAACTTTAATAAGCTTAAGAATGCACTTAAGTGAAAAGGTAGACATATATAAATATTTAAATCCCCTTAAACTATAATTATCTATAAGAAAGGGATATTCATGACTATAAAGGAAATTGTTCTAAAAGAAGAATTGGGAGAAAATATGGCTCTTAGACAGGAGTTAGAAGAAATGTTTAATAATATTGATGATAACACTACTGAAGTTATCATGAATTTTGAAGGTGTGGAATTCATGGGGCGCAGCATTGCTCAGGAATACTTAAATCAAAAGCATTTCGCTTCTTTTAAAGTCACCGAAAAAAATGTTCCGGAAGATGTTCAAAAAATGTTTGATATTATTTTAAAATTGAATAATAAATTATAGCTAGATAATTACCACATTATCTGCTATTTTTTCCGCTTTTTTAGTTATCTCTTCAATGTCGGCTCCGGGAAAGGCATCTATAACACATAAATCGGCATGTTCAACACTTAAATCTTCAAATGATTCATTGTAAATCTCAAAGCCTTCTTCAATACCGTTGAGTTTAAGGTTATCTTTTAATGCATCTACCATTTCAGGGTTTATATCATTAAATATTACTTTTTTAAAGCCCAATTTGTGCATGTAGATTCCAAGTGCGCCAAGTCCGCACATTGCATCAATGGCTACACCTTTTTCGACATTATTATTTTTTATGTAGTTGTGAAGCCTGACCAGTTTGTCTTCTGTTGTCATTGCAACTTCTATGTGGTGTTTTGATTGCTTTTTCACAAGCACTATTTTTTCACCGAGCAGTGTCCTCATGACGTTGATTTGCTCATCATCGCCTGCAAGTATTTCAAAATGAGTAATCTGTGAATCTCTGTCAAACTGCCCTACTGTATTTTGCGGACTTCCCTTTAGGATGCATGCTACTTCAGGCACTTCATCCATTAATTTTATGGCCACTTCATCTGTAAAGTCAGGATGCAGCAAAATAAGTGTCTTTTTTCCAATGAACTGTGGGTTTAGGCTGGAAAAGTAAAAGTTGGATAGTGGAACCGGAGAGTTACGTCTGAGTGTTGCCTTTTCAGGTACGATTTCGGATTCTATCATTATTTTTAGGATATGACTCATTACAATATCAAGAGGTCTTTTTCCGCATTCACATCTCATATATTCCCCTGTAAGCTCATCAAAGTCTATCAAGTCCCTTAGAGGTGAAAATTTCTTGATTTGTATGTCTGTGCAGTTTTCACATTCATGTAATGCATTTATTTTTTCGTCGATATCCATGATAATCCCTCACAATTATGTTATATTATTGATTTGTATTAAAAATATTGATGTCATTTGTAATAAAAATTTATAAATTAGTAATACTAATTATCAAATACAAAATGAAAAGGTGGTTATAAATGAACAATAACGAAATTATTCCTCAATATGACGTGGTTAAACAGAATTATACACCACAGGAAAAGGCAATTTTAAAAGAAATCCGTGAAAATTTGGTTGACAGGGCAATGAACACCAATGAAAACTTTCAAACAGACGAAAATAATTTATTAAGGGAAATTAATAATTTCCTCATCACCAAGGAGAACATTCCCCAGGACTACCGAGACACATTATCCAAGAAACTGGTAAGAGACATTACAGGTTACGGCCAAATAGATCCGCTAATCCAGGACGATGAGCTGGAGGAAATAATGATTATAGGCACAAACAAGCCTGTTTTTGTCTATCACAGAAAATATGGGATGATGAAAACCAACATCAACTTTACTGATGCACAAGAAGTGATGGATTTGATTGATTCCATTGCAAGACAAATCAACAGACGCATAGACCAGGAATCTCCAATACTTGACGGCAGACTGATTGACGGGTCAAGAATCAATGCCACAATACCCCCAGTTTCAGCTGATGGGCCTTCACTTACAATACGTAAGTTCAAACGTGACCCTCTGACAATAATTGACCTTATCAATTCGAAAACAATCTCAATTGAGCTTGCTGCATTTTTCTGGCTGTGCTTTGACGGTTTAGGTGTCAAATCCGCAAATGCAATCATCTCAGGAGGAACAAGTTCCGGCAAAACAACAACCTTAAATGCACTTTCGGCATTTATCAATCCAAAGGAAAGAATCATTACAATCGAAGACACCTTAGAGCTTCAAATTCCTCATGAACACGTTATCAGAATGGAAACAAGACCTCCAAACGTTGAAAACAAAGGTGAGTTGACAATGAACGACCTGGTTAAAAATTCTCTAAGGCAAAGGCCTGACAGAATCATCGTTGGAGAAGTAAGGGCTGAAGAGGCAATAACCCTTTTTACGGCATTGAATACTGGCCATTCCGGCTTTGGAACACTCCACTCAAACAGTGCCAGAGAAACAATAACACGACTTACGACAGAACCAATGTCTGTTCCAAAGATAATGATTCAGGCCATTGACTTTATCATAATGCAAAACAGGATTTATACTCCATCAGGAGTGTCCTACAGAAGAATCAGCGAAGTCGTTGAAGTTGTTGGAATGGAAAGTGAGACAATACAGTTAAATAAGATTTTCAGCTGGAATCCTGAAACGGATAAAATAGAAAATGTTGGCGTTTCAAGCCAGACCTTGACCCGCATTGCAGAAATCAGCGGAAAATCACTTAATGATTTATACGGTGAAATCGAAAACAGAAAGCTGGTTCTGCAGCATATGATTAACCAGGAAATCCGTTCGGTGGAAGATGTCAATCATGTTATAGAGCTGTATTATAAAAACCCAAGGAAAGTCCTCAACAGGATTCTTTTATATTAGGTGATTTGATGTTAAGCAATGTGTTTATTTTTATCGGAGGAGTCATATTAAGCCTAGCTAATTTCTTCAGTGAACTGTCCCTTAAAAATATTGAATTCAAACGGAAAAGAAAAACAAATGAACTCAATATGGCGATATTTTCAAGGCTTAAGTTTGAAGATGTAAAAATAAAACCAAAGGAAGACACGGCAATTGACCGTTTACGAGAAGTATTGCTACAGTACATGGCAAACAGGGAGTCAATTTTTGTAATTCTAATTGTTTCTGCAGTGCTGATATTGTTTGTTGGTCTTGAAGTTGGAGCGATGTTTTTAACAGTAATGGCAATGACATATATCTTTATTTTCACATATCCCCAAATCAAGCAGGAGAGAAACTATTTTGATATAAACCATGAGCTTCCCTACGCCCTAAGGCATATGGGAATTGAGCTTAAATCCGGAAAGGGCCTTCATGATGCGATGACAACTATTAAAAATGCAAATTACGGATCGCTGTCATGGGAGTTCAGCAGGGTTTTAGAGGAAATCAGATATGGAAAGTCAACCGAAGAGTCATTAATGGACATGTCTGAGAGAATCAAATCCGAAAGCCTTACAAGAGCCATACATCAGATTGTCGGAACTTTAAGAGTCGGAGGCAATCTTGCAAGTAACTTGGAGATTATTGCAAAGGACATTTCATTTGACATGCAGATTAGACTGAAAGAGTATTCCCAAAGGCTTAATTCCTTTATTTTAATCTACACGTTTATAGCCATTCTGGCTCCTGTGATAAGTTTGATAATGCTGATGGCCGGTTCGACAGTTATGGGTGATGTGATATCTTCAAGCCTGCTTTTGATAATATATACATTGTTTTTCCCGATGATTGTGGTATTTATGGGAGTGTTTATTAAAAAATTAGAACCTAAAATTTAAAAAAAAGGAATTGTTAAAAGAATGAATCAATTCCTTTTGAAGCAAGTAATCCTGCAAATGCACCTTCCTGGTCCATTATGATATTTCCTTTGGTGTATTGGTCAAGTGCTGCATTTACCATTGCTGATTTTTTATCAGGGTCTTTTGCAGATTGTGCGGCTGCTTTTACGATTTCAAGCACTGCATCTCCTCTTGACATTCCATTACCCCAGTCTTCTTCACGGATAATGTCAATACCGCTTGCAGTAATATTTTCTCCATTTATTTCAAGTGGACTTGCTGCTGAAAGGATTGCATCCAATGCCTGACTGTTGATTGCTACAACAGAATCTATTTGAACACCTGTATTGTATTCAACGATTTCCTTTGCAAGCTGCATTGAGTGGGCATTGTCTTCATACCAGAATGCATCGTGAAGCAGCAATGCTGAACCAGCACCTTGTGCTTGGGCTTCAGCAGGTTCTGCTTCTGTTGGATGTGTCAGTCCTCCAGGATATACTGCTGTGTAATTTTTAAGAGTACCATTTTCCAAGTGAACGATGAATGCCATGTCACAAGCCCCCATTCCAGGTCTTGATTCGCTTTCATCGATTGCACATACAAGGATATTCCTATCCCCTTCATTAAGCTCAGTAGAATTACTTAAGAATATGGCACTGGCGATTGTTGCAAGCAATGCGACTAAAATCACGAGTAAAATTAAAATAATCAGTTTTTGACTTCTTTTCATAGTATAACCTACTATAAACTTATTGATTAATATTATTCATTCATAATACTTAAAGATTGTTAATAAGGCATTGATTAAAAAAAGATTAGAACACCAATTGAATGGACCCTTTTGGTGTTTTTATAATATTAAAGAGAGATGAAATTAAATATGAGACCATATTTAATTTCTGAGAGTAGTTATATGCTTTGTTAAACTAGTAAGAGAGTTAAAAACTAATTTAACAAAATCGGAGTACAGTACTGTTTAAAACAATACTCAGTAATCAAAATTAGATTTTTAGGTAGACCTAATTTTTCTCACTATTACATATGTAGTTTTGAATAGTATATAAATGTTTCTATTTTTTTAGGTATGCCTAAATTTTAAAAATCGTAAAATAAAAAAAAGAATAATAATTGAAAGATCTACATTAATCTTCCAACACCAGTAATTTCGAAACTAGCTACGCCTTCAATAGCTTGAACCATTTCTTCAACAGATTCGGATCCACCTTCACCATCTTCAGTGATGAATTGTAAAATTATAGCAACTAAACCGAATGCAATTGGTTCTTCTGAAATTTCATGAATTTCAGCACCTTCAGGCATTGAAGTTTTGATAGCTTCTTTAATAGTTTCTAAATCTATTTCCGGACTGTCCGGCATGATTTTCATAGTTGTTAATACTTCACCCATTCTAATTCCTCCATAAAATATCTATGGTCCTTCAAAACCACATTCACATTTGTAAGCGTGACCAAAGGTACGGCATTTTTCACATCTTGCTATTTTTGCTCCACATACAGGACATTCGAATTCAACAAATGGTCCGGTTAATGGAATTTCTTGTTTACATGAAATACAATCTACAGTTTTCATTTTATTCACCTATTACTTTTGTGTAATCGAAATTATAATCATTTACATTATCAT
>JAFUCN010000048.1 GCA_017459665.1 Methanobrevibacter sp. | reverse complement strand
TCTTGAATCTCATCAACTTCCATGTCCCAAATTTCTTTACTTCTTAAAATCGCCATTGTTCCAACTCTTTCGGGATAATTAAATTTGATATTTAACTATCGTCTTCCTCTACTTCTTCAGTAGACTCTTCTTCAACAACTTCTTCTAATTCGTCGAGATCTTCAACTTCCTCAATAATTTCTTCTTCGATGATTTCTTCGGTTTCAACATCGATTTCTTCTTCAATTACTTCACCATCTTCTTCGATGATCATTTTTGGAGGAAGAATTTCGACTGAATCAGGTAATACAGTTTCCGGAGGCATAATTCTTACATAAATACCTAATACACCAGGTTTTAATTCAGCAGTAGCGAAACCTTCTTCAACAAATCTGATGGAAGGTTCTCCACATTTTTTGATGTATCCTTCAACGAATTTAGCTACAGCAGACCTAGAACCTCTGATTTTACCGGAAATAGTAACTTCAACACCTTGAGCTCCTGCACCCATAATTCTACGAATAGTAGAGTAAGCTACTCTTCTGAAGTGCATACCTCTTTGTAACATGTTAGAAATTTTGTAAGACATGATTTTAGGGTTGAGTTCTGGAACTTCAACTTCTTTAACTTCAATTTGCGGATTGTCTAATCCGAATTCAGTTTTAAGAACGTTGGTAATAGTTCTTACGTTTTTTCCACCTCTACCAATAACCATACCAGGTCTTTCTGCGTAAACAATAACCATAGTACCTAAAGGTGTGATTTGAACATCCATACCTCCGTATCCAGCTCTTTCAAGTTCTTTTTCTAAGTATTCGTCAATTCTAGTTCTTCTAAGGCCTTCTTTAACGAAATCTTTTTCTATCATTAGTTAGCCTCCTGTAATACAATTTGAATATGAGTAGTAGGTGTGTTAAACGGAGTCATTCTACCGAATGCTCTTGGGATATAACCAGAGATAACAATACCTTTGTGACTAGATATATGTTCAATGAATAATTTTTCAGTGTCCATTCCTTTGTACTCTGCATTAGCTTCAGCATTTTCTAAAACTTTTAAGATTTGTTCTGCTGCTTTTACAGGGTATCTGCCGGAAGGCCAGCCTTCTTGTCCTTTTCTGTGACCAACTTTTTTGTTGTGTCTTTTGAAAGGAACAGATTTTTTCATATCAATAACATCTTCTAAGTAAGCTTTTGCTTTTCCTACTTCCATTCCTCTGATTGCACTGCAAATCTCAACACTGTGCTTTGGAGAAATCTTAAGAGATTTTGCCATAGCACGTGCAGTTTTTGCTTCATCAACATCTTTATTATAAGCATATTTGTTAGCCATGTTCTAATCTCCTTATTTAAGTGGTACAAACATGGATGATCTTGTAGCACCCATACCTGGGTCTCCGTGTTGAACTCTTTTTCTGGTTGGTGCATATTCACCGAAGTAATGACCAATCATTTCAGGTTCAATAGTTACTTCTACAAAATTTTGACCATCATAAATACCGA
Organism: Methanobrevibacter sp.; assembly: GCA_017459665.1. Classification (GTDB taxonomy): domain Archaea; phylum Methanobacteriota; class Methanobacteria; order Methanobacteriales; family Methanobacteriaceae; genus Methanocatella. Next base: position 29,913 of record JAFUCN010000048.1, on the reverse strand, counting down.
AAGTGGTTCCTACCATTTCAGGTATTACAATCATGTCTCTACAATGGGTCCTTACTACAACAGGACGACCATCTTTAGTTCCTTCTTTATTTAATTTTCTCATTTTATCCAAAACAATTTGTTGTCTTGGTAAGAATCCTCTTTTTAAAGATCTTCTTTGTCTTGCAGGGAATAATTCCATTACTTCCTCTAAAGACATTTCTTGAAGTTCTTCAAGAGTATAACCTTTATATTTAAATATTTTTCTTGCCAATGAAACACCCTCTATCTATCTTTTTAAACCTGTTCTCTTAGCTGCAATTGAACCAACTTTTCTTCCTGGTGGTGCATGTCTTGAAACAGTTGTAGGACGACCAGGATGTTGTCTGTTACCTCCCCCGTGAGGGTGATCAACAGCATTCATTGCTACTCCTCTTACAGTCATGAATTTCTTACCTTTAGCTTTATAAGCATGCCATTTTTTACCAGCTTTAAGGAATGGTTTATCTTTTCTACCTCCACCAGCTACAACACCGATACTTGCACGGCAGTTAGGGTTTAAGTATTTTAATTCCCCAGATGGTAATTCAACAACAGTTTGGTTAGCATCATGAGTAACAACATTAGCATAAGTTCCAGAAGATCTTACAAAACGTCCACCATCACCAGGTGTGTTTTCGATATCATAAATTGGAGTACCTTCAGGAATTTCAGCAAGAGGTAATGTATTACCGAATTTAATAGGAGCAGAAATACCACATTCAATTTCATCATCAATTTGAATGCTTTCAGGTGCTAAGATAAATTTCTTTTCACCATTTTCGAATTTAACTTCTGCAATAGGAGCTGTTCTTGCTGGGTCATGTACAATATCAATAACTTTACCTTTAATGCTTCCTTCTTTTTCTAATGCATCGTAAGATCTGTATCTGATTTTATCTTTAAAACGATGAGAAGCAACACGGTGAGCAGGAGTTCCTCTTCCTCTTCTTTGATGAATTAATCGTTTTCCCATTCAAATTCCTCCTTAGAATACTCCTAATCTGACAGCGAGTTCTTCTGCCATTTCTTCTTCAACAAGTTTGATATATGCTACTTTTACACCTTTAGTAGTAATGTGAGTATTAACTTTAGCTACTTTTTCTTCGTATAACTCTTCAAAAGCTCTTTTGATTTGGCCTTTGTTAGCGTTACGACGTACGACGAAAGTAATTTCATTGTTTTCATCGATTAAGTTCATGGTTTTTTCAGTAACATGAGGTTTAATAATAATTGAGTATGAATCCATAATAATCACCTATTTTTCCAAATTATTGGAATAAACCTCCTAATTTTTCAACAGCTGATTTGGTGTAAACAGTGAGTCTTCCTGCGTGGGTACCAGGTGCTAATAATTCAGCATTTAAGTTTTCAACAACCACAACATCAACACCAGCGTGGTTTCTTGCACCTAAAGAGATACCTTTGTCTTCACCGACAACAACGAGAGGTCCTTTTACTTTTTTGTATTTTCTTCCTCTGGTTTTACCTCTACCAGCTCTTATTCTTTTACCTTCTTTAGCACGGATGATATCGTCGTAAACTCCTAATTTTTCGAAAATTTCACGAGTTTGTTTAGTAGTTTTTACAGATTCGATTTCATCTTCCACAATAATAGGTACTTGTTCTAAATCATCAATTTTGTGACCTCTGTTTTCAACAATTTCTTTATCAGTAGTTGCTGCAACAGCAGATCTGATAGCAAATCTTCTTTCTTTTATGTTGATTTTTTCATGATGATTTTTTTCAGCCCTAGTAGGGTGTGCTTGTCTACCACCAATAGCCATTGGTACGAAAGCAGCTTTAGAACCGTTTTTAATCCTAGGTACTCTTGCAGTTCCTCTACCGGAACCCCAACCTTTAGCAGAAGTTCTTTTACCTGCCATTGGGTCATTTCCCCATGGTTGTACTCTAGCAGATTGTGCTGAAAGTACAGCTCTTTTGATTAAATCTGGTCTGTATACTTCATCAAAAATAGCTGGAAGTTCAATTTCTTCTTTGACTTCCCCATTAATAGAATAAACGTTAACTTTCATGATTATACCCCTTGTTTAGATTTTGTACTAATGTAGTTAATTTGAGGTATATCCTCAGCTTTATTATTAGGTCTGATAGGTTGTCTTAAGATTACTAATCTTTTGGAAGGACCTGGTAAGGAACCTTTTACTAAGACATAATCGTTTTTGACAAGACCGTATTTTACAAATCCACCATCCGGATTGATTTGGTCAACTTCATCAGCTGATGCAATTTTTAAAATTCTTTTATTGAATTCAGTTCTTTTATGGTATCCCATTTGACCTGCTTGTGCAACAGTCCACATTGTTCTTCTTGGTGTCCAAGGACCAATAGAACCTACGTGTCTACCTTTACCTGCTCTAACAGCTTTACCATATTGAATTCTAATATTCCATCTTTTAACTACACCTTGGAATCCTTTTCCTTTTGTAGTTGCAATAGCATCAACAAATTCTCCTTCATTGAAGATTTCACTAGCTTTTACTTCATTACCTAATAATTCTAATGCAGTATTTAATTTTTCTTCAGGATTTGATCCGCCTATACCACATTCAAATATATCTGGTTTTTTCTTAGGTACGCTAGTTACTTTCGGATTGGTGTGTACTAATACCCTAATTTCTTCTGTGTTTTCTAATGCACCTTGTATTCTTGCAATAGCTTCAGATTTATTGTATTCTTTAGGAAGAGAAATTTTCCTTGAGAGTTCTTCATCTAAATTATCTGCAAGCACTTCGGTGATTACTTTCAAACCACGAGAAGTTCTTTCATATGCTCTAATTCCCATTACAACGACCGGAGGCACTTCCAAAACGGTTACTGGAGTGAAAACTTCCATACCATTGGTTGGAGAGTTCTTATCAGTATCAGTGACTAAAGCGTGAGTCATACCGACTTTATAACCTGCGAGGCCGAGTAATTTTGGTTCATCAATTTGAGGCCAAGCTTTTACTCTAGGGGTTTCTTTTGCTGCTCTTTTTCTTGGACTAAAAGCAACAGACCCTTTTCTTGGCTGGTGATGTCTTACCATTTAATTTAACCTCCTTATTTATATTTTTCCTTTATTTTTAAATTATTTTAATTTTTTTGAGTTAATAGCCAAATAAACAACTATTAACGAATTTTGATAAAATTATACTAAGTATAAGCTTATCGGTTAATAAATAGCTGTAAAACAAATTACAACTAGATAAATATTAAATTCAATATATTCCATCGAGTTTAATCTAATTGAAGCACAATCAAGAATATATCTAATGTATAAATCATTCTGTGCTAAGATAATTTTAGGCAAGTCCTAAAAACATCTAATGTATAAAAAGTTGAGCAAGTTATCTATTAGCGTGTAAAACTAATAATTTAAAGAGAATTAAAATCTAATAAAGTTAAATAAAGAAAGTGTAGCGACAACTGCCTCTTCAGTTCTAACAGTTTCAGTTCCTTGTCCCGGAATGGTATTCAATTTGATTAAATCCCAATTTGGATTAGAAACATCTTCTTGAATTGAAGAATAAGGGCCACCAAATAAAATAGCAATACTTTTACATTCATCTACTTTATCTTTTAATTCATCAAAAATAGAATCAATATAATCTCCATATCTTGTAGTTTCAACAACAAGATCAGGTTTAATTATTTTTAAGCTATTTTTAAGACTCTTATTAGAGGACATTACATTATATCCCCAGTAAACGTCATCTGGTTTATCAGGTGTGACTATTACTTCTTTCTTAGCAATTTTAGTAATCTTAAAGTCAAATATTTTTTTGACAGAAAGTTGCTCTTTACAGAATGCAAGTTTATCCATACCTATATCAACGAAAGTTCCTTTCTTATTTCTCTTAACAGTGAAACCTTGTCTATAATCCCCCACGTCTGGTTGACTATTAACAGGATGATGCGGAGTCCTTAATGGCGGAAGAATACCAACATGCTTAAGTTCAGCTCTTATTGGAAATGCTTGTTTCCTCAAGTATTGAGGAGTATTCATGTAATTTAAAACTTCAGCAATAAATTCTCCATCCTCTGCCCCATTTTCATTCTTAACATGGTCATCATTATAAATAACCACATTATCTGCTTGAAAAATAGCTAAAGCTCTACCTAAAATTCCCACTTTATAAGTACGAACTTTAAGATCTTTAGACTCAGAAAGAAATGAGTTTGGAATAAATATAGATAGCTCATCTTTATACATTACAATACTTTTTGTGAAGTAAAGTATATAAAGATTACCCTACATTTATATAGCTATCACTAAATAGACTTACACATTTACAAAATATTATATCAATTATAATATCCGTAGCTTCTTTTTATGCTACCAACTTTTTTATACTCAGAGAATATATTAATATAAAATATATGCCACCCACTATATAAAGGTATTGTTTTTTAGGATAAAAATTAGAAAAAAATAGGATTTTAAAAAATTTAAAACTTATAAAACTGCCCTAATAACAATTACATCAACATCTTGTTTTTCTTTTGTGTGGAACTCATAGATTTTAGGGATTGGAAATTTATAACGGAAAATATGGGATATTTCAAGATTGTTTTTTTGATAGTAATCAATTAAAAACTCTTCAGTGGAAGCCATATGAAAAGAATACAATACTTCCGGATTAAGCTCAATGGCTTTTTTAACAAATTTCAAATCCTGACCTTTATCAGCACTTCTTTGAGATCCGAAAGGAGGATTCTGAAATACGGTATCTGCATTTACGCTTCCATTAAAATCACAGACATCACAACATGTGAAATTTACATTATCCAATTTTAATTTATTTGAAACTTCACAAGCCAAACTAACTGAATCATCATCAATATCTATACCAGTTGAGGAATTTGCGCCAAGCAATGCAGAACCTATTGCAAATATTCCTGTTCCACATCCCAGATCAATGATGTCCATAGCCTCAACATCTCCAAGAGAACTTGCATTCCACAACAGGTCAGATGCAATAACTGACGGCGTGGTATACTGTTCAAGTCCAACCTTTGGTTTTGGGTGAGTTGGAATAGACTGAAGTTTCATTTCTAAATGTTTTTTACGGGTAATTTTTTTCATCTATACAATATTTTAATATATAATTTAATATATAGTTATATTATTAACAAAAAAAAATTACTTTGAGGTTTCAAATGTTTGAAAAAGTATTAATTGCAAATAGAGGAGAAATTGCAATAAGAGTTATGCGGGCTTGTCGTGAACTCGATATAAAAAGTGTAGCTATTTACTCTGATGCAGATACTACTTCTCTTTACACAAACTATGCAGATGAAAGTTATCCATTGGGTAATCCGTCACCTGCTAAATCATATTTGAATATTGACAAAATTATTGATATTGCTCTAGAATCTGGTGCTGATGCAATACACCCTGGTTACGGATTTTTAGCAGAAAACTCAAAATTTGGTCAGGAATGTGAAAAACATGGAATTAAACTTATTGGACCAAGTGGAGACGTAATCAACAAAATGGGAGACAAAATTACATCAAAAGCTCTCATGAAAAAAGCAGGAGTTCCGGTTATTGAAGGAACACCAGAAGGCGTTACTGACATTGAAGAAGCAAAAGAAATTGCTCGCCAAATCGGATATCCTGTAATCGTAAAAGCATCTGCCGGTGGTGGAGGAATTGGTATGCGTGCAGTTTATGAAGAAGACGAACTTGTACGTGCAATCGAATCAACACAGTCTGTTGCATCCACCAACTTTGGAGATTCAACTGTATTTATAGAAAAATACCTTGAAAAACCACGTCACATCGAATTCCAGTTATTGGCAGACGAACATGGAAATGTCATTCATGTAGCAGACAGAGAATGTTCAATTCAAAGAAGACACCAAAAACTATTGGAGGAAGCACCTTCCCCTATAATGACTGAAGAGTTAAGAGAGGAAATGGGAGGAAGTGCTGTTAAAGCTGCTGAATATATTGGATATACAAGTGCAGGTACAGTGGAATTTTTATATGACAATGGCGAATACTATTTCCTTGAAATGAACACACGTATTCAGGTGGAACATCCAATTACAGAATTGGTAACAAATACTGATTTAATCAAAGAGCAAATCAAAATCGCTAACGGTGACGAACTAAGCTACGAACAAAAGGATATCAATGTTACCGGACATGCTATTGAATGCCGTATCAATGCTGAAGACCCACTTAATGACTTTGCACCAAATCCTGGTAAAATCACAGGTTACAGATCCCCTGGAGGACCTGGTGTTCGTTTGGATAGTGGAGTATACATGAATTACACCATTCCAACATTTTATGATTCCATGATTTCAAAACTGATCACTTACGGAAGAAACAGAAATGATGCTATAAACAGGATGAAAAGAGCATTAAGCGAATACATCATTTTAGGTGTAAAAACCACAATTCCATTCCATAAAGCAATTTTAAGAAATCCTAATTTCATTTCAGGCAACTTAAATACACACTTCATCGACACTTACAAAAAAGGTATTGAAGAGGAAATGGAAAATGTCATCATTGAAGATATGGAATATGTAAACAGATTAAAATCAACATTTATGCCTGGTAAAAAAATAGCTGCAATTTCTGCTGCTGTTGGATCTTACCAAAATATGGTTAAAAATCAACAAATGCAAAAGAAATAAGTTTTTTGGAGATTTATCAATGAAAGATGAAATTATTAACTTGTTAAAAAAAGAAGGTAAACTTTCAAGCAAAACTATTGATGAAATAAAACAAGTAGACATTCATGACTTTTCAAATATTGTTAAAGAAATTGGAAAAGAAAAAACAGAATACATTAATGCAGAAGAAATTTCAAAAGATTTGAATACTCGATACATTGGAAAAAACCTATATGTATTCAAGGAAGTAAGCTCCACAAATACAGTAGCTAAATTTTTATCAACAAATGGAATTGATGACGGCAGTGTAGTAATATCTGAAAAACAGACTTCCGCAAGAGGAAGATCCGGAAAAGCTTGGGAATCACCATTGGGCGGAGTTTGGTTATCAATCATACTAAATCCACATGTAGATCACTCAAAGCTTCCACTGATAACATTAGCAACAGGAGTTGCCGTTGCAAAGACCTTAGAAAAAATTGGTGTTGAAAATCCTGAAATCAAATGGCCTAATGACATTATGATTAACGGCAAAAAGGTCTGCGGAATACTGACTGAAGCAGTGGCCAAATTCAACACAATCGAAAATGTCATTATTGGTGTTGGAATTGATGCTAATTTAGATGTGGACATGTTTCCTGAAGAATTGCAGGAAGGAACTACAACACTTAAGGAAGAATTGGGAAGAGAAGGTAATGAAAACTTCCTTATCAAAACATTTTTAGAGGAATTTGAAAATATCAGCGAGCTCTTTGACCATGAAGGATACGAAGCTATCCTAAAAGAATGGAGAAAACGCTCATACTCAATTGGAAAAATTGTTGAAGTTAGAGAACCATTCAATAAAAACTATGACGCTTATGTATTAGGAATAAGTAGAGAAGGAGCTTTAGTTGTCGAAAAAATTGATGGAACCCTAGAAAAAGTAATTTCCGGAGAATGTATAATCAAAAACTAAAATACAATCTCCCTACATTTTTCTTCATTTGTAATTACATCCAGTAATTTTTCAAATGAAGATTCTATTTTTTTTACAAAATCATTTAAATCTAAATCGAATGCATCTTTTGTAGATAAATCAAACCTGATTGTTGCAGATGCACCAGGCATTCCAACTGCAGGAATTGTGATAATTCCGTAATCTTTTAATAAAATAAATGCAAATATGAATGCTAAATCATTATCAGATAAATTATGTGAGATATTAATTTCACCATTTAAATCTTCAGGAGAAATCATGACTCCTGTTGGAGTCTTTTTAAAATTATTAAATTTAACATTTAACAAATCAAATAATTCCTCTTTTCTTGAAAAACTATCTATTAAAGTATTTTTATCAAAATTTTTTATACCATTCAACATTGCAAGAACAGAAGGTGGCTGAGCTTCAAGCCCAAATTGATTAACTTTAATTTTAATCTCATCAATTAACTCTTTGCGTCCGGCCATTAATCCACCACGTGGCCCTGGCATTAACTTATCAGTACTTGTAATTGCAATATCTGCACCTAAATCACATGCTTTCGGCTGGTTGAATATTACCGTCCTAAGTCTTGCTCCTGAAGCATCATCAACCATGACTGGAATATCTTTTTCATGAGCCATCTCAATGACTTTTTTAAATTCATCCTCATCAATTACCTTATGATCCATAGTAGAACCTGTTACAACAACCAATGAAGTATTGTCAGGTATTGTGAATTCATCAAAAACATCAGTCTCAAAGTAATTGGCATTTACCAATTTACAGCTTCTTGGTATGGAAGGATGAGCGGGCAATTCAGCAAGATAATGCACAACATTTGAGCCCTCACTGACAAGAGTTAAAATTGTAGCTAAAATTCCAGAAGAAGTCCTGTTTACAGGTAGAACTTTTTCACCACCCATATGTTCAATCCCTACTTCCTGAAGAGCATCCTCAAAAATAGCAGGACCAACATATGTTTCCAAAAGACTTAATTCAGAAGAGGATGCAATAAATCCTCCAGACAAACCAGTAACATCAAATAAAGAGTCCCTGCCTTCAGTTTCCACAATATTCTTAATAATAGCTAAGGCTTTTTCTCTTTTTTTGACTTCATCTAAAGAGTTATTAATAATCATCTAATCAGAGTCATCTAATTCTAATTTAAAATCATCAAAGAATTCTAAAATTGATTTTAATTGTTTTTCAGTTACTTCAACAGTTGTGTATTCTTCCTCTTCAGGTATTCCATAGAAGTAATCTGCAAATAATACCTTACCTTCAGGACTTGTGATAATTGTTAAACCGTCACTGAGCTTATCAGGATTTTTGTTTTGGAATTCGATTTCAAATGAAACTCCTAATTTTTCAGAAAACTTTTGTTTTTCTTCAGGTTCCCTATTACATTTTCTGATTTTAGTCATTCTGGATTTCAATTTTTTTTCTGCAAGTTCATTAATATCAGCCATATTTACACTTCCTCTTATTATCTCAAAAATTATTATGAATTAAAATATAGTATAAACTAAATTATATATAAGTATTCCTTTTTAGTATAGGAATTAATCATATAAACTATTACCGTTACTGTCCATAGCAACTATAAGTGGTCCGAAATCTTTAACTTTTAGGTTCCACATTGCCTCAGGCATGCCCAAGTCCAACCAGTCAACGCTTTCTATTTTTTCAACAGCATCAACATATAATGCAGCACATCCTCCTGTAGCCACCACATATAATGCTTCATTCCTTATTAAAGCTTCTCTAACAGTGTCATCCATTCCACCTTTACCAATGACAATTTTGGGACCCATATCTAAAACATCACTTTGATAAGGATTCATTCTCATTGAAGTGGTCGGACCAATAGCCACCATATCATATTCCCCATCATTTTCAGTTATGATGGGTCCCGCATGAAATATGGCTGCCCCTTCAATATCCAGTGGTGCATCTTGCTCTATTATCCTTTTATGTGCCTGGTCACGTGCGGTTAAAATATTACCTGTCAAATAAACAACATCCCCCGCACTTAACTCTTTCAAATCTTCATTTTTAATTGGAACATTCAACTTTCTTTCCATTAATTCACCTTAACAATAAATAATTATTTATTAAAAAAAATATAACCTATAAATATATAAAATTTTTAGATTTAATAAACTTAATGGCTAAAAATAATACTGAGGAAAAATCATGTCAAGTATGAGCAGCGTTGCAGGATTGTCAAAATACATCACAACCCTTCCAAAAACACAATTTTCAATAATCGCAATGATTGTAATCAGTTTTTTAATCGGAGCCGGTTATTATCTAATTGAATTGTTTCCATATGTTGGAATTGTTGAAATACTCCTTGGAGGATTATTTGGTTTAATGGTGTTTGGTGTAAGCTCAATCATGAGCGGTGCGCTAAATCAACAAGTAATAAGCATATTACATGGTATAAATTTAAAGATTAAACATTCAATGTTTTTAAGCGGCCTTTCAATGACCATACTTGGTTTGATAATTCTTGGAGGATGCGTACTTTCAAGAATATTCAATCTTGATTTGTTTTTCAATTTATTACTCTTTGGCTGTGTTCTTATTTATGGTTTTAACACCCTTGTTTTTTGGGCAACCGCTAAAGTCAGATTTACATCAGCTGTAACAACTGCATTAATACAGCCTGCACTCATATTGGCCATGTATATCCTACTCACATTTTTCAGCAGCGATATCAGCTTCATTGGTCCTGTAATATATCAAATCATTATTAAAGCAGCAATTGCTGGAATAATATTTGTTTTAGCCATTTATGCATTTATTAAAATCATTGCATCCCCATTTAAAAAGAACTTGGGAATTGGAGTTTTAGACCTATTAAGCTTATTTATTGCTCATATGAATGAAGGATCAAACTCACTTGAAGGATTATTTGAAAATATGAGCGAAGCAATCGATACCGTCGTCACATTCATCAGTTTTAAAACTGAAAGAGGAATAAAGGCATTGTTTATCTCACCATCAGTACATCCAGGACCATTAGGCGATTTGGGCGGTTCAAATATGCCAACAATTCTTGCAAATAAATTTGACCACTTTACAATGGTTGCACATGGCCCATCAACACACGATTTCAATCCAATTGCAGTATCAGAAATTGACAAGATTGAAAATTCCGTGAAAAAAGGATTGGAAAATGTTGAATACTCACCGAATGCAAGTAAATTTGTGAGATACAACTCTCAAAAAGCAAATATCGGTGTTCAATTCTTTAATGAAGGAATGGTAATTTTATCAACATTTGCTCCTGAAGCCGTTGACGACATTGAGTTTGGTGTTGGCCTGACCATGATGGCTCAAAGCAGAAACAGATGCGATGTAAAAGATTCTGTAATTGTCGATTGTCATAATTCATTTACTCCAGAAAGTGGAGAAGTGCTTCCAGGAAACGCTGAAGTATTTCATTTGATTGACGTTATTGATAAAATTGACCCTGATCAAAATAAAACAGACATTAAAATAGGCTGTTATGAAAATGACATGCCTGCATTTGACAAACAGGAAGGAATCGGTGAAAGCGGCATAAAAACAATGGTTGTTGAAGTTGAAGGTCAAAGGACTGCCTATGTCCTATTTGATTCCAATAATATGGAAATTGGATTTAGACAGGAAATTATAGATGCAGTTAGTGATTTGGAGATTGATGATATTGAGGTAATGACAACCGACACCCATACTGTCAATACACTTTCAAGAGGATATAATCCAATTGGTATAGCAAAAAGACCAGAAATAATAGAATATGTTAAAGTAAGCATAAAAGAAGCTATAGATGATTTAGAAAAAGTAGAAGTTGGAACTGGAACTGAAAAAATTGAAAACCTCAATACATTCGGACCAAACAATTCAACAGAATTGATTTCAACAATAAGTTCCGTTGTGGCCGTAAGTAAAATTATAGCTCCAGTCTTATTGATTACTGCACTAGCAATAGCATTTATATGGATATTCTTTGGTGGATTATAAATACATCATAAACAAAGTATATGCAATAACCCATGTGAAAAAGAACGGTGATATTCCATCCCATAACCATTGAGAAAATCCAGAAATTTCATCGCCTGCAATCCTTTGAGATAACTGGCCGACGAAGTATAATATAATTACTGCAACAAAGAATGCAAAAATATCATTTTTAAATCCGAACCAACCTGCAGACAAACCGGTTGAAAGTAAAGCTGCAACAAGAGCAGTAAGTACATGAATAGTAGTAACTTTAATAGTTGCGTCCATCGATATCCTCCTAAAATTAAATATATTAATATAATTTAGGAGATTATAATATATTAAAGTATCGTTAAAAAGGTGGTAAATAATGAAATCCATGTCTAATGTTGACATTTATACAATAACTAATGAATTAAATAAACTGTTAAGTGGTGCAAGAGTAGACAAATCATTCCAACCAACAAAAGATATTGTTGTTATGAGATTCCATGTTCCAGGAACCGGCAGAATAGATTTGGTAATGCAATGCGGTTCCAGAATACATACTAGCCAATACCCACTTGAAAATCCGACAACACCACCTACATTTCCAATGCTTTTGAGAAAAAGAATCAAAGGAGCTCACGTTGAAAGCATAAAGCAGCATAATTTTGATCGTGTAGTTGAAATCAGAGTTAAAAAAGACAAATACTACACAATCATAGTTGAACTCTTTGATAAAGGAAATATAATTCTCTTAGATGATAAAAACAACATCATTTTACCACTTAAAAGAAAACAATGGAGCCACAGAGACATAAGCTCTAAAAAGGAATACATATTCCCTGAAGAAAGGGGAATCAATCCGATTTCAGTTAGCGAAGAGGAATTTGGCGAACTTCTAAAAAACAGCGACAGTGATGTTGTAAGAACTCTTGCTATGAATGGGCTTGGAAGTTTGTATGCTGAAGAAATCATCAAAAGGGCCAACGAAACAATAGAAGTTGAAAAGAACACTCAAACTGCACAATTAAGCCAAGAGCAAATAAACGGATTGTATGATGGTCTTAATGACTTGTTTGACAATTTGAAAAATGAGTCCATCAAACCGCAAATCGTGAAAAACGATTCTAAAGAGGATGTTGTAGCTTTGGATTTGGTAAAATACGAAGATTTTGAAAAAACATATTACGATAACTTTAACGAAGCCTGTGATGAGTTCTATTCCAAAAAAGTCAATACTTCAATCAAAGATGTAAAAGAGGCAGCATGGAACAAAAAAGTAAACAAGTTTGAAAAAAGATTGCATTTGCAGCAAGAAACACTTGATAATTTTAGAAAGACCATCGAAGAAAGTCAACATAAAGGAGAGGTTATTTATTCTAATTACCCTTCCATAGAAAACATCATAAATGTTGTCAACTCAGCAAGAGGTAAAGACTACTCTTTTAAAGAAATCGGCAAAACATTGAAAAAAGCCAAAAATGACGGGATGGGAGAAGCTCAAATCTATGAATCCATTGATAAAATGGGTGTTTTGACCTTAGATATTGATGATACCAAAATAAATATAGATCCAAAATTGACAATACCTGAAAATGCTGAAAAATACTATGAAAAATCCAAAAAGGCAAAAAGGAAAATCAAGGGAGCATTGATTGCTATTGACAATACCAAAAGACAACTTGAAGACATCAAGGCCAAAAAGGATATTGCAATGGAGCATATTGCAGTTCCAAAAAAGAGAGTCAAAAAGAATCTCAAATGGTATGAAAAGCTCAGATGGTTTATAAGTTCCGACAACATTCTTGTTGTTGGAGGTAGGGATGCGAACAGTAACGAAAGCATCGTGAAGAAATATTTGGAACCTAATGATATTTACTTACATGCTGATATACATGGTGCGACATCAACTGCAATCAAATTAAATGGCAATGAATTAAATGACAGTATCCTTAAAGAATCCGGCGAGTTTGCAGCATCATTTTCATCTGCTTGGTCAATGGGTTTCACATCTCAAGACGTATTTTGGGTCCATCCTGACCAAGTTTCAAAAACCCCCGAATCAGGTGAGTTTTTAGCAAAAGGATCATTTGTCATAAGAGGTCATCGTAACTATATCCGTGGTGCAAGGGTAAAATTGGCTATTGGAATTGTAGATTATGAAGGAAAACGAATAATGGCCGGACCAATAGAAGCTCTTGAAGCACACTGTGAAAATTACGTGGTTCTAAAACCAGGATTTACAAAAAAAGAAGCAATTGCCAAAAAAATAATCAATAGAATTAATGAGGATGATTTACTAACTCTAGACGACATCATAAGAGTACTGCCATCCGGAAAATGTGATATTGACGAAGAATATCACCAAAGAAAAAAATATGAAAAATATTAATCCTGATACTCTTCAGGACTAAATTCGAAATATTCATCAGGATTCATGACCACAACATCAATCTTAGGATTAAATTGGCTAACAAAGTTAGCAAAGATTGCAGGATCCTGTTCAATTGCCGGGAAAGTATTATAATGCATAGGAATAACTACTTTTGGATTTAACCACATTGAAGCAAGAGCAGCTTCAAAAGGACCCATTGTGAATTTATCCCCAATTGGAAGCAATACTACATCAGGCTTATAAATTGAGCCAATGATATCTTTCATATCACCAAATAAACCAGTATCACCAGCGTGGAAGATCTTGGTTCCATCTTCAAATGTAATTAAAAAGCTTGCAGCAGTTCCACCAGGAACAGTCTCTTCAACGATGTCAATATCTGAAGAGTGTTTGGCTTCAAGCATGGTGAATTTAATATTTCTGAAGATAAATGAACCACCTATATTGACACTAATGTTTCTGATTCCCTGTTTAGCCAAAAAGAGTGAAATTTCATGGATGCAAGCAATTGGAGCATTGGTACTATTAGATATTTCCAATGCATCTCCAAAATGATCAGAGTGACCATGAGTGAGTAAAATAATATCAGGATTTAAGTCCTCAACAGGAACCTGGCATGCAGGGTTATTGCTGATAAAAGGGTCAATCAGTATTTTAACATTATCATCAGAGATTATTTCGAATGCAGAATGTCCTAACCATCTAATTTCCATTATGCATTTCCTCCAGCCATACTATTCATAAGAATGTTTTCATCCAAGTTTGATGCGATATTCCAAGTTCTTTCAAAGTCTGAACGAATATTTGAAATGGAGTTTCTGTCATCGTATATAGCACCATATTCCATATCATTTTGACCTTCGGAAATAATCATAGCGTGAGAATCGTCTGTGATTAAATTGACTGTATGTACTTTAGGTACTGTTTTAATATGAACTCCTTGTCTTAAAAGAGAAGAAATCAGGAACATGTAGGACATGTCAGAAACATCAAATTCATCAATAATGACTCTTGAATATATTGTCGGAACGTGTGATAGGAATCTGTCTGACAAATCATTTAATGAAGGAATTTCAAGCATGATTTCCTTGTTAACATTTACTGCCAATTCATCAAATGCCTCTTTTGAGGTAACTAATCCTCCGTTATATATCACATAGCTGTTAAGTGATTTTGGAATTGGTAAACTTTCAGGGTCGTTTACATCAATTTTAATGTCTCTTGGAGGAGTTAAATCTTGAATTTCAGGTTTAACTTCCACTACCTCTTCAACAACAGGCTCCTCTTGTGATAAAACACGTTTAATTTCATTTGTCTTATCAGTTTCCTCAACAACAAATGGAGGAATTTCCTCTGCAAAATAATCTTGCTCACGTTTTTTAGGAGCTCTTGTAACTTTCAATGGTTTATCATAATGAGGGGTGAAATCAAGTTGTTTGTCAAAGTCCACTTCAGTTTCAGGTTGATTTACAACATTCAAAACTGCTTTTGGATTATCTTCAACAGTGCTTCTTAAAAAGCTACGAGGAGATGGAGTTTCAAATTCTTCAACATCCAATTCTTCATATCCTCCACCATATTCATAATCATCACCGTCATCATAACCATAGTCGTCATAATTCTGCCTTACTCTAAGTGGTCTGTCCTGACTTGATGATTTTCTTTCAAAACCATTTAATGAACTGGTATTAATCTCTTTAGATTCTAAAAATTCTTTAATCTTGTCAGTTGTTCTATCAGCGCTGGAATCTAAGAAATAGCTAATGATAATTACAATACCGATGATTGCAATGATTAAACCAACTACAAATAGAATATCAATTAAGTTATACACACTTGTCTCATATGAAATGAGAACACCTATTACAAATAAAATAAAACCTGAAACTAATTTTATTGTATTTCCCACGTTTTCACCCTTATCAATTATTATCACTCTATATTTAACTATTTATACATTATATCAAACACTATTAATAAACCTAATGGAAAAAAACACAAAAATTCGCCTGAAAAAGATATTTAGTAATACTTTTTTTAAAAATAGTAATATTAATATAGTAAAAAATCCTATATTAAACATGGTGAAAAATATGAAATCTATGAAAAAATTCATCAACGAAAACTCAGGTCAAGGAGCTGCAGAATACATTTTGCTATTCGGAGGAGTGATAGTTATTGCGTTACTAGCATTGACAATTTACAGGTCCTACATGAATACCAGTGATGTCAGTCTTAAAGCAAAAGACGACATTATTGATGTTAGGAACACAATACTTGACAACAGAACCCATGTATAGTAAAAAACTAGACAACAAAGGACAGGGAAGTGCAGAACTAATCCTGATTGTAGGCGGATTGATTGTTATTGTACTTCTAGTCGGAAGTTATATGTCACATATAACTGAAAAAACACAAAATAACTTAGAAAATTTGTTAAAAAAAGAAAGAGATTTTTTAATAAATAAAATATGAAAATGGAGAGTTAATCTCTCTATTTTCCAACTAATAAAGTTTTTAAAATTTCATTCCATGAATCGGAATTAATATTGTCCAATTTCATTGCAGTACGTGATACTACTCTGATATTTTGTGGACATGCAGTTACACAAGCACCACATAAATTACAGAATTCCAAATCAGTAACAGCTTTATTGTCGACAATGGTTACTGCATTACATGGACATACATCTTGACATGCATGACATGCGTCACCTTTACAGATTTTTTCTTCTTCTTCGTTTTCAATAACTTCTAAAGAACCATCGAAAGGTTTTGTAACAGTAATAGCATCAACCGGACAGATATTTGCACACCATGTACAGTTTACACAAGATTCATCTAAAATGTAAGTGTCACCAGTAACTTCTGGAACTTCAATTTGATCTTGTAACATACAGGTTGAACAGACTTCTTTAATTGCATTTTGTGGGCAAACTCTCTTACATACACCACAATATACACATTTAGAAGTATCCACTTCAATAGAATTGTTTAACTTATCTACACTGGATGTAGGAATGTTATTCACTGTAATAGCTTCTGCAGGACATAAGTCTGCACAGAATGAACAATAAATACATTCATCTTGATTGATTTCAATTTCTCCTCTTACTAATGCTTGTCTATCTGGAAGAGTTCTTTCAAATATTATAGCATCACGAGGACAGACATTATAACATCTTCCACAGTATATACAGTCACCTTCACAAACTTTAGATTCAACATCCCATTTAGGGTAATTTGCCATTTGTTTAATTTCTTCACCATCAATAGTTAATGATAAAGCATCGAATGGACAAGCAACAGAACATAATCCGCATAAAACACATGAATCAGCATTACATGAAACTAAATCCATTTCAATTAAACCACGTGCAATAGGTACAGTTGGACCTAATCTTAATGAAGAAGTAGGACATACATCAGTACAAATTCCACATCCTAAACATTTGTCATCTTTATAGGATAATTTACGGACTTCATTACCGCTTCTTTCTACATTAAACATGATAATCCCTCATGCTTTTGAAATAGCTTGATTAGGACAATTTTGAATACAGAGATCGCAGTCATCACAATTTTCAGGAACGATTTTTACATCTCCATCTTCTTCAATAATTGCGCCTTGTTCACAAAGCTTAATACAAAGTCCTTGTACTGGACAATTTTCAATATGTCCACATTTATCTGAGTCTATTTTTACTGCCATATAACCACCTCAAAAAAACATATTATCTAAATAAAATAAAACATATGTTCCATATTATAATTTATCGAAATGTATTTATAAACATATCGATTATTTTTTTGATTATTTGATGATATTCCCATTTTGATTAATTTCGCCACG
Source organism: Methanobrevibacter sp. (assembly GCA_017459665.1). Classification (GTDB taxonomy): domain Archaea; phylum Methanobacteriota; class Methanobacteria; order Methanobacteriales; family Methanobacteriaceae; genus Methanocatella. Next base: position 12,069 of record JAFUCN010000048.1, on the reverse strand, counting down.
CCTAATTCGTGTGGAGGATATTGGATTACCATCATACGCCAATACAAAACTAACAACAACAATATCAATAGGTTTCATGCCTTTAGAAACTCGAATCTCATTAATTTCAACTGCAGTAGGTTCTGTTTCCTCACTAACAACAATAGCCTCAAATTCACTATCATAAATAGTTGTTCCATAAGGGTCATCTAAAGGAATAACAACAAAATTGCTTTTATCACAAAAAAAAGATTTTAAATTTCCTATCCTCTCCTCACAGGAATCAATATCTCCTTTAAGACCGCCAAAAGCATCGGAAGTAACACCTATTTCAACCCTTTCCCCAATTTCAAAAGCAGTTGACAATAGCTTTTTGTGTCCATCATGAAATTTATCGAATGTTCCACCAACAGCCACTTTACCATACTTTTTAAAATTCATAATATTGTCCTAGATTAGTTTGTCAATAATAATTCTATTAAAAGTAGTATAAATTATTTGGCAATTAAAAAAAAGAATTAAAAAAAAAGAAATGAAAATAGTTAGAAGGAAATACCTGCATAATACCCTTTAAGAGTATAGGAGTTAGTATTCCAATTAACTACTTTTCCTAACGAGTTTCTGGAACTTGTTGCATCAGCTACGGTCCAAGTACCACCAATCAATACTTGAGTCCAAACATGCCCGTATGTTCCTCCACTAGAAAATGTACAAGTTCCATGAACATATCTAGTTGCAAGTCCTGCAGTCCTAAACATTGCTGCAAGCAAGTGTGAGTGGTCAACACAATTTCCTGTTTTTGCATTTAATGTACCTACTGCACCATATTTAGTATCATAGTAGAAACTGTATGAAATTGTATCACGCACATAATTATAAATTGCATTAGCTTTAGCTTTATCTGAAGTTAATCCCTTAGTCAATTTAGTAACTAAACTTTTAATTTCAGAATTGTTTACTTGACAGTTTTTAGTAGCTGCCAGATAAGCTAATAAGTTTGAAATTGTATTTTTTGTGTTCAAGTTACTTGAAGTTGAACTAGAACCGCTTAATGTTTTAATAGTCACATAAGAAGGCATGATTTTCTCATTACCATAAAATGCTACAACACGTGCAGATGCATATACTAATCCTTTATAACCTATTGTTCCAACATCAGAACTAACTGAATTAGGCATTTGACCTTTTGAATTTGCAGTGCTGACAACTTTCTTAGCAACAGCAAGATAATTATCCAAATCACCCAAATTGGATGCTGAACCCGGACTAGATGGATCTTTAATATGTTTGAATGAAATTTTTCCAGTATTACCAGATTTTAAATTTACAATAGCTTTAGAAGCTAAATATAAGTAATCTGCAGTTGAAAGTGTATAACTGCCAACTTTAACAGTTGAAGGTAATTTGGAATTGCTTTCAATGTATTTTTTAACATTTTTTGATGAAGTAATAATCTGACTAATTGTTACACTACTAATGGCATGAATCTTTGAAGATCCGGAATATGAACCTTGTGTAAATTTGATGGTGTAATCTCCTGAGGAGAATTTGCCTAATGCAACTTTAGCAACACCATTTGAGTTAGTAGCTTTAGTGTAAGTTTTACCGTTTACAGTGAATTTAACATTAGTATTCTTAATTGGATTGCTTTTACCATCCAATAATTTAACTGAGTAAGTTACATCATTTCCAGGTACAACATAAAGCTCACTAGCAGAAAACTTAGTTCCATTGACTAAAATGTGTTTTGATACGCTTGCAGTCTGATAACCGGTACCAGATACAGTAGTCTTAATAGAGTAATAACCAATTGCAAGACCAATATTTAATTTGGCTACACCATTTGAATCTGTAGTTTTAGTATAAGTCTTTCCACCGATAGTGAATTTAACTGTGGTGCTCTTAAGAAGGTTTCCTGATTTATCTTTAACTGTTACTTTATAAACAGAACCATCCTTGTATTTCATTACTAAATCCTTTGCACTTATAGTTACAGTTTGTTTAGAAATGACTATTTTATTGGAACCATAGTTATAATCCTTTGAACCAACGGAAGAGTATGTATATTTTACAGTATATGTAGCCGGTTTTAAGGCGCCGACATTTAAATAAGCAACACCCTTGGTATTAGTCTTTACAGTATAGGTCTTACCGTTAAGGGTAAACTTAACATCTTTATTTGCTAAAACTTTATTGTTGGAATCTTTTACAGTAACTGAAAATTTAGATCCATCATTATACTTCATGCTTAAAGCAGAAGATTTTAATGTTGTTGTAGAATCACTGACATACAGTTTTCCAGATTCGGATGAACCTGAATACAGATTATCTCCAGCATACTTATAACTAATAGAATAAGTACCCTTTGAGAGAACAGGAATAGTTATTGAAGCTTTCCCATTCGCATTAGTAGTAGCAGTTACTTTTTTATTATTATAAGTGAATGTAATCTTTTCACCACTTATTAAAACACCACTCTTGGATTTTAAGGTAACAGTGAAAGTGTATTTATGATTCGGGAGAATGTATGTTTTGGTAGTACCATGAGTTAGAGCGGTACTGTCCTTTTTGACTACAATCTTGTTGGATAATTTTTCACCAGAAAATGGATTAGTCGTATTGACAACGTATGTTCCAGGTGCTAAATTAATATCCAAACTTGCAACACCTTTTGAATCTGTAGTTTTAGTATAAGTTTTTCCAGCAAATATGAATGAAACTTTTGTGTTTGCTAATACTCCGGTATTTTTATAGAAAGTTACACTATATTTGGAAACATATCCGTAGTATTTATTCATGTTACTTCCACTTAAAGAAGAAACAACTTTAACTTTCTGTGAAAGAGATGATTTGGAATATTTTGAGCTACCAGCATAAGTAACTTTTACAGAGTATACTCCAATTGCCAAAGCAGCAGTTTTAAATGAAGCAATACCTTTTGAATTACTTGTAGCTGAATAGGTCTTACCATTAATCTTTAAAGTGACTTTCTGACTGGTTAAAGCTTTTCCTTTTGAATCTTTAATAGTTACTTCGAAAACTGAAGCAGAACTTGAATAATGAGTACTGGATACAGTTAACTTGGTAGCTGTTTTTGCAGACAAAACATCATCACTTGTTGAAGATAAAACGTTTGAATCATCTGCAGTGGAAGCATTATTTTCCCCATCATTATCCTCATAATTAGAAGCATCTGTGCTTTCTAAAGGATAATCACTTAAATTATCATCATGAGAATTAACTATATTAGTCTGTGAGATAGAATCCTCGCTAGAAATTTCTAATTTACTTTGATCAGATACACTATCTGAAATTAAATTTGAATCTTCTGTACTTGAAACATTATCCGCATCGACTGCACTGACTGCCCCCATAACAAGAAACAGCATCAACAATAAGGATACAAATAATGTCCTATTTTTTATCGAAATTTTTCCACCTCTTGGTTCTCATTACGAAAATTTTATAGTAAAATATGATTATACTAAAGTATAGTATTTCATAATGAGTAGATAAAATTATATTTTAATCTTATATAAATGTTTTTAAAACTTCAATATCTGAAAAACCAATGTAAATAAGTTAAATTAGCTAAAAAAGATTAAAAATATATATAAATCTAAATAAAAAGAATAATTATGTTGAAATAAACTAAGATAAGCTTAAATAACTTGAATTAAAATTAAAAATTGAACAAACTAATAAAAAATGAATTTTTGATTTAACGACCTATTATAGATAAAATCACTATATTTTCATGTTTTATAGGAAGAATTAATAAATTATTGTCCCAATTAAGAAAAATAATCTAATTGGAAGTAATTAAATCAAAAATGAAGCATTATATCAAAAAACAAGAATTTCGGCAATAATGTAAAAAACAGTTGATTATATGTTGTATGAAAAAAATATTTACCAAAAAAGATATCGGAAAACAGACATCCATTTTGGATTGGCCTATCCCAATATCTATAGAACAGCAATGTCATCTTTAGGTTATAATATTTTGTACAACCAACTTAATGAACGTGAAGATACTTGGTGTGAGCGGATAATTTATCCTGATGTAAATTCAATGGAATCCAATACTCCAAGCAGATATTTTGACATAATAAGCTTTTCTATTCAGTTTGAAGAAGACTATTTTAACGTTTTAAAAATGTTAAATGATTCAGAAATACCTCTCAAAAGAAAAGACCGTGGACAGGATGATCCCCTAATAATTGCAGGAGGTCCATGTGCTACTGCAAATCCCATGCCATTATCTGATTATATTGATGTTTTTATAATTGGTGAAGGCGAAAATACATTAAATCAATTTTTAGACGAATTTGGAAAAAACAAAAATCAGAATCTTAAAAATTATTCAAAAATACCTGGAATTTACATTCCCGAGTTAAACAACAAAACCAAAATAAATCTCATTGAAAATATGAATAATGCCTACCACATCACAAAGCCTGTTTTAAGTCAAAGTGATGACGATGAATATCAAAGCATATTCAACAACACAATAATGCTGAATGTTTCAAGAGGTTGTACAAGAGGCTGCAGATTCTGCATGTCAAGTTATCTCTATCGCCCCATGAGACAGACAGGCTATAAAAAATTAATAGACCTTGCTATTGAAAATAGAAAAAATACAGGGTTAAATAAAATTACATTGATTGGCGCTGCAGTTTCAGACTACAGCGATTTAGACAAACTAATTGACGGACTTGAAAAAGAAGGTTTTCAGATTTCAATACCTTCACTTAGAATCGAATCCATAACAAAAGAAACTTTAGAAACATTAAAGAGAAGTGGACTTAAGACAATAACACTTGCACCTGAATCAATATACAGACTCAGAAAAGTCATCAACAAAAATATACTGGATGAGGAAATTTTTACAGTAATAAAAAATGCAATTGATTTGGACTTCAAAATAAAACTGTATTTCCTAATTGGAATTCCAGGTGAAACCAAAGAGGATATTGAAGAGTTAACCCAATATATGAAAAAAATTGCTGACATGCATAAAAATACTAAGAACGTGAAATTTAGTGTCAACCCACTTATACCAAAACCACACACACCACTGCAATGGGAACCCTATAATTTCAAAGATATAAAATCAAAAACAAGATATCTTAAAAAAGAAATGAAGAAATATAACATAAAGTGTGAAAGTCCTAAAAAAGGACTTATTCAGTATATACTATCTTGTGGAAATAGGGCAGTTGGTGAGCTTATTGAAAAAAATCTGACAAAGGCTCCAACACTAAAGGAATGGATGGAATTCTTACCGGATTATGATATCGAAGATGAACTGCCTTGGGACAATATTGATGTTAGTGTAGAGAAAAGATTTTTGAAAATAGAAAACAGAAGACTGAAAAATTTAAAGCAAACCCCCTGGTGTGAAACATCCCCATGTTATAACTGTGGTGCATGTGAAAAATAATTACTAGAAAAAAATAAATTTACTATAATAATTAATATATAATAATAGTGAGGCAAAATTTATGATAAATCCTGCAAGTAGAACAAAATCAATTGAATTATCATTAATAAGAAAAATGTTTGAAGTGACAAATCCTGATGCTATAAACTTAGGCATTGGGGAACCTGATTTTGACGTTCCTGAAAATATTAGAAATGCAATGAAAGAGTCACTTGATGAAAATGACACTCATTACACACCCAATAAAGGGTATATTGAGTTAAGAGAAGAGATTTCAAAAAAATTCAAAAAGGATAATGGAATTGATGCAGACCCAGACAACATCATCGTGACCGTCGGAGCCAGTGAAGGATTATTCATGTGTGCACAGGCATTTATTGAAAAGGGAGATGAAATATTACTTCCAAATCCAAGTTTTCTATCTTATGAAGCATGCATAAAATTAGCAGACGGGACAATCGTGCCTGTTGATTGTAAAATGGAAAATGAATTCAAACTAAAAGCAGAAGATGTGGAAGAAAAAATCACAGATAAAACAAAAGCGATCATGTTAAATTCACCATCAAATCCAACTGGAGCAGTAATGGAAAAAGAAGATGTTAAAGCAATAGCTGATTTATCAATGGATAAAGATTTCCTAATTATTTCTGATGAAATCTATGAAAAAATTATTTATGATAAAAAACATTATTCTCCTGCAAAATACAGTGATAACGTAATTACATTAAACGGATTTTCAAAAACATATGCAATGACTGGCCTTAGAATTGGATATCTGACAGCCAATGAAGAGTTTACTGAAAACTTACTTAAAATCCACCAATACAACATAGCCTGTGCCAGTACCACTGCGCAAAGAGGAGCTTATGAAGCACTATCCGGTCCGCAAGGCGAAGTTGAAAAAATGGTTAGTGAATTTCAAAGAAGAAGAGACTTGATTGTAAGCCGCTTGAATGGAATGGGATATGAAACCGTCAATGCAGAAGGTGCATTTTATGTTTTCCCAAAAATAGAGGATGAAGACTTTGTCATGAAAGCTGCCAAAGCAGGAGTAATTACTGTTCCTGGAATTGCTTTTGGATCAAATGGTAAAGGACATGTACGTATGTCTTATGCCAATTCTTATGAAAATATTGAAAAGGCCATGGATATTTTAGAAGAGCGTGTAGTTAATGGATGAACTAAGAGAAAAAGGTGGTAAGAAAGCAGCAACCATAGCAATTATATCCAATTGCTTTTTAACCATCATGAATATTTTTGTAGGTTTGATGTCTGGAAGTTATGCATTAATCTCTGAAGGAGCGCATACCCTTTCAGATGTTGCAACATCAATTATAGCATATATTGGGTTTCATATTGGTCAAAAACCCGCAGATGAAGAGCACCCATTGGGACATGGTAGGGCAGAGGCCATAAGCGGTCTTGTAATCGTCTTATTTTTAGCCATGGTTGCATATGAGATAATGAACGGAGCAGTAACTAAATTATTGAACCCTTCCCTAATTACAACACCCGACATATATGCTGCTTTAATGGCTATTTTTGGAATATTCGTTAACCTTTTAATCAGCAATTACATAATTAAAATAGGTGAGGAAATTAAAAGCCCTGCAATTGTAGCTGATGGAAAACACCAAAAGACAGATATTTTTTCATCAATTGCAGTTCTGATTGGTGTGATTGCATCCAATATGGGCTTTCCACAATTAGACCCTATTGTTGGATTGATTATTGGATTTTTAATTTTAAAAACAGCATATGAAATAGGTAAAGAAAATCTCGACAACATAATGGGCAGAGTGCCTTCTGAGAGATTTATAAACCAGATTAGAAGAGTTGCAAACAACAGCAGCCCATATGCGCAAAATGCCCATAATATAAAAGTTGATTATTTGGGATCTTATGCAACAGTAACACTGCATATAGAATTGGATGGAAACATGACTTTAGAGGAATCCCATAAGATTGTACATATTGTTCAAAATAACATCATCAAAAAAGTTCCTGAAGTAAAATATGCAATGGTTCATGCTTGCCCTATAGGATTAGACTATAACCATGACCAAGAAATTGACAAATAATAATAAAAACGCCGGGACGGGGATTTGAACCCCGGAGGTCATATGACCATCGGATTAGCAGTCCGACGCCGTACCAGGCTGGGCCATCCCGACAATTAAAAAATAGTATAATACATTATATGTTAAAACTTATTTATAAACTTAATTATTTATTTAAATGGCATGTCCAAGAGTGGACTAATCTCAAAAATACAAGTGATCTAGAAAACGCAACTCCGCCCCGGGATTCTACAAGCATTGAAATGTTAACAGTAAAGCTGCTCCCTTCCGGGCCTGACCCATTTCCATATCAAAGATGACTAATTTTTACCCTCCAGTAAAAATCTCACCACCACCAATCCTGTAGGACGAGGTTTCTATGTTGTTTTCCTAGGCTCATACTCTCTTAAAAAGCCGCCTCTTGGACTTCAACCGCACTTAAGGAGGTGTGTGCTTACAGAGGACCCCTAACCCTCCGGTCTAGCCAATCATAATATTTGATTTTAATCTTATATAAAGGTTAGCAAAAAGAGTTACATTAACAATTAATAGTTAATGAAAAAGTTATTCTTAGAAAAAAATTATTTTATAGTAACTAGCTTAAAAATAGTTAAATTAAAAAAAAGAAAAAAATATTAGTTGAAATTAAAATATTACTTGAATTATATCTCCATCAGAAATAATTCCCACTAATTTATCGCCTTCAACAACTGGAAGTTGATTTAAGATTCCTGAAGATGAACCTCCATCTTTCATAATGTTGATTGCAGTTTCAAGAGTGTCTTCAGGAGATATTGTAACAACAGATTTAATCATAATTTCCCCAACACTAGTTCCTAATTCATATTTATCCAAAATCAAATTATGACCCACATCGGTTGCAGTTATAATCCCCACCAGCTTTTCATCTTCAACAACAGGAAGAGAACTAATCTTATGTTCCATTAACTTCTCAAATGCATATACAACATCAATATCTGAAGTAGTTGTAATTACATCAGTCGTCATTATCTCTTTAACTTTCTTGTCCAACATCTTCTTTTCCTCCGAATTTTTCAAGAATATCTCCAACCATAATGTCTATTGTTTCATTAATTTCGACATTATTAATTATACGAGTATCGTGAATCTTGGCCTGTTCAACCAAAAACTTTTGAGTTTTTCTTATTGTTCCAAAGTTTTCCATATACCTTTCAAGAGACCTTTTTACCCAAGGCTGCCTGCATCTTGAATAAAATCTCTGTTTGTGTGCCTCTTCATCATCCACAGTCAATGTAAAAATGATTATGTTATTTTCTTCCATCAAATCCTTTCTGATGAAACCTGGAACAATATGAACACCTTCAATAATGGTACTTATTCCCTCTTTTACAGATCTCTCTATAATAGCTTCTACACCTACGTTAACAACATCAACGTGACTGATGAATCCTTCAATGACTGAATCAATCCTTATTGAAGGAGTTCGGATACTTTCATAAGCATCAAAACTGGACTTATGAATTACTGGGCTTAACTCTTTTGATACTATCTTACGCATTACCTCACGAATCATGTCTGTACTGATAAGGTTTTTTAATCTTAATCTGTTAGCCAATTCAAAAGCCATTGAAGAAGTACCGACACCAGATGCACCACCAATAAGAATAATCAATGGCTTTTTAGATGCCCTAAGGGATCTCCAGTTTTTATATTTCTCTGCAATTTTTGGATCAACACTTTCAAGATGGTCAAAAACAACATTTGCCAAGTCATAACTTGCAATCTCAGAAACATTGTCTTTAAGCAATTCCTTTTCAATATCGTTTGCAATATCATAAGCCCTCTGAGAACCGATATCCGCAACATTAAGCGAACGGGACATTATGCCTTTAGAAAACGGCTCCTTATATTTTTTCCCATCAACTTCACTAGTAACCCAAATCATAATTACCACTTAAAAAATTTACGAATTAATATTTAAAGTTAATATTAAATAAAAGTTGTTATTTGATTTTTTGAAAAATTAAACAAAAAAAGAGAATAAAAACGAATAATAATTATTCGTTCAAAGAAATAATGCTTATATCATAATTAGAACCGTCTTTGATATCAATCAAAACAGCACCATTATCCTTAAGCATTCCAGGATTTGCAACATCAGTTGTTTTTCCTATTTTACTAAGAGATTTTGCTTCATGAATGTGGCCGCAAAGGTTTATTTCAGGCTCAAATTCGTGAATAGATTTTAAAATTCCTGAACTTCCAACATGTTCACCATTTTCAACCCTATCAGCATCAGTATTGAAAGGTGGTGCATGAGTAACTAAAATCCTTACTTTAGGCACGTCAGAATTGTAAACATAATCATAATTAGCTAGCAAATCATAAACTTGCCTATAGATTTTATCATCATCCATTTCACCAGGAGTGTCGAAGGGTGTTGGATTTGAACCGCCGAAACCAAACAGTATTGCATCTCCGTAAGCGACAATATTATTGTGAAGACAGAAAGCCACATCATTTATCGCATTACAGATTCCATTTGGATCACAGTTGCCTGGAATAGCAATTACATCCACATTACAGTCTGCAACTTTATTAATGAATGTTTCAACAAATTCCAAAGGTCCGAAATCAGTAATATCTCCTAGAATTAAAACCAAATCAATATCATTATTGTTTAAATATGAATATAAATTTTCATTTTCTTCGCCGTGAACATCACTAATTGCCAATATTTTAGTCATAATACCACACTCATTGTTCTAAAAAGAATGAACCCATTTCTTTTAAACCAATTTGAAGGTCGGGTTTATCTCCATGTAATTCTACAGTCACATCATCTTCAAATTCAATGATAAGACCGTTCCATTCTGCAATTTCCTGAACTCTTTCTTCAGCCAAAGGAGTTCTTAAAGTAATTCTTCCGGTTGTAAGTCCCGGAGGAGAATTTACCAAGAATTTTGATTTTGATTTCGCGAATTCGACTACTTCCTTTCCGCGCATGACCTGTTTTAATAAATCAAGCCAATAATCAACATACTCGTCCCCCTCTTCTTCAGCAATTGTCAAAAGAGTTCCTTGAATATTGTTTAAAGACATTTCTGCATTAGCTAAACCATTAATCAAATCTGGATGAGATGGATCTCTTTTATAAGAACTGATTGAAGATCTAATTAATCCCATCTCAGGGTTAATTCCTTTAGGGATTTCATGTCCCTTTTTGTTCAAATCTGCAATGAGATGATTGAGAACTAACCAATTTTGCTCAGAGGGTAAGCTCATAAATGTCCACCTATAATTTTAAGAGTAGTATGATTGATTTTTGCGTCAGCTTCTTTTAATTCTCTTTCGATTTCACTAGTGCTTTTGTAAGAGTCTAAGAATAAAACATGATGGGTTGAAGTACCAGCAATGTTTAAAATAGCTATTTCGTCATCTTGACTGATTTCTCTTTTGTCTATAGTTGCTTTGAATTGAACATAAGGTTCATATTCTTCTGGAAGGTCAGAATATTTAAATATACCATCTAATGTTGCTACAAACATAATTTTCACCTCATTAATATAATGTTTAATTTTATTTAATTACTAATATATAAACATGTTTGCGAATTATTCGTATAAACTAAAACAAAAAAAATTTTCATAAAAAAAATGTTATCATTAATGATAACATATCCAAAATGTGTTTTCAATGCCTAAAAAAAATAAAAATATAAGGATTAAAAATCCTTAAATTTATTCACCTAAAGCTTTTTTGATTGCAGGAGTTGCATCAATTTGTTGAGCATCAAATGTTAACTCTTCAGGGGATAATCCCATAGCTAATCCGTATAATTGAGCTAAGTGGAATACAGGAAGTGCAAAGTCAGTTCCGTATTTTTCGTTAACTTCAGTTTGACCTACATCAAATTGCATGTGACAGAACGGACATACGTTAACAATTGCGTCTACACCAGCTTCGGTCATGTGGTCGAGTTTTTCTTTGGTGAAACTAGTAGTTACGTCTTTATCTCTAGCTCTTAAACCTCCACCAGCACCACAGCACATCATTTTGTCTTTGTAGTCAACTGATTTAGCACCAGTAATTTCTACAAGATCATCTAAGATAGCTGGGTTTTCTGCGTTATCTTCAATACCAATAGTTTCAGTAGGTTTTAAGAAGTGGCAACCGTAGTGTACAGCTACATTTAAGTCTAATGGTTTTTCAATGAGGGAAGCTAATTTTTCGTAACCAACATCGTCTCTTAAAATTTGAGCGAAGTGTTTTACATTAGTAGTTCCTTTGTATTCTCTACCGATTTCAGCTAAGTTAGCATTGATTTTTTCTCTTTTTTCAGCGTTTTCTTTTAAGATATGGTTACATTCGAATAATGAACCGAAACATCCGTTACATTCAGTCATGATGTCTGCACCCATGTCTTCAGCAATAGTTAAGTTACGTGCTGCGATGGTAGCCCAGGTTTCTTCATCAAAAGAACCGAATACACCAGGAGCAGGACAACAAGATGCTCCTTCCATATCTTTTAACTCAATATCTAATGCTTCAAATAATTTTCTGGTAGCTTTTTCTACACCAGGATAACGGTTGTTCATAATA
>JAFUCN010000047.1 GCA_017459665.1 Methanobrevibacter sp. | reverse complement strand
TGTTCCCAGTTATATTAAATATTCTCGCTTTTCCGTTTCCATCAATACTATATCCGTTACCGTCCAAAAGGAAGTTGCTTTTGGAGACATTAATTCCATCTGTGAAATTGAGGTCATTGCCTTCATCGTAGACATAGTCTTGAGTAAGTTTTAATTCATTTGTACTTTCATTTATGTCTTTATTTAAATCATTGAAGTTAGCATTTGATGAATCGGAGGTTAATAAATCCCCATTACTTGTAAAGTTCGTTATGTTTTTTTCTGCAGATACTGCTGATAATGTGAATAATATCAGCAAAATCAAACTTAAAACAATTAATTTATTTATTTTCATACACATATATATTAGTTAAGAAACTATAAAATATGTTTCTATTAAATTTTCTAATGTATATTATATATGATGATATGCTGAACGGGTTTCAAAGTATTTGATGTATTCATTGTGCCTCCCAGGTAATTGAATAGTATAAGATTCCATTTTCGATTTTGAATTCTATAATGGGCTTGACTGCATAGGGATAGCCTGAGTCCACATACTTGGTGCCGTTCCAGTAGAACCAGTGGCATGTTGCCCGGTCAATGTATGGGCCTTTGTTTTCCAATGTTCCGACAAGCTTCCTTATAGTCATAATCAAACCTCACTAATGATATCATATTTTTTATTATATAATTTATTATATATTTTATTATTTCATTTATATAAAATATACTTTTTCATTATCATCACAACCGTCCCATTCCATGTAGAGTTTGTTGTCCTCCCATACGAATCTGACATTATTGACAATAACTACATCTGGAAGCTCGCAATAAGTGACTCCATCCAATTTAACCGAATACATTGATCCGTTTCATTTAAAATTTTTAACTTCCAATGAAACCTCTTGGGATTTTTTAGAACAATGACCTTGCAACTAAATTTCGCCCATTTGATTTTAAGTATGATATTAAAATTATCAACAAGTATGAAAGTTATTAATTTATTAATATAATCAATTCAGTTAATAATTTTATAAATTGTCCACGGAAAATTGGTAAGTAATCGAAAATCCGATTACCTACTTTTAGTTAGTTAATAAATTTACAATTAATGTAGAACCAATAATTTTTGGAGGGACATCAACATTATTATTAATGATTTTTTGAATTAAAGTTTAATTTACTATAAATTCAATATATACAGTCCAAAATTATTTCTAATTAATGTAATACTGAATAAATTATTTAAATAATTATTTTACAAACATCAAATTAAATTATATGAACATTTTTCCAAAAAGTTAAATAACAACATCAAATAAAATTTTATAACAAAGTTGATTGAAAAGTACGCTTAAGTGGTAGAACTTTTTCGCGAGTTTCAATATAGCTAGGTTCATTGACTTCCGTTACAACATCACTATCATTAACATCACCAATCAGCAAGGGTGAATCAGGATTATGCAACTTCTGATTTCTTTTAACCAGCTTCATGTTACTGTTGGCATAACAGTATCTGCATCCGTGAAGACATGTGTTGTATGCTCCAATGTCTCTACCAAATAAACAGTTGCAATCACGAATAATGTATTTTCCTTTAGGCACTTTTAGATTAAAACCTATTGCCTTTTCGAGGACCTGCTGGGTCATGCAGCCTGACGAGTCAAATCCGAACTGGTCAAGTAAAGTACCTTCAACACAGGTTTTCATCTTGAAACAGTATTTTTCAGCTATTTTTGCGAAATTTTCGCCTATTTTAAGCTGTTCATCTATTGTTACTTCCTTAACTTCCGGAAAATTTCTTAAAACCTTTTTATATAAGTCAATGAAGCTGATTGTGCAGTCATGGGTGAAGCCTTCAAGCTCTGAGGCCATCTCCTCGAATTTATTTATATGAAAATCCAGATCATATTTCTCTGAGATGAAAATCGGATCATATCTCCAGGCAACCCTTTGATTGCCTACAACTTCAGACAGTTCCTTAAAGGATTTGATGACTTTTCTGTAATCCGGAACATTTACCTCAATGTCACGCCCGTAAGGGGTGATTGTCACAAACCAGAACTGATTGTAATCATTGATTTCATCCAAATGTTTTATCATAGGCCTTGGATTTTTCGTACAAAAGCACAAAACATCAGTGATTTTTGGATTTAATTCATATCTGTAAACGTCCCCATTGAAGGGATTTCTTGAATATACAAAACCTTCAGAAATCCTGTTTAAGAACCATTTAGGGAAAAAAGCAGGAATGTCGGTTCTTGAACCTGTATTGATAATCATAAAAAAAGAAAATTTAAAGAGACTTATAAGTCTCTTCCAAATATATGTACTGCTGCGGTACCTCCGGTTCCACCGATATTGTGAGTCATACCGATTTCAGCACCTTCTACTTGACGACCACCAGCTTCGCATCTAAGCTGCCATACGATTTCTGCAGCCTGTGCAATGCCGGTTGCACCTAACGGGTGTCCACGTGCCTTAAGACCACCGGATGAGTTTATCGGGAAGTCCCCATCAATTTCTGTTTGTCCCTCTTCGATTGCAACTCCGCCTTTACCCTTTTCGGCAAAGCCCAAATCCTCAACCGCTAAAAGTCCGTTAATTGAGAAGCAGTCGTGAACTTCTGTTACGTCAATGTCTTTGACAGTGACACCGGCCATGTCATAGGCTTTTCTGGATGCGACCTTTGTTGATTCAATGGTAGTCAAATCTTTTCTGTCGTGTAAGGTCAAGGTTCCTGAAGCCTGTGCTGAGGCCTTAACGTAAATCGGAGTGTCAGTGTATTTTTTGGCATCCTCTGCAGGCACCATAACGACTGCTGCAGCACCGTCTGATACCGGAGAACAGTCAAGTAAAGTAAGTGGATCAGCAACCATTGTTGAGTTGATAACCTTATCAACTGAAATTTCAAATGGGAACTGAGCATTCGGGTTTTTGGATGCGTTTTTATGGTTTACTACTGAAAACTGTGCCAATTGCTCACGGGTTGTGCCGTATTCATGCATGTGCCTTTTGGCAATCATCGCATAAAGTGAAGGGAATGTGGCGCCCTGCTGAGCTTCCCATTCCTGGTCTGAAGCTGTGGCGATTGCCGGGGTTGCGTCAACCACATCAGTCATCTTTTCAACACCTGCGGATATGACAACGTCATGATAACCTGATGCAACAGCCATGATACCCTGCCTGAGTGCTAGACCACCTGAAGCGCATGCAGCTTCAACTCTTGTGGTTGGAATCGGATTTAAACCTACGTGGTCTGAAATCAAAGCGGCAATGTGTTCCTGCTGTACAAACAGTCCTGAAGACATGTTTCCAACAAACATTGCTTCAATGTCGTTTCCGTCAATTTCAGCATCAACCAAAGCCTTTACACCGGCTTCAGCAATCAAGTCTCTGAAGGATGAATCCCATAATTCACCGAATTTTGTCTGTGAAACACCTATAATTGCAACATCTCTCATAATTTAACCCCCTTTACATTTTGATTTTGCCTTTGAATTTAGCATAAACAGCATAGTCGACATATGTCTTTTCGTTAATTATATCCTGTGTTTTTGGAGCTAAATCTCTGCGTTCTTCTATTTTGTCAGTTACTTCAAGTCTGAATGCGTCACTTCCGGCACCGGAACCGTATGAGATGACGAAAATCTTGTCACCAGGTTCGGCTACGTCTAGGATATTTGATAAAGCTAGCGGCACTGCACCGGAATAGGTGTTACCTATGTTAGGAGTTAAGAGTCCCTGTTTGATTTGCTCTGATGTGAATCCTAGTTTCTTACCTGCCCTTAAGTAGAACTTACCGTTAGGCTGGTGGAAACATGCGTAATCGTAATCTTCTACTTTAGTGTCTGTTTCTTCCAAAAGCATTTTAGCAGCACTTAAAACATGCTTGAAGTAAGCCGGCTCACCAGTAAAACGTCCACCGTGTGAAGGATAATCCTCACCTTCCCTTCTGTAAAAGTCAGGAGTGTCAGTGGTAAAACTGCAGGTGTGGGTAATTTCAGCTAATGGATCCTTGTTTCCAATAATGTATGCAGCACCACCTGCAGATGCAGTATATTCTAAAGCATCACCAGGTGCACCCTGGGATGTGTCAGCACCTATGGCCAAACCATATTCAATCATGCCTGATTTAACAAGTCCCATAGTCATCTGAATACCAGCAGTACCTGCCTTACATGCAAATTCCAAATCAGCTGCAGTGAGCTTTGGAGTTGCACAAACCGCTTCAGCAACAATTGAAGCAGTAGGTTTAACCGCATAAGGGTGTGATTCGGAACCGACATAAACGGCACCGATTTTACTTGGATCAATTTGAGCTCTTCTAAGTGCATACCTTGCAGCAGTAACTGCAATAGTAGCTGTGTCTTCATCAGCAGAAGGAACGGATTTTTCGTTTACGACCAAACCGTTTGATAAGGCAACAGGGTCATCTCCCCAGACCTTAGCGATTTCTTCTACCTTAATTCTGTATGAGGGAACATGTGCCCCATAACCTATAATTCCTACCATTAAATCACCATTAAAATAAACATAATTTTTAATTGAATATATATTAGCGTTCGTATTATATAAACATTAAGTAAAAATAAGTGTTTTTTGTAAAAATGAGAAATTTTAAAAAAAGATTTTGAAC
>JAFUCN010000046.1 GCA_017459665.1 Methanobrevibacter sp. | reverse complement strand
GTTAAAAAAAATAAAATTAATAAAAACTAATAAAATAAGAATTAACTATTTATAAAAAAGTAAAATGTTAATTAAATAGTTTTAACCAATGTAATCTTAAAAATAATACTAAATATTCATTTTCGATTTTTTGGCTTTTTCACCAACATTTTTGTTGACAGTCCCAGTGATATCGCACATTTTGTTTATGATTTTAATATCACGGTATCTGTAAGAGCATCTTTCTAATGTGGAATTAAAAAAATGTTTCAGAAGCAATATTCATTTGACTAACTAGATTTTCATGAAGTCCTTTAGCTTTTAAAATCCAAAATACTCAAAGCCCACAATTAATTCATAATCTTCAAATTCTCTTTCCATAATTTTAAAATTTTTACCGGATGGGGGTGAAAACACGTTTTGTGGATGATTATGGATGGAAGCAACATTAAAATTATCAAATTCTCCATCTTTGAAGTCTATTTTCACTTTGTTATTTTCACCTTTTCCACATTTAAGAATCTCTCCCGTGTTATAATCAAAATACATTACCCATTCATGATTTAAATGGTGTGTTTTTTTAATGAATTCATTTATTGTTTCAAATGCATTGTCTCCAAATTCTCCTGGAAGATCTTCTTTTTTGATTGAGATATTATTTTTAATCTCTAACTCCCCATATTCTTTACATATTTCAGTATTATTCATCACACTAACTATTAAAAAAACTAAACATAAAATAATATTTTTGATTTTCATATTTTAATTTCTGATTTAATGATTAGATAAGTCTTTATTTTAAAATTAAAAAGTAAAAAATTTAATTAATGGTTTTTTAAAAGCAATTTGGCGAGTTTAAAGCAATATTTTTCTATAATAAAAAGAAGAGGAGTTTAAATAATTTAAAAAAATAATGAGTAATAATTTTGATTAACTAATTTGAATTTCAAAAATAGGTAAAAATAAGTTAATGGAGAATAATCATTCTCCTCCAAGTTCATTTAATCTTTCACGAATGGCGTTTTCCAAAAATTCTCTTACTTTTACAAGTTCATCGTATTCTCCGAGTATTTTAGGACCCCATTCGGTTTGTTCTAATTCAATGTCGAATTTTTCGTATGCGTGGGCAAGCATTGCTTCACCAACACCATTAGGTATTCCCATTTCAAATAATTCTTTTTCTTCAGCCATCTAATTTTCCTCCATGTATTCTCTTACAGGAGCAAAGAATTCAATTAAGAAATCTTTAATTCCGTTTTTTAAATCCATCGGATGTAAATTGCCTTCACTGAAGTCTTTAATCAACTCATCATGTGTAAGTTCAATGTCTCCTCCGAATTTTTCAGGTCTTTTGATAAGTAAGGTATCTTGATTTGGGAAAACAAAGGTTTCAGCTATTTCAATCATTGGGTTTCCTTCAATTTCTCCTTGAGGACAGAAACTCTTTTTGATTTTTTTAGTGATTACTTCAACGGAATCATCCACTGCAATGTAATTTCCTTTACTTGATGACATTTTTGCATCACCGTCAAGGCCGTGCAACAATGGGGTGTGGATACAGACAGGAACATTTTCGCCTATTTTTTCCAGGTTTTCACGTGCTAACATTTGGATTTTTCTCTGTTCCATTCCACCAAGTGCCACATCCACTTCAAGTGCAGCCATATCTACAGTTTGCATTATCGGATAAATTACACTGGCCACTTTCGGATTGTCGTCTGCACGACTTACTTGGTCCATACTTCTTCTTGCCCTTTTTAAAG
This sequence comes from Methanobrevibacter sp., assembly GCA_017459665.1. Lineage (GTDB taxonomy): Archaea > Methanobacteriota > Methanobacteria > Methanobacteriales > Methanobacteriaceae > Methanocatella. Next base: position 19,014 of record JAFUCN010000046.1, on the reverse strand, counting down.
TGGTCATTGTAGCTAATTGATAAACTTTATCAGTATATTCGGGGTCGAGTTGAAATGAAGAACCTAAAACGTATTCTGTGGTTTCATCAAGGCCTAAAGCCTGGAAACATTTTTTGTTGTATTCTGCAGTTTCAGCTATCTCTTCAATGGTTCCTTTTCCATTTAAGAATGCATGATAATCAGCTAGAAGGATTTTAATTTTAAATCCTAAGCTTTGCAATTGTTTTAATTTTTGTACGGTTACTGCATGTCCCAAATGGATTTTTCCGGAAGGTTCATAACCAGTATAAGCTATAGGTTGGTCTTTAGCTAGAACTTCTTTTAATTCTTCTGTGTCTATAACTTCTAAGGTTCCATTCTCGATTAATTGAATTTTCTCTTCAATGTTCATGTTATCACTTAGTTCACTAAATAAATGTAATCATCAATTTTTATAAGTTTGATTTCGTCTCCGATGTTATAATTTGCAAATTCATCTTTCATTTCCAAATCCACAGCAGAATAATCACTTGGATCTAAGATTTGGATTATTTTTGGAGATTTTGATATTATGGTTGTTGTTTCTATTTCTGAGGATTTTTTAACAAGTTCAATGTCTTCAATATGTTTCATAGGGATATTCTGCTTTTTTTTTGTTGTGATGTCCTCTCCAACAACTCTATTTTTGTCAATGCCTTTGATTTGGATTATCTTATTTTCATATCTTACAAAATCATCAATTTCAAACTCCGGAATTCTTATGGAAATCCAGATTCTGTAAAGTCCTTTTCCGGTGGATTTGTCTTCACTGATGAGTCTTGGAGATTCCTTGATGATGCCTCCAAATTCCTCTTTAAGAGCTTCAACTACCTTTCTCGCTGATTTTAAGGACCCGATATAATAGTCATATCCCTCTTTCAGTTTAGCTATTTGAGGACAATATGCCAGTTTATCGCTTTTGCTTTGTTTTATTAAAGTTCTCTCAACCACTTCATCAGCTTTCGCATATTCTTCGCTTTTAATTTCTCTTTTATCTGCTCTCAGTTGAATTACTGCTTCGTAATATCCTGCCTGCAGTTTGCTGCAAGTCGGACAAACTGTCTTTAGGATTTTAACTTCACTGTCGTGGGTTTCTTCAATTTGGGTTCCATGAACCTCCCCAACAACTTCAACAAAACAGTTAGCTATTGTACCTCTCATCTGGTCGATTTCGAGGTTTATTATTTCGTTTTCCACTTCATCAGCAATTTGAATGTTTCTCTCGAGTGCTCTGTAAATGATTTCTTCTTCGGGAATGTTTTCTTCTGACCATTTTCCCTCTTCAAGTTTGGCGTTGCAGTGGCTGCAGATTTGCACTTCTATTCTTTTTGGAATTTCAATCATCTGAAAATCTTTTAAAAAACAGTCTATGCAGATGTCTCCAACCATTTCCTTATCGGTACTTCCACACTCTGGACAAAACATTGTATCAAAAAAAAATAAGTAAAAAGGTAAATTATAATGATTTTAAAGGTGCTGTTGCACCGCATGCAGCACATTTAAGTAAGAATATTCTACCTTCTCTAATAATTCTTGTATCTGGTCTGTTACATTCATGACAAATAACGTATTTGTCTACATAATCTTCAATTCTTTCATTGATTAGGTAATGAGTAAATTTACCTTGCAAGATTGCTCTTTGACCTTCAATATTTCCTGCAGTACCTAATTCTCTCATCAAGAATTTTAATAAATGTTGAGGGTCTCTGTTTAAACCTTCTGCAACATCTTTAAAGTTTTTAATGAATGTTCTATTACCTTGGATATCTGAATAAGCTTTAGGAATTTTGAATCTTTTGTGTTCAAATACTTCAGGAGGTAATTGGTCAATTGCTCTTTCTAATAAATCTTCGTATTTATCCATATCAACATCTCCTAAAAATTAGTATAAGTATAATATATTAAGTTTAATTTTAATCCTTTATTAACTTATTGTTAAATTGGAATATTTTTATAAAATTTTTAAAAATAAAAAAAGTAGAATATTTAGGCTACACGCCTAAAGTATCCGTGACGAGGTTCGTAAATGACTCCTTTTTGAATCAGGTTTCTCACGATTTGTTCGGTTTTATCTTCACTCACTCCGAATTTATCGCTCATGTTGGATAATAGTACATTTAAAGGAGCATCTCCAGCATATTCTTCCTCAAGTAACTTGATTTCCTCAGTTACTCTTTGGATTTTATCTCTGTCTGATTTTGGTGTTCCTCCGCTGACAATGTCTGCGTCGATTTCACCAGTTTCAGGATCAACACCGACCTCTTTAAGACATGCCATTTGAAGTCTTACTGCTTTTTCAGCATCTTCTCTGTCAACAGTTTCTTTAAGCTTGATTTTAGCACAAGCTTCTGCCAGACGGATAATTGCTTCAAGCTGTCTTGCAGTAATTGGAACAGGACCTTGCTCTTCGGGATTACTGTTTCTTGTATTTACATAAAATTCCCTTAAAATATCGTTTGCTTCATCTGTAAGTTTAGGATTGGCATTTTTACGTGCATATGCAATATACTTTCTTAGCAATTCAGGTTCAATTTCATAATCAACAGTATTTTCCTGGTGTATTTTCAAAATGTGTTCTGCTAATTTTGAATCCCCTTCTCTGCTTGGTTTATCTTCAATAACAAAAATCAAATCGAAACGGGAAATAATAGGTGCTGGCAGGTCAATCTGTTCTGCAAGCACTTTATATCTATCGAATCTTCCGAATTTAGGGTTTGCAGCTGCAAGAACGGAACATCTTGAATTTAATGTTGCCATAATTCCTGCTTTTGCAATACTTACGGTCTGCTGTTCTAAAGCTTCGTGAAGTGCAGATCTGTCTTCAGCTCTCATTTTGTCCAATTCGTCAACGCAAACGTTACCCTGGTCCCCAAGCACCAATGCACCTGCTTCAAGAGACCATCCTCCAAGCTCGTCTCTGACTGCAGCTGCAGTCAGTCCAGCACCTGTTGTACCTTTACCACTTGTATAGATACTTCTTGGCGCAAGTCTTGAGACATATTTCAGTATCTGGGATTTGCCGATACCTGGGTCTCCAACAATGAGAATGTGAATGTCTCCCCTTAGCTTGGTTTCATCTTCAAGCTGTTTTGCAGATCCTCCAAACAACTGCAAAGCAATAGCTTCCTTAACATCCCTATATCCTCTGATTGAAGGGGCTGTTGATTTGATGATTTTTTCATAAATATGTGGGTCTTTAGATAATTCGATAATTTGCTCTTCATCTTCTTCTGAAAGTTGCAGTTCTTCAAATTCCTGCTCTAAAGGCTCGATATGATTTACATAAATATAATTTTTAAACTTGCCGCTTCTCTCTTCTCTAAATGTTTTTAAAGTTCCTGTGATTCTTACTTTATCACCAGGATTCAATTCATCTACTAAATCATCTTCTAAAACCATTAACATCTGTTTAGGTTCTGTTCCTCCAGACAAGTTTTCCAAAGGTTCCTGCATCCTTGCGGTTTGTGTATCGATGTATTTTGACTCTTCCTGAAGCAGTCTAAATGACCTTCCACCACATTCACTACAAAGTGATGGCTCGATAATTCTGTTTCCGGAACTCTGTTCAACTTCATGCAGTCTCATACAGCCTCTACATTCAAAAACACCAGTTTCGATACGAGGCCTTATTTCATCTGTTTTTCTTACAATGCCATCAGCTGCTACGAATGTTCCGATGTATTTGCTTAAAAGAGTCTTTAATGGGATTACATTTGAAAGATTTTCAAAACGGATGTTGATGTCAGCATCTTTAACAAGGGGGTCAATGTTTTTTATAGCAATTTGAGCTGCTTCAATAACTTCCTCTGGTTTGTCAATTAATAAATCTGCTAAATCGGGATCGAATACTTCCAATGTTTCATAATCTACATTAAGTGATCTTTCATCAGGATATTTTTCAAGGACTTTGAACACATCATCCTTATATAATGTTGCAAAAAATTCCTCAAATTTTGCAATTGATGTTTGTGATTTAGTAGTAGAATTCATTAAAATACTATTAATTTTTCATTATTTAAAAAATCTTTTATTTTGGCATTAGGGGGTTAAAATTATATATTAAAATTGATATAGTATTACCTAATAAATTTTGTAATTGAGGTTAATATGAGAAAATCAAGATTAAATTTATTCAAATCCACTTCAATGTTAATTTCCGTTCTTGGAATTATTATGATAATCTCTACAATCATTGTTGTGGCTTATGTTGGTTATAGTATTGTTTCATCAGGCATTACAAATGAAATATCATCTGGTACTCAGTATGATGAACTTGCCGAGCTCAAATCTTCTTACGAGGATCTGGCCATGAAATTCGATAGTGTAAAATCAACATATTATGCTAGTGGCTCTGATAAAATTGAAGAGTTCAATGATGCTAAATTGGAGCTGACACGGGCAAATTCGGCTATTGAAAATGTTCAAAGTGCATTGGATGTAGGCAAACCATCTAATGAAGTTGACAGCCGTATTGACTTTGCAAAAGAAAAGCTCAAAGTAGCAAATGAAGCATATAATAATTTATAAATTATTTTTTCTTTCTATTTTTTTTGTTAGGCATATATTCAAGGCCTACAACATACATTTCAGAACTTTTTTTACGTGATGATGCTGGTTTGGTTGTTCGTACATGTCTGAACTTGCCTTTAAGTGAATCAAGCATGTTTTTATATTCGGGGCCCTGGAATACTTTCATGATAAGGTTTCCTTTTGGCTCAAGGATGTTTTCAGCTATTCCAATAACTGCATAAACCAAATCAATTGACCTTAGCTGGTCGATGTTTTTGATACCTGAAAGTGACGGTGATGCATCAGACATTACGACTTTTGCTTTTCCGCCGATAATGTTCATTATCTTTTCCTGGACTTCGGTAGTTGTAAAATCTCCTCTGATTCCGTAATAGTTTTCTTCATGGAATTTCTTGAATCTGTTGAGGTCAACACCAACAACTATTCCTTCTTCGCCGACTTTTTCCAATGCGACCTGTGACCACCCACCAGGTGCTGCACCCAAATCGACAACGGTGTTTCCCTCTTTTATGAGTTTATATTTTTTATCAAGCTGTTTGAGTTTATATGATGCTCTTGAACGGTATTCCTCTTTTTTAGCTTTTTTGTAATATGGATCATTATGTTTTTCCATTTGCCATCTGCTTCCCATCTCAATCCCTCTTGTACTGGTCAAAATCTAGTGCACCGCATACTGGAGAGCCAATTTTAACAATTTCCACATCAACGGTTTTATTATTAACTTCAAGTATCATCACGGTTCTGTCGGCAAGTCTTGGAACGATTGGGCTTCCAGGATTAAGCAATAATACTCCATCTTTCTGTTCTATTTTTGGCTGATGTGAATGTCCGGAAACTAGAATGTCCACATCAAGTTCCTTTGCAAGATATAATAACTGGTCGCTGTCTGCTCTCGGATAGACTTCTCCATGTATGACGCCGATTTTTAGACCTTCAGCTTCAATAATTTTAGCTTTGGGTAGGTCAATTCCATTAACTCTGTCCATATTTCCCTGAACTGCCATTGTAGGTGCAATCTCCTCCAGTTCCTCAAGCACTTTTGGTGAGGTCAAATCACCTGCATGCAAGATTAAATCAACATCGCTAAATGCATCGATTACATTTTGAGGCAATATTTTTGCCCTATCTGGGATATGAGTATCTGAAATTAATCCAATTAACATTTTTTTCATTCCTTATTAATTCAATCTAATTATATGTTGATAATCATTTTTAAAATTATTTATAAAACTATATAAATTGCTAAAAATATATTTATATACATCGTTCTTTTAAGGAGAAGATAAAATGGGAGAAGTTAAAAAGGAAGACATTTTAGAAATCTTGGCTAAATACGACAAAAGCGAAATCACAATAGCCACTCTCGGAAGCCACACTTCTTTGCATATACTGCAAGGTGCTAAAGAAGAAGGATTCAGAACTGCTATTGTGTGTGAAAAGGGAAGGGAAGTTCCATACCAAAGATTCGGTGTTGCTGACGAATACATTATCGTCGATGAGTTCAAGGATATTGTAAATGAAGATGTTCAGGAAAAGCTCAGGGCTATGAATGCAATTGTTGTTCCTCATGGATCTTTTGTTGCATATGCGGGTCTTGACAATGTAGAAGACAAATTCAATGTTCCTATGTTTGGAAACAGGGACGTTTTAAGATGGGAAGCTGAAAGAGACAAAGAAAGAGCATTGCTTGTTGAAGGTGGAGTAAGAATACCTTTCAAATACAATGATCCTTCTGAAATCGACAGGCCGGTAATGGTTAAATTCCCAGGAGCAAGAGGTGGAAGAGGTTACTTTGTTGCTTCATCAACTGAAGAGTTTGATGCAAAAATTGAAGCTATGAAAGCACGTGGATGGTTAGAAGACAGTGATGTTGAAGCAGCACACATTGAAGAATATGTTTCAGGATGTAACTACTGTATACACTACTTCTACTCAGCACTTGATGATACAGTTGAATTGATGGGTATGGATACAAGATACGAATCCAGTATTGACGGATTTGTAAGAATGCCGGCAAAAGATCAATTAGATATTGATTTAAGTCCTTCTTATGTTGTTACTGGTAACCACCCTGCTGTAATTCGTGAATCATTGCTTCCACAAGTATTTGACATTGCAGACAAATTAACTGAAAGTGCTAAAAAATTAGTTGCTCCAGGATTAAACGGACCATTCTGTATGCAAACATTAGTAAACGATAACCTTGAAGTAATCTGTTTTGAAATCAGTGCAAGAACTGATGGTGGAACTAACACATTTATGGATGGTTCTCCTTACTCATACTTGACCTACGGCAAACCGATGAGTATGGGTAGAAGAATTGCACTTGAAATTAAAAATGGTATAGAAAGAGATGAATTGGAAAAAATAATAACATAGAGTTATTATTTTTTATTTTTCTTTTTATTTTTGCCGATTTTCTGTTTTTTCTCGAATTCTTCTTTTGCTTTAATACGATCTCTTTTTGCCCATGCACCAACAAAACCAACAAATGCGCCAACAAGAAGAATTATGATGGCTACAGTAATAATTCCACTTTCAGTTAAGAAAAACCCATCAAAATGCCCTAAATATCCTTGAAAGGTCAGTGCAATGATTGGAGTTGATGCGAATGCACCTATTGCGGTTCCGGTTTTGATATCTCTCTGACCGTATCCTGCGTATAAAAGTCCGATTGCTGAGAAAGGATAAAACCAGTCCCAATACAAGTATCCAAAAATGATGAATGCTGCAGCTATCGCTGCACCAAATACTAAAGATTTAACATCAATACCTAAATCATATCTCATATTTATTGCTCCGAATTTTTGTCGTTAGAAGCTATTGCTCCCCCGATAGCTCCTGTAATTCCCATAACGATTGCATAATAGATTAAATATCCGATTACTACAGTCAAACTTGTAATTCCTGAAATTGTAAATCCAGCTAATCCACCGAAAATACTAAGGAAACTTCCACCAACTGTCGCAACCAAAACAAATAATACTGCACTGATTATAGTTCCCAATGCTCCTGCAACAGCAGCATTCCAAAGTCCGCCCAGAGCACCTTCATGGGCGATATAACCTGTAATAAATCCTACAATTAACAATCCTATGAATTCATAATGTGCAAAAAATGATTTTACTATTACAGCTAGTATGAAACCAACAAATACTGCGCTCCATTTAGTCATAATATCACCTTTGTATTAACTTATTTAATTTCGGTTATAAATGTTTTTATTTTTTCTTCTGGATTTTCAATATCTTTTGAAGTTAAAAACATTGTTGAGATTTGTTGTTTTCCGGAAACTTCTGCAATTTTTTCCAATGTTTTTTCATATCCTCCGCTTATACAGGTACAAAATGATGCCATGTTTTTGATTTGACTATTGTATTTTAGAAGATATGTGTGAACTGGAGGTGCCATATTTGATGCCCAAACTGGAGTTCCAATAATTATTAAATCATAATCTGCAGGATTTTTATCAATTGGGTTGATGTCACTGGTTCTTCCCATTGATGCATTCATACCGCCTTTCATGTAGCCAATTTTTCCTTTGTATTTGCCTCCATCAGTTATTTCTTCAACATCACAGTCCAGTTCTTTTTGAATCATTTCAGCTATTTTTTTAGTCACGTTTGTCCTTGAATAGTATACAATCAATGTTTTCATGTTTATCGCCTAATATATGTCTTTTAATTTGTCTTTAATTTGATCTAAGATTGCCTGATGCATTCTTTTTGTAAATTCACCCTTGTCATTCTGATTTAAAACATCGAGATATCCCTGTGAAACCAGGTTGAATGCAAACGGGCTTGGTATTACAGTATCAATTGTTTTTATAACCATCTCTTCTCTGTCAACCATTTCAATAACTTTCAGGGCATTTTTTATATCCATATAATCTTCCATTGCTTCTCTTCTGGCTTCTTTTAAGATTGAGAAGTTGTCGTCCATGTCCTGAACAAACTTGAGAAGTATTTTCCCACGGACCTGCTGGCGGCCAACAGACTTTGACTCTCCTTTGTATCTTCTAAGGGTCATAAGTGACCTTCCGGCGCAATGTCTGAACCGTGAAGCCAATGTTTCTGTTTTATTTAAAGAATTAGTTAATATTTGCTCGAAATTTTCAGGGTTTAACTCTTTAAACGATTCCAATCCTCCGATAACTCCGTCAGAGCTTAGATAAAATCCATTATCTGAAATTGAAATTGTGATATTTGTATTGTATTTTTGCGCTACAACATATGCAACGGCTCTTGATAGTGCATCATTAACCTTTCTTCCGAATAATGAGTGGAAAATAACGAATTTTCGCCCGCCAAAGCCTTTGTAGTATTCAATCAGGAGTAATTGATTACTTGGAATTTTAGCATACTTGAACTGTTCAACAAAGTATTCGTAAATTGAATTTGCAGCAAAATCATCAACGTACAGGTAATCGTAGATGAATTCCATTATCTCTTCTTTGCTTCGATGGTATTGGAATTTTGAGTTCATGTGGGCTCTAAATCTCTGTATGTCCATTGCAAGGTCAAAGGATAATGGAAGCTGCTGTGAAAACCATGATGGAATTGTCGGCGGTCCGCTTGCAGGTGTTACGTTTATTGTCATGCCCTTTCCGTAATTGAATCTGTAGGTGCGTCCACCTAAAACAAATGTGTCTCCTTTTTTCAGGCGTTCCATAAATGATTCTTCGATTTTACCTACAGTTTCACCGTCACATTTGACCAAGACACCTGAACTGTCAGGTATTGTTCCGATGTTTGTTGAATATAGCATTCTTGCCAGTTTTCCACGTTTTCCGAAGGTATTTTCCTTATAGTCAATCCATATTTTGGCATAAACGTATCTTTCTTCAAGCTCGGGATACTCTCCGGCCATATAACTTAAAACATCCTCATAATCGTCACGTGTCAGGTCTTTATAGCAATAGCTTTTTCGTATCACGTCATATGCATAGTCAATATCCCATGGATTTTCTATGCTCATTCCGTAGATGTGCTGCGCTAAAACGTCAAGACAGTTGGTCGGTATTGAAATCTTGTCAATTTTTCCTTCCTTTGCATTTTTAAGTAAAACTGAGCATTCCACCAAGTCATCACGGTTGGTTACGATTATTCTTCCCTTTGACTTTTCATGCAGTTTGTGTCCGCTTCTACCGATCCTCTGCAGGGCCCTTGCAACGGATTTTGGGGAGTTGATTAAGACAACCAGATCAATGTATCCGATGTCGATTCCAAGCTCCAGGGATGTTGATGATACAACGGCTTTGAGTTTTCCTTCCTTTAGCTTGTTTTCAGTTTCAAGCCGGACTTCCTTTGAAAGTGAAGAGTGGTGAGCCATTATATTTGAATCGTTGTAGTTTTGAGGATACATTTTCTTTAAGTTATAAACGAAACGTTCCGTTCCACTACGTGTGTTGGTAAATATTAATGTGGTCTTGTTTTCCTGAATTAAGTCGTCCAATAAGTCATACATTCCAAGCCTTGTGTCTTCTTCATCTGCAAGGACAATATCGCTTACAGGAGACATTACTTCTATGTCAAGCTCTTTTAGATAATTTATGTCAACCACTTTGCAGCTTCGCCCAACACCATATTCATAGCCCACTAGAAATTTTGCAACTTCTTCAAGGGGGCTTACTGTTGCGGATAGGCCAATTCTTGTATATTGTCCAATCAGATGCTGCAATCTTTCAAGAGATAGGCTTAGGTGAACTCCTCTTTTATTTTCAGCTAAGGAGTGAATTTCATCAATGATTACATATTTGACGCCGCTTAGCTTTTCTCTGAATTTCGGAGCAACAAGCAATATTGATAATGTTTCTGGAGTAGTGATTAGAATGTGCGGTGGTTTTTTAAGCATCTTTTGTCTTTGATATTGTGATGTATCGCCTGTTCTAACTGCTTTTCTGATTCCCAGGTCTCGATCAGCTATTTTTTCAATTCCGTTAAGCGGTTCATCAAGATTCTTTTCAATATCATTGTCCAATGCTTTTAGAGGAGAAATGTAGATGCAATATACCTTATCTTCTAGCTTGTCTTTTTCAGCAAGTGCTGTCAGGTCACTTATAACTGATAGAAAAGCAGTCAATGTCTTTCCGGAACCTGTTGGAGATGATATGAGTATATTGTTCTTTTTGTGAATGTCAACAATTGATTTTTTTTGAGAGGGAGTAAAATCATCAAATTGTGAGTCAAACCATTGTCTAACCCAAGGATGCAATATTTTATATATTTGTTTTTTGGAATAGCTTTTTGTTTGTTCCTCAATCATTTTTACTCCTCATTTTTGTTAAACTTTATAATATATTGTATTATTTTATTTATATTCATCGTTTTTATTATTTAGGTATAATTTTTGATTTGAATTTTTGTACAGTTAAAATTTTTAACTTGAATATTTTAATCAATTTATGCATAATTTTCAAATTTTATATATTTATTTTAATATTTTCTGAATATTTATTATAAAATCATATAAAAATAGTTAAATAGTTTATTTTTTAATATATTTAAACATAGGCTAATTGCCTTAGGTGGTATAAAAAATGAATGATTTATTTAATTTACAAGGACAAGTAGCTGTAGTAAGTGGAGCATCCTCCGGTATTGGAGTGGACATGGCAAAAGCATATGCTAGATACGGTGCAGACATTGTTGTTACCGGAAGAAGAGTTGAAAGACTTGAAAAAGTTGTAGAAGAAATAAAAGAAATCGGTGTAGACTGCATTGGTGTAGCTTGTGACGTAACAGACACTGAAAGTGTAGAAAACTGTGTAAAAGAAATCATGGACCACTATGGAAGAATTGACATTCTCCACAACAACGCAGGTTATGGTGCAACCAAAGAAGCAGAATTATTGACTGATGAAGAATGGAACATGACTGTGGACGTTGACCTTACAGGTACATTCAAAATGTCCAGAGCAGTAGCACGTGAAGCAATGATTCCACAAAAATACGGAAGAATCATCAACACTGCATCAATGTTCGGTTTAGTCGGAACCATGGCAACACCAACATCTCCTTATGCAGCAGCAAAAGGTGGAGTTGTAAACCTCACAAGACAATTAGCAGCAGAATGGGCAAAATACAACATTACTGTAAATGCAATCTGTCCTGGAACTTTCCCAACTGAACTTACTCGTGAAACTATCGACAACGATGAATACAAAGCTTACACAAAAACTGTAGTGCCTGTTGGAAGATCCGGTGTCGATGGAGAATTAGACTCAACAGTTGTATACCTCGCATCCCCTAAATCCAGTTATGTAACTGGTCAAGCTATTGCAGTAGATGGTGGATACACCTGTATTTAAATTGGAAATATTTATTTTCAATTTACTTTTTTCTTTTTTTTGATTTTAAGCATATCATACATATTTTCACTAAGTTCAAATCTTTATATATTCCTAAAAACTAACTTATTATTATGACTCTTAATGAAGCTATTGACAATTTATCAAGTGATGACGTTAGCGTTAGAAAGGAAGCTATCGAATCATTGGTTGGTATTACTGATGAAGAAGCTATCGAACCATTAATTAAAGCTACTACTGATGAAAATGCACAAGTCAGATTCAAAGCAGCTGAAATTTTAGGAAATATGGGTGATGTAGCTGTTGATAAGTTAATTGAAGAATTTAAAAATGCTGAAGGTAAAGACAAAAGATTTTTAGCATTTGCACTTAAAGAAACTGAAGATGAAAAGGTTGTTCCATATTTCGTTGAAGCAATCCATGATGAAGATTTTGGTGTTAGAAAAGTTGCAGTACGTGCTTTAGGAGAATTAAATGCAGTTGATGAATTGGATGCAATTGCAAAATGTCTTGAAGATGAAGATTGGGGTGTTAAACTTGCAGCTATTCAGGCATTAGGAGATCTTGCAACAGACGAGTCAATCAAACTCATCAAGGATATAAGAAAAACAGAAGATGATAAAGACTTTAAAAAGTCATGTAATAAAGCCATCAAAAAAGCAGAAAAAAGGAAAAAAGCTAAAGCATCAGGTGAAGCTATAGTTAAAGTTATTCCTATGAGTACAATTAAGGAAATGGAAAAAACCAATATTCAAAAAGCTATTAAAGAATATGAAAGATATGTGGAAGCAAAACAAGCTAAAGATGCTCCATATAAAAGATTATGTGTTCTTTACAGAAAAGCAAATGACTATGACAATGAAGTCAGAGTCATAGAAACAGCTTGTGAAGTATTCAAAGACAATGACAAAAAATTATCTTACTTTGAAAAGAGATTGGCTAAATTGAAATAGTTATTTTCTTTTAACTTCGTAGAGGTCATCTCTTTTATTTTTTAAAAGAGGGAGCTCTTCTCTTATTTTATTTATTTCATCCAAATCAATTTCACTAATGATTAATTCTTCTTTTTCGCTGGCCTTGGAAATGATTTCTCCCCAAGGGTTTGCTATGATGGAATGGCCGAAGCTATGGTAACTTGCATCTTCATTTAATGCAGGGGCTACACCAACGCAGTAGGTCTGATTGTCAAGGGCTCTTGACCTAAATAATAGTTCCCAATGGGCAGGGCCGGTTGTCATGTTGAAGGCACCCGGATAACACAGCATTAATGCACCTTCCCCAACCATTAGCCTTGCAAGTTCCGGAAAACGAACATCGTAGCATATTCCGATTCCGATTTTTCCAAATTCTGTTTCAGCTACTGTAACATCATCTCCAGCAGTCAAAACATCAGATTCCTTAAAAGTGATTTTGTCTTTAACATCAATGTCAAACAGGTGCATTTTTCTATGTTTTGCTATTATTTCACCTGTTTTGTCAAAAAGATAGCTGGTATTGAATAATTTGTCTGATTCATTTTCTGGAATTGATCCTGCAAGAATATAAACATTATTTTCCTTGGCTAATTTGGAAATATGATTTAATGTAATGCTGGTTTGCTCTTCTTCACCATATTCGATGAACTTGTCATTTGAATATGGGCAGATAAACATCTCCGGAAGAATTATAAAATCAGCATCTTTTCTAACACACTCTCTAATCATTGAAGTGGCTTTGTTCAGGTTTTCTTTCTTATTGTCAACCACGTTCATTTGACAAAGGCCAAGCTTAATTTTAGTCATTTTAAACACTTAAAAAATAAAAATAGAAAAGTATGAGTTTATCATACTTTTAAGCAACATGTGCTGTATTAATTATAGAGTCCACATCAGATGATGTAACAGAATTGAATGAGTCTCCCATGACTCTGAATACATATAATTCGCCATCGCCAAGTAAGGAAACATATCTTGTGTAATCACCGTCAGCATTTTCGAATACGATATTTGAACCGTTTCTGCTGTCTAATGTGATTGTTTCAACAAGTTCCACATAAGCGCCGTTATTTTGGGCATGGTCGATTCTGTCTAGTGTGACCTCTTTTAGATTTGAATAATCGCTAGTGACATTGTAATACTCAAGAATCACATCTCCTTTTTCAAGGTATATTGCATCTTCATGGTCTGAATCAGTATAATTCACTTCCTTCCAATCCTGAGGATATGAAAATGAAAAGCCATTTTCATTATATTCATTTAAAGCGCTTGTTTGAATTGGAGTGGAAGTTTGATTTGATCCGCTAGTAAGTACAATTCCACAAATCACAATTACTGTTATAAGAATGATTGCACCAATCAGAAGTTTATGATCTTTAATAATATTTACTGTACTCTCATTATCGGAAGATTTCTTTGCTTTAGAATCTTTTTCAAATATATCTTTTCCTTTTGGAGCTGAAACTTTTGGTTTTGGGAAAACATAACCACAATTTCCACAAACCGGAGCACCATCATAACTAGGATTTCCACATTCAGGACATTTTTTCACAGTTTAACCTCCATTAAAAATAAATATAGTATTTATATTATAAAAAGATATTTAATTAATAGTGATTTAAATGAGCAATGAAAAAATTATTAATCTTGATGATATAAATTATGCGATTTACAAAATTGGCGATTGGTCAAATCATTATGAAATTAATCAAATTGGATTGTCTAGAGAAATTCCAGTTACTAAAAGCACTGTTTTGCATGTTAAACTTTCCATGGAAGAAATCAGAAATACAAAATTTGACATAGAAGATAAAACCATAAACGGTTTTGTTGTCTTTGCATTACAGTTAAATCCTAATGTCAAGAATATGGAACTGGATGATGTAATTGCTCTTGAAGAGGAAGAATATCAAAATATATTAAAAGAAATTGATGATTTGGAATTGTTGGATGATAATGGCACCATTCCTCTTGACAGCGAGGAATATCTCATCTATAAACTGCAAAAGGAACATCATCTAACCACTTCAACTCCCGCCAATGAATTTACAAGACAATTCTACAAACAGGAGCTGAAAAAAATAGAAGATGCATTAGATTAGAAGAAATCTAATGTAACTTTTTTATCTCTTTTAAGCTCACGAGGAGGTTCAATTGATACAAATTCAATGCCTTCTTCTTCGATTAGCTCCAAAGCATCGTCCATGATTGACGGTGCAACAAGCAATCCTCGAATCTTTTTCTTTTCGGCATTGCATTCTTTCAGGTAATCATTTTCAGTATTTTCAAAATCCTGGATGTATCTTTTAAGCTGCTTTACTGCAGTAACTCCTGCCTTACGTGCTTTTAACTCTAAAATCATTAAATTATTATCACTGTCTTTTCCCAAAATATCAATGAAGCCGTGTTCGACACTATATTCTCTGGCAGTGGGCGTAAATCCTTCTTCAATCATATGGGGTTTGTCCATAATCATGTCGCCCATGTCCTTTTCATATCCTGCCTGTTCAAGCTCTTCAAAGTCTTCAACATTTGCGTAATTGATAAACTGGATGTGTTTTATCTCCACGGTCAGCAGCTCTTTAGGAGTCCTTCTGTGGCTTTCTAAAAATAGTGCATCGTCTCTAATATAACTTCTTGTTTTTGATTTTGGAGGTTGCCAGTTTACCGGTTCAACTTTCTTTTCCTGATGGATTAAAAATGCTCCATCTGGTTTTATCATAATTATACGTTCTCCCCAGTTCAATTGGCTTAGTGCTCTACCTTCATAGTTGACTTTACAGCATGCGAAAATTAATATTGTTGCTTTTTTACGCAAAGCCTCCTGAATCAAATCATAAGCATCTTCACAACTGGGCTTTTCTAAAATTTTATATTTCATCACATTAACATTGTTTAGTTTAATTTAAATAATTTGTTTTCAAAAGGATTATACATGATTTCAGGGAGGAATTAGAATCTTTGATGAAGAATATTTTGAGAGTAAAAAAGAGTATTTTAACCTAAGTTCGTTTAAGTTTCAAAACGGAGAAGTCATAAAAGAAGCTTTAGTTGAATTCATGACTTTTGGAACTCCAAAATATGATGAAGAAGGCATGATTAGTAATGCAATTGTTTATGCTCATGGTTCTTTGGGAAATTTCTCCTCAATGAAAAAAATATTTCCTTTAACCTCTCAAAACGATGTATTCGACAAAGACAAATACTTTTTTATTTGTATTTCTGCATTGGGCTCTCCAGGCTCATGCTCTCCATCAACAACAGATTTAAAAAATAAATTTCCAAAATATTCTATTGCAGATGTTGTGAATTTCCAAAAACAGTTTTTAAAAGAGAAATTTGGCATTGAACATATATTGGGTTTGATTGGAAACTCCATGGGTGGTTTTGTAGGACTTACTCAGGCTATCGAATATCCTAATTTCCAGGAATTCATCATCTGTGGTGTAAGTAGCTATAAGGTTGCAGGCCATGATTACATACTTTCAAAATTTGTGGATGAAATAATCACTTCCGATCCGGATTACAATAAAGGTGAACTCACTTATTCACTAATCAGAACATTGAGATTGGCGAATCTCGCAGAATTTAATTTTGGCCTTTCAAAAGAAGCTTTAAGGGCAATGTCTAATGTGGAACTTGACAGTGAATTTGAAAACTTTGGGAATGAAACATTGGAAATCGATATCTATGATTTGAAATATTGCAACGAATCCTGCATGAACTTCAATGTTGAAAATGACCTTGATAAAATCAAATCCAAAGTTCTGATTATCGCATGCAAACAGGATCCGCATTTTCCACCGGAACTGGATGCAATCCCGATGTCTGAAATGATTGAAGATTCACAATTGATAATAATGGATTCTGAACTGGGTCATTTGTGCTTTAATGAGTTAGAAACAATATCTTCAGAATTAATGGAGTTTATGGGGGATTTTGATGAACGTTAAGATTTCAGATTATGGCTTTAAAAACGATAAGAATTTCATCGAGTATTCAGTCAAAGGTCTGTCACAGGACCAAAAAGAGTTTCTTAAAAGTAATCTGGAAGAGGAATTAACTTTTGATGGGCAAATCCTAAAACTGACAATGTATTTTGATGATAAGCTATATCCTTTTGCAAGTGATGTTGCAAAAATCAGAATGGATGATTTCATTTCCCGTGAGGAAATAGAAATGCTTGTTTTTCTGTCTGGCTTTTTAGAGGACATGGAAATGAGCGAGTAATTTTAAATATTAGTTTTGTTAGTATAGTTATGTAAGAAATATTTAAATGGGGTATTATAAGATGGAACATGATTCACTTGAAGGTTATGGCAAATATGTTCTTGAGGCATTTGAATTTGAGTCAGGTCGTGTTCTGGAAAATGCTGAAGTTGAATATTTCTTAATGGGGACTCCAAAATATGATGAAAAGGGCAAAATTTCTAATGCAATTGTTTACTGCCATAGATTTAACAGTAATTATTCATCAATCAATGATTTTCAGGAATTTACCAAAGATGGGGCTCCAATGGATAAAAATGACTTTTTTTACATTTCAATTACATCTTTAGGATTTCCGGATTCATGTTCTCCATCAACAACTGGTTTAAAACATGATTTTCCAAATTATACTATTAAAGATAGGGTCAATTTTAAAAGACAATTCCTAAAAGAAAAATTTAATTTGGATAAAATTTTAGGAATTACTGGTTGGGGATTGGGAGGATATGAGTGTTATACTTGGGCATGTGAGTATCCTGATGAGATGGAATTTATAATGGTGTTGTCTAGTTCTTATAAAACAAATGGTTATCGATATGTAGTATCCAAAGGATTTGAGAGCATTATGGAATCTAATGATGACTTTTATAATGATATGTACAGTGAATCATTATCTAAGATGTTAGTTTCCATTAATATATTGTTGTACTCAAATTATTTTTCAAAAAGAGTTTTTCAGGATATGTCTAATGATGAAATTGATGTTTTCATGGCGGATTTTGTTGATAAAGGCTTGTTTACAGATATTCATGATTTTAAATTCCGTAATGATGCTATATTGGAGTATAATGTTGAAGATAAGCTTGAAAATATAAAAGCAAAAGTTTTTGTTACCACATCTGATGATGATTTATATTATTCTCCAGTTTATGATACTATTCCTTTGGAAAATTTAATCAAAGATTGTACAGTTGTAATAATAAAATCAAAAAGAGATCATAATGATTTTGAAGATTACTCAGTCATTGAAGATGATGTTAGATTGTTTTTAAATCAGTTTAAAAAATAAAAAGAAAATGGTATGGTTATTTTGATGCATTAAGCATGTGTTCTACTGCTTTTCTTGATTTGTCAGCAACATCTTTTGGCAGCACAACTTCAGGAGCTTCGTTAATAAGACAATCCCTAATTTTTTCAAGAGTGTGAAGTTTCATTGTTTCACAGATTGCTCCTTCAAGTAATGGATATAATTTTTTGCCAGGAACTTCTGAATTGATTCTTGTAATCATGTCAATTTCAGTTCCGATAACAAACTCTTCTTTATCACTTGATGCAATGTGTCTTAACATTCCTCCGGTAGACATTACTTCATCACAAGCTTTTTGAACTTCAATCTTGCATTCTGGGTGACAAATGATTTCTGCATTAGGGTACTGTTCTCTTTTAAGCTCAACATCTTCAACAGCAAACAATCTGTGGACGTAACAGTGACCGTCTTTTGGAACATGAATTATTTCCTTGTCTAATTTGTCTGCAACATATGTTCCAAGGTTTTTATCTGGTCCGAATAATATTTTATCATGAGGCAAGCTTTCAGTAACTTTAAATGCATTGGCAGAGGTACATAAAGTGTCTGCGTGCTGTTTTGCTTCAGCAATACTGTTAACATAAAGAATTACTCCTGCATCAGGATGTTCTTCTTTTGCTTTTAAGAGTTCTTCTTCAGGTAACATGTGTGCCATAGGGCATTCAGCTTCTAAAGTTGGAATGACAATTTTTTTATCTGGATTGAGGATAAATGCAGTTTCTGCCATAAAATCCACACCACAGAATATTACTAAGTCTTTATCATCAATTTCAGAAGCTTTGATACATAACTCTAAAGAATCTCCAAGAAAATCTGCAATCTCTTGAACTTCCTTTGGCTGGTAGTTGTGTGCAAGGATTATTGCATTTTTTTCATCTTTTAATTTT
>JAFUCN010000045.1 GCA_017459665.1 Methanobrevibacter sp. | reverse complement strand
CTGACTTTGTTGAAGTTGAAAAGGTTGATGATGGTGATGTTTTAGAAAAACCTATTGATGTAGGTGAAATCGATAAAACTGAATTCTTTGGGGATGTGTAAAATCAATCTGAATTTGTCAGTGTTGAAGATGGCGAAAAAGAGGTGGAGATTAAAGAGACTCCGTCTGAATTTGTCAGTGTTGAGGAAGATGAAGATGTGGAGATTAAAGAGACTCCGTCTGAATTTGTCAGTGTTGAGGAAGATGAAGATGTGGAGATTAAAGAGATTCCGTCTGAATTTGTCAGTGATGATGAGAAAAAAATTGTCATTGATGAAACTCCATCACAGTCAGTTAGTGCTGAGGAAGATGAAACAGTGGCTGCTGAAAAAGAGCCATCTGAAGAAATCAAACAGGAAACTCCAGAGGATATGGACTCAGAAGTTTGGGAGTCAGACGTTGGAGTTGAACCTGAAGACAATGCGGAAGTCTGGGAAAACGAAAAGGATTATTCTGATGAATCACAGGATTCAAAATCATTTACTGATAGGGTTAAATCATTCTTAAAATCAGATGATGAAGAGGAGCATAGTAAAAATTCAATATTTTCAGGCCTTAAATTCAATAAGGATCTTGGTGCGGATTCTGATTTGGATGAGGAAATCATTGAGGATGTCGGCGAAATTAAAAATACAGTAACTGATGAAACTCCAATCGTTGAGGACGCTGAAGAAATTATTGAAGATGTTCCACTTAGTGGTGAAGCTGAAAATCATGATGTGGAAGATGTTAAAGTTTCATTTAAAAAATCAACCAAAGCTCCAAAAGAGGAAAAAGTCAAAAAAGAACCTGTTGTAGAAGAAAAGGTTGATTTGGGTAGTGATGATGATTATATTTATGTTGACCACTCAAATGATGAAGTGAGTGATAAAGAACCTGCTGTAGATGAGAAGGTTGATTTGGGTAGTGATGATGATTATATTTATGTTGACCACTCAAATGATGAGCTTGTAGCTGAAGAGAAGGTTGATTTGGGTAGTGATGAACCTGTTGTAGAAGAAAAGGTTGATTTGGGTAGTGATGATGATTATATTTATGTTGACCATTCCAATGAGGAGGTTGAAGAGGAAATTCCTGATGAACCATTAGATAAAGACGAAACAGCTGAAGTTGAAGAAATTACAGAAAAACCTCATAGAAAATCAAGAAGGGGTCAATATGTCAAATCAATAATTTCAGATGTTGTAAGCGGTGAATCCCAGCTTAAGCCAAGGGAAGTTGAAACCGTTCGCGGTGAAATCATGGAAGATGATGAAGTCCCACTTCACAAGCCTGCTCCTAAGGATGACTATGTTGTGGAAGCTGAAATAGTCAATGGCGATGATGAATTAAATGTGCTCAATGATAATCTGCCTGATTGGGGAGATGAAGAAGTTCCTCTTAAAAGGCCTGCTCCAAAAGGAATTTTCCAGGATGATGAGCTGAATGCATTGAATGATGACTTCTCTGATGAGGAAATTCATGATGAGGCAATGAATGTTGTCAACAATGCAATGCGTGACTTCATTGATGAAGTCTTTGACAGCGATGAAACCTCACAGGAGGATATTCATGAACAGCCGGAAAATATTTCTGAAACTGAAGATGTAAAACAAGAGCCTGAAGAAGAAATTGATGATACTGTCTATTATCAGGGTGCAACCGATGTTAATAATCCTTTAAGGAAAAACAACGTTTACTACAGCAATGACGAGTATAAAAACAAGACTCTTAAAAGTTCACTTAAGGGAATCAAAAAGGACATGCAGTACATCAACAAGTCATTAAACGAGATTCAAAATCCGACTGAAATCGATTATGTTTCTGTTGTCGACAGGACAGAAGAGTTTGACATTAACGAGTATCTATCAAGACCTAGTGATGATGATTCAGATAAAATCATTCAAAAGGAAGAGGAACTGACTTTTGCAGAAGCCGAAGAGCGAAGAATTGAAAAGGAACTTATGGAAGACGATTTTAAAGAAGATGGTGAGGAAGTAATTGTTCCGGTTCGTGACACTCAAAAAGCACGCTTTGATGAAGATGTCATTGTTCCAATCAATGATCCTGAAATAAGGGAAAATCTAAAAGACCAGGCTCTGGAAGATATCATTTCATCTGCTGATGATGACTACAGGGAAATCGAAAAGGAAAGGCACAGAAAGGACAATCAGCTTAAGGCATTCGATGACCAGAAGCTTCCGGGCAAAAAGAAACTTGAAGACAGCATATTCGATTATGTTGAAGCGGCCGACTTTGGCCTTAATTCATCAGATGATTTATACAAACAGCCTATCGATAAGGTGGCAAAATCCATTGATGAGATTGTGGCCGTTGAAGGTCCTGTTCATGTCAGTGAAGTAACCAAACGTGTTAAGGACAGCTGCAGTATCAAAAGGGCCGGTTCAAATCTCAAAAAGACTGTAAAATCAGCTATTGATAATGCGGAAAGTTCAGGAAGCATCATCAGAATTGGAGACTTCCTATATGATGCATCCAATAATGATGTTGTTATAAGAAAAAGAAACAAGCCTAATATCGAATTGATATCCGATGAGGAAATTGCAAAAAGCATTGAGCTTGTACTGATTCATAACTCAAACATCACTACCGGTCAGATTGCAAAGGCAACTTCACGTAACTTTGGATTCAAATCAACATCCAAAAAGACTGCAACCAGAATCAACAGTGTTTTGGATTTGATGATTGCAAACAACAGGGTTAAAATCCAGGATGATATTGTCGAACTTAACTAGTGGTTTTAATGTCAGATAAACTCAAATCTCCCGATAACCTGCCCCACAAACCAGGGGTTTACATAATGCGTGACGCATCGAACACCATTATCTACATCGGAAAGGCCAAGGACCTGTCAAAAAGGGTAAAATCTTATTTTAGACAAAAACTGGACAGGCCGAAAACCCAGATACTGATGAGTCACTTTGACAGTCTGGAATATATTCTGACTAATTCCGAAAAGGAAGCTCTGATTTTAGAGGCCACTTTGATTAAAAAACATCGTCCGAGATACAATATTCAGTTAAAAGACGATAAGAGATATCCTTACGTTAAAATAACTGATGAGGATTTTCCAAGACTGGTCATTACAAGAAATATCACCAAAAACGGAGTATATTACGGCCCTTTCACAGACGTTGGTTCAGTCAAGCAAACGGTAAAGTTTCTAAAGTCATTATTTAAAATTAGAACCTGCCGCAATATGGACGGACCATGTCTCAATTCCCAAATTGACTTGTGTTATGCGCCATGTGATGGCAAAATCACAAAAGAGGAGTATGCTGAAATCATAAACAAGATTGATTTGTTTTTCCAGGGCAAGTACTCCACAATCGTAAAAAACCTGAAATCCGAGATGGTTAATGCTGCAAACAACGAGGAATTTGAAAAGGCAGCGGTCTTAAGAGACCAGATTTCTTCCATTGAAGAGATTATGGAAAAGCAGTTCGTTGACCTTGTTGACGATGATTTGGACCAAGACGTAATCGCCATTGCCCAGGGCGAAGATGATGTTGTTGTAATCATAATGCCTATCCGTAAAGGCAAGATTGTTGGCCGTGACGACTTTTTGATGAGCGGATCACAGTATGATTCATCATCTGAAATTGTTTTTGCATTTATCCAGCAGTATTACGGCTACAACAGACATGTTCCAAAGCAGATTCTTTTGGATGAAGATATTGATGACAAGAATCTTTTAGAGGAATGGTTAAGTGATTTGAGGGGAAATAAGGTTCATATCAAAGTTCCTCAAAAGGGCGTTAAGTTAAGGCTGGTTAAGATGGCCAAGAAAAACGCAGAAATCATTGAACATCAAAAGAAAGACATGAAAAATGCATTGGTTGAACTTAAAAGGTATCTTAAGCTTGAAAGGTTGCCTCATGTAATTGAAGGTTATGATATCAGTAACATTTCAGGCAAGTTTGCCGTCGGTTCAAAGGTATCCTTCAGTGATGGAAAACCCAACAAAAAGAAGTATAAACATTTCAGAATGGAAACTCCCGGACCTAACGATTTTGCGATGATGGAGGAACTTCTCACCCGTAGATTAAAATTGATAGATTCAGACCCCGAACCGGACCTCATAGTCATCGATGGAGGTAAGGGACAGCTCGGTATGGCCTGTGGGGTTTTGGAAAAATTGAATCTCACTCATATTCCTATCATTGGTCTTGCAAAGGAGTTTGAAGAGATATATCTTCCAAATGCCAAACGTCCAATAATAATTCCTAAAAACAATAAGGCACTGCATTTGCTTCAGCAAGTGAGGGATGAATCTCATCGTTTTGCAATAACATACCATAGAAAACTCCGAAGCAAGAATATTCAAGCCTCTTCACTTGACGATATCGTGGGAATTGGTAAAAAAAGAAAGATTGCTCTTTTAAAGGAATTTGGAAACATCGAAAACATTAAAAAGGCATCAGTCGATGAATTAGCCAAAATAAACGGCATGAATCAAAAAACGGCTGAAAATGTCTATAATTATTATCACTAATCTTTAATGATTTTTTTAACAAAAAGGCTCATTTTACATTAAGTTTAAATATAAGAATTTTTATAAAGTTTTCATAAGAAAAGAATAGGAATTATTATTTATGGTGAAATGTCCACGATGTGGCTATAAAAATCCGGACTCATCGGTATACTGTAATAATTGTGCCTACCCCCTCTCTGATGAAAGTGGTAAAAAAGTAATATTGAACAGAAGAGAGCGAAGCTGGAATATGGGTCTCGGTAAAAAAATTGTGATTGTGCTTGGTACCATTGTTATTGGCTATTTATTATTCACTTTTGCCTATAACATTAATCAACCTACAAAACAGGATTCATTAAATATCATTTCTGATGATGGAAGCTTAGTTCAGGGTTCATCCTACCCATATGAGGTCGTAATCAACTACGAAGGTAACTGGTATGCTAAAATGGGCGACCCTAATTATCTAAAAGAACATTCAGGATACGGTTCAAATTCATATAAACTTGACTGCTCTCCTTGGGATAAGGTATATGTAACCGCATATAAGTATGGTGGTAATGGTGAGCTAACAGTTCAGCTTTTAAGAAATGGTAATGTTGTAGCTGAAAATACAACCAATTCAACTGTAAGTAATGTTGAAATTACTTACAACTGATTTACTTTGGCTTCAAGCAGTTCAACAAGTTCTTCGGTTTTGTATAGTCTGATTTCCTTTTCGTCAGCCTTGAATATCTTGATGAAGGTAATCATGTCGTTGCATAATTGCTCATATTGAATGTTTAATGTGTTGAAGTTAGACAGTAGTGCTACTAGTTTTTCCTGTTCTATAGTCTGGTTGTCTTTAAGGATTCTTTCAATATTTACAAAATGAGTTTCAATTGTGAGTTTTTCACTTTCAAGGGCGTTGAGGTATTCATTGATTTTATTTTCGCTTGCCATTTTAATCACTAGTTTTAATATATGCTCTTGTAAAATATATATAGTTTCATATTTGTAAAATGGATGTAATCATGTAATATTGCATTTAAAAAACCATTTATTAAGTGATTATTCATTTAATCCAAAAATAAATGGTTATTAACTTTTTAAATCTTATTTTAATCATGAAATTTAAAAATTTTTTAATTGCCATTGTTGTTTTAGTAATTTTGAAAGTGCCTTTCGATAAATGCATGGAAAAATATGATGACTTAGAGTTATGTGCGGGGCCTTCAATTGTTCCAAATGACTTGCCGGAAGAATTTTCTTTTCTTGCTTTCAAGACAGTTGATGAATTTGTAAGAAAGACTAAGAATCTTGATTATGAGTATTTGATATATTTTGATTATTGTACTGGTGAAATTCTTAAATGTTTTGGCGGTATTGAAGATAATGTTGTTGCAGAATATGATATTGATGAATTTAAGGGAAAACATGTGGCCTCTTTGCATAATCATCCGAGGGATGTTTTTTCACCTCCGTCTGGAAAAAATTTTGGTATCTTGTTAAGGGATTTCGAAGATTATGAATTAATTGCAGGATATGATTGTCTGTGGATTTTGAAAGCCAAAGGTGTCGATATTGGATTGAATGTTGAGTTGAAGGTGTATGCAGATTTGCTTTTGGATTCCTGTCAGGAGTTCTGCCGT
The DNA here is from genome assembly GCA_017459665.1 of Methanobrevibacter sp. Taxonomy (GTDB): domain Archaea; phylum Methanobacteriota; class Methanobacteria; order Methanobacteriales; family Methanobacteriaceae; genus Methanocatella. Next base: position 15,624 of record JAFUCN010000045.1, on the reverse strand, counting down.
AAAAAATATGGTGATAATAGCAAAGCATATGATGTTTGTGATATTATCTATGGAGTGATGTTATCAAACTATTTAAATGATAAAAATATAAATCATATACAGTTAACCAAAATGGAGTATAAACCATGACTATTAAAGGAATAAATAATGGAGCGGAATATTCTTGTAGAAAAAAACCAACAACTCCTGAGGAAATTAAAAAAATTGATGAACGTATTAATGATCCTTATATTCTATCCGGAAAAGACAAATTGCGCGCATTTCATCAATGGATGGGATTGGATTTTGATGAGGATATTTTTGAAAAGATTATAAGTGATTATTCCTTAGAGTTATAATCCTTTTTTTAATTTTAAGTGGTTAAACATTTACCAATCCATTAAATTAATCATATATGAAATTATAAATATATCACAAGAAGTAACTAGTATACAAAATGGGGCATAAAGAATGATAAAAGTTGAAAATGTAAGTAAAGATTATGAACTGGATGATGGAACTAAGGTTACTGCACTTAAGGATGTCAGTTTTGAAGTCAAAGAAGGTGAAATATTAGGAATCATGGGAAAAAGCGGTTCCGGTAAAACCACACTCCTTCGTGCACTTAGAGGTGTTGAACACATCGATGAGGGAAGCATTACTGTAGGTGAAGTTACAGTAACTCCTGACTCTTCACAGTTTTACTATAACAATCTCAAAAAGGAAACTGCAATCCATCTTCAAAGATCATTTGGTATCTGGCCTGACACTGTGCGTGAAAACGTATTGCGAAAATTATACGCCCGTGAATACTTTGATGAGGGTGATGCAAATCTTGAACTTGCAGACAGTGAATTTGGCCAAGAGGCCGATGAGCTATTGGAGCTAGTTTCACTTACTCACAAAAAAGACCATTATGCCTCTGTTTTAAGCGGCGGTGAAAAGCAAAGGCTTATCATGGCAAGACAGCTTGCAAAACAGCCTAAAGCTTTACTTCTTGACGAACCTGCAACCATGGCATGCCCTAAAACAAAACAGGAAATATTGGATGCAGTTAAAAAAATCAACAAGGAATTGAATATCACAGTCATAGTCGTTTCTCACTTGCCTGAAATCCAGAAATACCTTGCAGACAGGGTGATTTTACTTGAAGACGGTGAAATTGCAGATGAAGGCTCAGCGGAAAAAATCTGTGATGAATTCATGGAAGGTATGGATGACATTGTCGATATCAAAAACATCCCGACCGATGAGGATGTAATACAGGTAAATGACATATACAAAAGATTCTACTTGCTTACAGGCGGAGAGGTTCTCCAGATTGAGGACGTTAACTTCACTGTGCAAAAGGAAAATATCTTAAGCATTATCGGCCCTAGTGGTGCCGGTAAGACCGTCCTTTTAAGAATGCTTGGAGGACTTGAAGATCCCGATAAGGGTGAAGTCTTATATGATGTCGACGGCCAGTGGGCCGATATAGACATCCCTGGAATGGGCCGTATGAAAATCAGGTCAAAACTCGGTTTCATGCACCAGGAATTTGCCCTAAACCATTATGCAACAGTTCTAAATCAGCTGGCAACCCGTTTAGGTTATAAAAACCAGGATGTTGTAAAGGATGCTCAGGAAAGAGCTAGAAAAATAGGTTTAAGCGAAGAGCTATTGGATTCATTTTACTTGCTCACTGATCTGCCTGAAGTTGAAGCAAGAGACCGTTTAAGGCAAGTAGGACTTGATGCAGATATCCTTGATGACCTGTTTCCTAAATTCCCTGAAACCGCTACAAAAGAAGCTGTTGCAGACATATTTGAAAGCCTTGATTTGGACATGGACATACTGCACAGAAAATCCTATGAACTTTCAGGCGGTCAAAAGGTACGTGTAATGCTTGCGCTCATTTTAATTTCAAGACCTAAATTCCTGCTTTTGGACGAACCGTTCGGAGATTTGGATCCTGTTACACTAAGGGATGTAACCAACGCTTTGAAAACCATATCAAAAGACTATGGAATTACCATTGTAATGATTTCACACAATACAGAATTCATTAAGGAACTCTCCAACAGGGCAGTCTTTATGGATGACGGTAAAATCATCGATGACAGCGAAGACATAGATGAAATCGTTGACAATTTCATTGACTTCTGTCATGCGGACTATCTTAAAGGGGATTAAGCATGTTTGATGTGATTGCCGTTCCGGTTGACGGTTCCAAGTATGGCTATAAGGCAGCTGACGTGGCAATTGAAATTGCTCGGAAATTCGGATCTAAAATCGCTGCAGTCCACGTTCTGGAAGAGTTTTCATTCAGCAGTTACGATGAAGAAGAGGACTCCGGTGATGCGATTTTAGCAAAGATTACTGATAAGGCAGCTAAGGTCGGTGTTGAAGTAACAGAACACCTTCTAACTGCAGACCCTTTAAGGGACATGAAGTTCATTGTAGGCCAGACCCGTGCGAATTTGGTTGTAATCCACGCACATGGTGCTAACAACAACAGATTCGTATCATTTGAGGAAAATGAAGTCTCAGATACACAAATCGGTTCGGTTTCAGAAAGACTTCTTAGAACTTCTGATGTGCCGGGTTTACTGGTTAAATAATTATTTAATTATTTATTTTTTCTTTTTTAATCGATTTTATAGCTATTTTTTCAAAAACTTTTAAATATAATAAAAATCTTATTTTACATAACATAAATTGTTTATTTAGATGAGATTATTTATGATAGTTAAAGATTGGTGCTCATTTTGTGGTGAGTGCGCTGGAGTATGTCCAAGAAATTTGATTCAAGTAAGAGAATACTCATTAGTATTCAACGATGATGACTGTAAGGATTGTGACACTTGCATTAAAGCATGTCCAATTGATGCATTAGAAAAAGAGGAATGATTATATGATTGAAACTGATGTTATTGTAGTAGGTTCAGGACCTGCAGGTTCATCTGCAGCAAAACACGCTGCATTAGGCGGAGCTAAAGTAATTTTAATGGATAAAAAATCAGAAATTGGTTCACCAAAAAGATGTGCTGAAGGTGTTTCAATTCAGGGACTTGAAAAGTTAGGAATTGAACCTTCCCCAAGATGGGTTACCAGAAAAATTGAAGGTGTAAGAATACAAACTCCTGACGGAACAGATATCTGGCTAACAGAAGATGAAGTAAAATTACCTGAAGCAGGTTACATTTTAGAAAGAAAAGTGTTCGACAAACACATGGCAATGGATGCTGCAAGGGCAGGAGCTGAAATCAAAATCAAAACTTTAGTAACCGGTGTTGAAAAAATCAATGACGGATACATTGTTGAAACAGAATGCATGGGTGAAAAAATAGATTACAAATGTAAGATTTTAATCGCAGCTGACGGTCCGGAAGGTCACGTTGCAAGATGGGCTGGATTAAAACCTGCTGCTAAAGCAAAAGAAATGGAATCTGGTATTCAATATGAAATGTGTAATGTTGAATTTGAAAAACCGAATGTTATCGAATTTTACTTAGGTTCCTGTGCTCCTGGTGGATACGTATGGATTTTCCCTAAAGGTGATGACATTGCAAATGTCGGTTTAGCTGTACTTCCTCACAAAGCAGAAAAAACTGCAAAAGAATACTTGGATGATTTTGTAGCTACTTCACCTTACTTAAAAAATGCTCAGGCAGTAGAAATGAACGTTGGTGGAGACCCTGTTGGAGGAATGACCAAAAAGCTTTATGATGATAACATAATGGTTGTCGGTGATGCTGCAGGTCAGGTAAATTCATTAACTGGTGGAGGAATCATCTCCGGTATGACTGGTGGAATGTGTGCAGGTCAGGTGGCTGCTCAAGCTATTAAAGAGGACTGTTCTAAAAAATTCCTAAAACAATATGATGAAATGGCTCATGCTGAACTTGATCATGAAATCAAAAGATACAAAAAAGTACAGGAATACTTGCTCACATTATCTGATGATGAATTAAATGAACTTGGCCATGCATTTGAAGGAGAAAGCTTTGAAAAGATTTCAACCACTGAAATCGTTAAAAAATTAATCAAGATATCTCCAAAAGCTTTACTCAAATTAGGTAAATTCATCTAGGTGTTAAAATTGATTCTGGTTACTGGAGGAGCAGGATACATTGGTTCACATACCAACAAGGCCTTAAATAATGCAGGCTATGAAACAGTTGTTGTGGATAACCTGTCCAAGGGTTATGAAAACTTCGTCAAATGGGGAAACTTTGAAAACTGCGACATCGGAAGCAAAGACTTGAGGGAAGTTTTCGAAAAGTACGACATTGACGGCGTTATCCATTTTGCAGGATTCATTTCAGTAGCTGAATCAGTAGAGATGCCTCAGATGTATCTTAAAAATAACTATAAAAATACTTTAAATCTCCTTAACATAATGAGGGAATTTGGTGTTGATAAGTTCATTTTCTCATCAACTGCTGCTGTCTACGGCAATCCAGAACAGATTCCGATTACCGAAGACACAGCTCAAAAACCAATCAACCCTTACGGACACTCCAAATGGATTGTTGAAAAGGCTTTGGAAAGGGAAGCCGACAAAGGCGATTTCAACTATGTTGCCTTAAGATACTTCAACGCTTCAGGATGTGACTTTGACGGTGAAATCGGTGAACTGCATGACCCTGAAACTCACCTGATTCCTTTAATCCTTGATGCTGCAATCGGAAAACGTGACTGCATATACATATATGGTGATGATTACGACACTCCTGATGGAACCTGTATCCGTGATTATATTCACGTCAACGATTTGGCCGATGCCCACATCAAGGCATATGAATACTTATGCGATAAAAACGAGTCCAATATCTTTAACTTGGGAAACGGCCAGGGATATTCAGTTCGTGAAGTAATCGACATGTGCAAAAAGGTCACAGGCACTGATTTTGAAGTTGTGGTTGACGAGCGCCGTGAAGGTGATCCTGCAATTTTAATTGCAGATTCATCCAAAATCAAAAACGAATTGGGCTGGACTCCACAATACGACCTTGAAAAGATTGTAGAGTCTGCCTGGATGTGGCATCAAAAAATAAATAGTTTATAGGTAATGTTCATGGAAAGCGAAGCTCATGAATCAAAAATAGATGTTCGTATAATTGTATCCGGTTTGGATATTGCACAGCTTGTATCAAAGGCCGTCAATAATATCCAGCTTGAAAGTGACTATAATATCGTTGTTTCATCAATAATTCCGACAGTGGAATTAAGCATAGTAAAAAAAGTAGCCAGCGGCGCAGACATACTGCTGATTGGCGGCTACGGTCATGATGAAACATATAATATTCTTTTTAATGAATTGAAAACTGATTTTAACCATATTGGTCTTTTTGACTATAACAATCTTATAGTTGAAGACGAATCAATAGACTTTAGACTTGCAGAAAAGGAAATCTTGAATTCAATCATCAAATCAACATTATCCTATTCTCTTAATCTGATTAATATCCATACCTTGGAAAACAAGCTTATGAAAGTAACTCATAACTATAACAATCTGCTTGATGATTATAATCAGGTTATCAAGGAGCAGGAAGTATTGTCTCAGGAAAACAAGGAATTAATTGAGGACATTGAACAGATAAGAGCAGATTTCAACGGATTCAAATCACGTTATGAGGATGTATATTCAAAGGAAATTCTTGAAATATTCTCTCTTGAAAACCTCTGGCAGGAAACCTTCAGACAGGAACTGACAGATGAGGAAAGAGTTGTAATTGCTACAGACAAGTTCCGCCCGGACAATATCATAGTAGGTCAGGGATACATTGCTGCCGAAACCAAAGAAAAGGCAATTGAATGGTTGAACATTGTCAGAACCGCATTAATCTTTGTAGATGACAATATGGATGAATTGAAAAAGGATTTAAGCGATAATTCCCAAACTGAAGAACCTCCACAAGAAGAGGAATATGAAATTTCAAATGCATTTGAAAACTTCTGGGACTGAAAACAAATATTATTTTATACTATGTTTTAAATAATTATAATTATACTATTTTATGGGAGTTTAGACATGCAAGGAGAGATGGAAGATAAGTGTGGTATTGTTGGAATTCATTGTACAGATGACTCCAAGAATGTTGCATCTTTTGTTTATTATTGTTTGTATGCTTTACAGCACAGAGGTCAGGAATCAGCAGGAATTGCTACTTTTAACAAAGAAAAAGGATTGAACTATTATTGTGGAATGGGTCTTATAACCGATGTATTTAAGGACTATGAAATCCAAAATCTTCAGGGAAACATGGCTATCGGACATGTGAGATACTCAACCACCGGTCAGTCAAGACTTGAAAATTCACAGCCTTTTGTAACAGATTTTGACGACGGATTCATTGCAATGGCTCACAACGGAGACATTGTAAACTCAAGCGAACTAAGGGATGAACTAATCGATGAGGGATATGAATTCAAATCTGACACTGATTCTGAAGTAATATGTTACATGCTTAAAAGGGAGCATTATGACAACAATAAAAACATTTTGGATTCAATTGAATCCGTTTCCCAAAAACTTGTAGGATCATATGCCCTGACAATCCTTGTCAACGGTGAACTTTATGGTGTAAGGGATCCTATGGGAATAAAACCTCTTGCAGTTGCCAAAAAAGGTGATGATTTTATTTTAGCTTCTGAAACCGTTGCATTTGACGTAATCAATGCAAAATATGTACGTGACATCGAACCTGGTGAAATAGTCTTTTTTGAAAATGATGAAATCAACTCCCACATGCTTGAAAGTGCCGGTAAATGCAAACTGTCCCACTGCATGTTTGAATATGTTTACTTTGCAAGACCTGACAGTACAATTGACGGAATCAATGTTTATCAGACAAGAATGAATATTGGCCGTCAGCTTCATGAATTATACCCTATTGATGCTGATGTTGTTATTCCGGTACCTGATTCATCAATTCCGGCTGCTATCGGATACTCAAGAGCTTCCGGAATCCCTTATGGTGAAGGATTAATCAAAAACAGGTATGTCGGAAGAACATTTATCATGCCTACTCAGGAAGAGCGTGAACTTGCAGTAAGGCTCAAGCTAAACCCTATCAAGGAAGCAATCAAAGGCAAAAAGATTATCTTAATTGATGACAGTATAGTAAGAGGAACCACATCAAAACAGCTATTGGACCTTGTAAAGGAAGCAGAACCTGAAGAGATTCACTTTTTGGTAGGATGTCCTCCTGTAGTTGCTCCTTGTTATTATGGAGTTGCAATGGCAACCAAAAAGGAACTTATTGCAGCCAACTATTCAATTGAAGAGATTCAGGAACAGCTTGATATCGATACATTAGGATATATTACCCTCGAATCCTTGGTTAAAGCTATCGGCATGCCTAAGGAAAACTTGTGCCTGGGATGCCTTAACGAGGAATATCCAACAGAACTTCCAGACGATATTGAAGCTGAAACTTACTATAAACCTTAAGATAGCATGGTTGAACTGTTAGCTCCTGCCGGAAACTTCATATCTCTTAGTGCCGTTTTAAAAAACGGTGCAGATGCTGTTTACTTTGGCCTTGACGACTATAACATGAGAGCCAATGCAAAAAACTTTTCTGTTGATGACTTGCCTGAAGTTTCCAGAATAGCTTCTGAATATGGAGCCAAAACCTACTTATGTACAAACGTTATTTTGGATGAGAAGAGAGCTGTTGATTTGGACAATAAACTGGAAGAGATTTCATCATCTGAAATTGACGGACTTATTTTATCAGATATTGGTTTGATTGAAAATACTGTTTCACATGGCCTTGAAGCTCACATAAGCGTTCAGGAAAATGTCTCAAACTCATATACACTTAAGACACTAAAGAAATTAGGTGCCAAAAGAGCTATTTTGTCACGTGAACTGTCATTAAAAGAGATTACAGAAATTAGTAAAAAATCCTCAATCGAAACTGAAATATTCATTCACGGAGCAATCTGCATGGCTATTTCCGGGCGATGCTTTTTAAGCTACGGATTGTATGTCAGAAGTGCAAACTGCGGAGACTGCCTGCAGCCCTGCCGCAAAAACTGGACACTGACATACGAGGAAGGTGACGATAATGTTGTTAACTTCTCAGATGTTGAGGAGGAATCATTCGTTATTTCCAAAAGTGATGACGGAAGCTACAGCACACACTTCTTTTCACCAAGGGATATGTGCATGATAGAACACATTCCCGAGCTGATGAAAAGTGGTGTCGCATCCTTTAAGATTGAGGGGCGTGCAAGAGCTCCTGACTACGGTGCAATGGTCACTGGTGTCTACAGGCAGGCAATTGACAGTTATATGGATGATCCTGATGGATATGAAGTAAAGCCTGAATGGATGGAAGAGCTGGGCAACGTATTTAACCGTGGATTTGACACAAACTTTTACTTCAACACCCCATTCAAGACAAGTGAGGACAATCAGTCAAAATACATTAAAAAGGACATAGGGCAGGTTGTAAATTATTATAATAAAGTTAAAGCGGCTGAAATCAGAATATGGGATGATTTGGCTTTGGGAGATAAGATTATGATTCAGGGTCGAACAACAGGTTCTGTAACTCACACGATTGATTCAATGCAGAGTGGAGGAAAATCTGTGGATAATGTTTTAAAAGGCTCAAATGTGGCTATTGCTATTCCCACAAAAGTAAGAGAAAATGATTTTGTTTATAAATTGGTTGAACGTAACTGATTATCTCTTTTTTTCTAATTAACATAAGTATTGATTTCATTTCGTAAAATTGCTTTGAAAAACAAGCAAAATTATATATTGTATTATTTTTATAGGATATTTATAGAATTTGGAGTTGTACTATGGAAATTAATGTAAATTCGATTATGATGAAATGGGCTCGTCAATATGCTGGCTACATTGGGGAATATGAATCATTATTGCCACAATACATAAAATGCAATTACATTGATTGGGAAAATGGTGATAAAAAACCTACATGGAATCAGTTAAGAAAAATCAGTAGAAAATATAATGTTCCAACTGCATTTTTCTTTATGGATGAACCTCCTATCGTTGAAGATTATACGAGAAAATTACATAACTATAGAAATAGGGATGCTAATGGGGAATCTCCAAGTTTATTATACAATATCAGACAAGCTGAGTTTAAACGTGAGACTTATATGGAATTATGTGAGGATACTAACAAGAAGTTAATCCCATTTAAAAATTTCTTCTTTTCAAAGTCCAGCCCTGTTGATTTTTCTAAATATATTAGGTCAATTTTAGATTTTGATTTAGATAGTCAAAAAGAATTATGCAATGATTTTAATCATTATTCATTTTTAAATCATTGGAAAAACATTTTAAACGAGAAATTAGGAATTTTAGTGTTTGAAAGTCAAAATGTAAATATTCACGAATGCGAGCTTTGTGCTTATATCATGATGAAGCTCCGATAATTTTACTTAATGGTGATGATAGTGTTGATGGAAGAATATTTTCATTATTTCATGAATTAACTCACTTGATTATCCATGAAAGTGCTGTTTGTGATGTTTATCTTAATCATGAAACAGAATTGTTTTGTAATGTAGTTGTCTACGAGTTTTTAGTTCCATCAAATGATTTTAAAATAGAATTGTCTAATTTTTCGAACTATTTGCAAGATAATTGTTTAAATAGATTATCTGATGTCTATGGCGTTAGTAAGTATATTATCTTAAGGAGATTATTTGATTTAGGAAAAATAGAACAAAATGACTATGATTATAAAGTTAATGAATTAATGAATATCTCACTTAAACAGCAATCTGATGATGAAAATTACATAAATAATCAAATAAGGTATAATGGCAAACCATATTTGGAAGTATTATTTAATGCATGTGATTTGGGAGTTCTTAGCAAATTTGAATTATCAAATATTATTAATGTCAAACAAAAAGTCATTTCAGAATTGGAAAGAAAAATATGTTATTAACCCTAAAAGTATAATTTTAATGTAATTCATATTATATTGTAGATATAATTTTTTGGTGTATTGATGATTAAAAAAATAGCTATTTACGGAAAAGGTGGAATTGGAAAGAGTACTACAGTAGCTAATCTGTCAGCTGTGTGGGGTAGTGATGATTTAAACTGTCTTGTCATAGGATGCGACCCGAAGGCAGACACTACACGTACTTTATACGGCAAAAGAATCCCGACTGTTGTCCAGACATTGAAAGATAACAGAAAACCTGAAAGGGAAGATTTGGTTTTTAAAGGTTATAAGGACATTTTGTGTGTTGAAAGCGGAGGGCCTGAGCCTGGTGTTGGATGCGCTGGACGTGGTGTTATTGTGGCTATGAAACGCCTTGAGAATTTAGGTATTTTCGATGACGATTTGGATGTTGTCATATATGACGTTTTAGGTGATGTTGTATGCGGAGGTTTTTCAGTTCCTTTGCGTGAAAAATATGCTGATGAGGTGCTTATTGTAACTTCAGGCGAATACATGTCACTTTATGCTGCAAACAATATCGTCCGTGGTGTTAAAAAGCTTAAGGGAAACTTGAGCGGCATCATCTGCAACTGCAGAAATGTCGATAACGAAGAGAGAATTGTCAACGACTTTGCTAAAAAGATAGGCACACATGTTATTGGTACAATCCACAGAAGCAATTTGATTCAGGATGCTGAATTAGATGCAAAAACCGTTGTAGAAAAATACCCTGAAAGTGGTGAAGCACAAGAATACAGAGACCTTGCTTCAAGTATTATGGCTAATGAAAAGATAGCAGATTTAGAACCTATGGGAGATGAGGAATTCGAGGAATTCTTCAAATCTTATCTTTAGAAAAATGTATTATTCAACTGATTATTCATCACCCTTGGGTGAAATGCTTATTGTAAGTGACGGTGAAGCCATTTGCGGACTTTGGTTTTACTCTCAGAAATATTTTAAGTCATCAATTGATGATGATTTGATTGAAAAACCAGATTTAGCTATTTTTAAAAAGGTATCGAAGTGGCTTGATGACTATTTCAATGGCATTAATCCTGAAATTGATTTTAAGCTAAGGCCAATGGGCAGTGAGTTTAGAAAAAAAGTATGGAAAATCTTATGTGAAATTCCATATGGCAAGACAATGACATATGGTGAAATAGCCTCTAAATTGTCTCCTACAATGTCAGCACAGGCAGTTGGAGGAGCAGTTGGTCACAATCCAATTTCAATTTTAATTCCCTGCCACAGGGTAGTAGGGACAAACGGTAAGTTAACAGGTTATGCTGGTGGAATAGATAGAAAAATAGAATTGTTGAAATTAGAACAGGTAAAATTATGAGTTTTGCATGGAATTTGATTGTAGGTAACGTCATATCATTAATAGCAGGAATTTTCATCATTTTAAGCATGTGGGTCAATGATGAAAAGAAGGCCTACAAATACCAGTTCTGGAATGCTTTTATCCTTATGATTTCATCTGTGTTTTTCCTCTCATGGACAGGGGTAACCACAATGGCAATTGCAGCAAGCCGTAACGCAATGGTTTACAAGGACAGGTTAACATTCAACTGGACAGTATTTTTTATTGTAATTTCAATCGTTTTAGGGCTTCTGGTAAATACCATGGGTTTTGTTGGGATTTTGCCGATTATAGCTATTGTTCAGATTACACTGTGCAACTATTATCTAAAATCAATCAAACCCATTAAAATCAGTTTCATTGTTAACAGTGCAATTTATATCATTTATTTCTTGGCGATATTTGACATTTCATCAGCCGCAATCGAAAGTTTCACTGCTCTAATAGGTGTGGTTGCTTTGGTAAGGTTGATAAAAAATAAGGGTTGAGTATTTTGGTTAATACTCAAAAGTGTATGATTCTTCAATTTCAAACATGTTTCTTATTTCAGCTGTAGCGTTTTCAAGATAGAAGATTCCCATCTCCCAGCCGTTTGCTTTATAAGCTTCAGCAATATCCGGCATTAACTCAAATGCCTTTTCAACGATTTCCTCGTTTTTGTCAAGATTTGCCTGACCGTAGTATCTGAGGATGTGTTCTCCGTCCCAGGCTGAAATTTCAACGTTTGGATTGGCTTGCATTTGTTTGTATACGTCTTTGTAAGTTCCAACGCCAAAGTATATTTTGTCTCCTTCAAGCAAGTGGAAACCTAACGGTCTGTTTTTCGGTTTGTCTCCGTCAACGGTCGCAAGATAGAATACTCCTGCCTTTGTTATTAAATCATTTACTTTTTCTATTGCGGACATTTTAATCTCCTTTGAAAAATTTTTAAGGATTTAATCCTTTAATTAATACTTGTTCAGTTGCATATAAAAAGTTAATTAATCTGAAAGTCAAAAAGTATAACAATGAACAGTCAAGAAGAGAAGATATTTACAAAATCGTTTTGCCTTGTTTTTGGAGCCCTGCTTTTTACAGCCCTTGTAATGTATGCTCTGATGTCAACTGTAACGGAGTATGCAACTTCAATGGGCACAACAGCCACTGTTGCAGGTCTGGTTTCAGGAATTTATATTTTCGGAGGATTGTGTTCAAGAATATATTCCGGAAATGCACTTGAGCGAATCGGGTGGAAAAGGACAGCTTTAATATTTATGAGCATTCATTTTCTCTCATGTCTTTTGTATTTTATTGTAAATGATGTTACATTGCTAATTGTTGTCCGTTTCATTCACGGAATAGGTTTTGGAGCATCAGCAAATGCAATAGTAACAATCGCTTCAGCCGTACTTCCCGAAAAGCGCTTCGGGGAGGCATTCGGATACTTCATGCTTGGAACAACAATTGCAGTTGGTCTTGGACCCTACATAAGCGGTTTTCTATATGACACTGCAGGTCCGACCGGTTCTTTTTTGGCTGCAAGTCTCTTTTCGGCTTTGGCGCTTATTTTCATAAGTCGTGTTGATGTAAGTGAATATGATCCTGTTAATAAGAAAACAGTAAAAGAGGATAATTCCACTAGCCTTTTAGAAAAGGTATTTGAAAAGGGAGCTATTCCGGTTTCACTTTTTACCGCCTTAACCAGCTTGGGATATGTTTCAATACTGTCATTTTACAGATTGTATGCTGCTGAAGTTAACCTGACTGAGGTCTTTTCATGGTTTTTTATAATATATTCTGTTGTTCTTGTTGCTTCAAGGCCGATTGCAGGCAAAATTCAGGACAGGAATGGTGACATGATAATATGTGTAGTCGGAATTGTCGCCCAGGCTATTGGTCTTTTTCTCATTGCATTTTCACCTTCAAACCTTACCGTAATAATATGTGCAGTATGTGCCGCACTTGGATTCGGTACGCTCAATTCAGCCTGTACGACAATCGTTACAAGAAACACTCCTCCGCAGAGAAGGTCATATGCAGTTTCAACATTTTTCATATTCTGTGATGCGACAATGGGCTTTGGACCTGCACTTCTAGGCTCTTTTGTAAGTGCCGCAAGCGGTTATGCTCCGGTCTATTTCATTTCATCACTGATAACAATATTGGCTTTGCCGATCTGTTTGCTATCACTTAAAAATCATGAAAAATTATAATTATTTCAAATATTATAAGTCTAATCATGAAAAAACTGGCAATATTTGACTTTGACGGGACTCTATTTAATACGGTTGATGATGTTATTATCAACTTCAACATTGCTCTTGAAGCAAACGGTTTTCCCACACTTACTCGTGAAGAATATATTGAGCGTTTGGGCGGAAACATCGATGAGATTGTTTCACTGATTTTAAAAGACAAAAACACTCCAGAAAACATTGAGCTTATCAAAAGGGAATATGGAAAGCTGTATGATAAGTCTAATAAGGAAAATTCCCTGCCGTTTTCAGGTATGAAAGATATTTTAATGGAATTGGCGGACATGGGTGTAATATTGGCCATAAATTCAAACAGGACAACCCCTTCAATTAAGTTGTTTGTTGAGAAACACTTGCCTGAAATCGATTTTTTGGAAATTGAAGGTCACAATCCGGACTGTCCATCAAAGCCTTCACCTGATGGTGTTAACAGAATAATTGAAAAGGCTGGCGTTGAGTTAAGTGATGTTGTATATATTGGAGATTCCAAAACAGATATCAAAACAGCTCAAAATGCTGGAATTGATTGTGTAATCGTCAGGTGGGGTTATGGCAATCGCAATGACTATGAGAATGAGTATATTTTAGGTTCGGTTGATAATTCATCTGAGATACTTAACTATTTTTAGATTTTAATTAAGTTTAATATAATGCAATATTGCTTTTAACTTATTAAATTGCTTTTATTTCGTAATTAAAAGATAGAAAATTTAATAAATTATGAAATACTAGTATAATTATGGATATTGAATATATTAAAGAAAATTATAGGTTTGAGACTCTCACAAAAGATCATGATTTATCTAATTTTGAGTGTGATTCAGAGGATTTAACTAATTTTCTTAAAGATGATGCGTTAACTCAACAAAAAAGAAAATTAAATTTGACAAAATTGATAATCTGTGATGATGAACTTATTGGATATGTTTCGTTGTTGACGGATACAATTCCTTTGAAAGATATTCGGGATGAAGAAACTAGAAAAGATATTAAAAACCAATTAAATATTACTTCTAAAAAAAGAAAATTGCCTGCTATAAAAATTGGACGATTAGCTATTGATAAGAAATATTCCAAACAAGGACTGGGTTCTGAAATATTGATGAGTATTTTGTTCAATATAAAGAATTTAGCTGAAAGTAGTGTTGGTTTGAGGTTTGTCACAGTTGAAGGATATGCTAAAGCATATAATTTCTATGTTGAACACAATAACTTCATTAATCTAAAAAAAGATGATATGAAAATAAAAGAGGAATTGGATATCATTATAGAACGAAATCCAGAACAAACATTCTATTTGTATCTTGATTTGAAAGTTCTAGAATGATACTTTTCTTGCTGCATCATATTTCTTTTTGAATTCTTTGTCTTTTTCACTAAGAGGTTCAACCATTCTATTCAAGAAATCTGATGCTTCTTTACCGTATAATGTTGGTGTATCTCCGATTGGTTTTGCCATATTTTTCACCTCTTTAATCTATAAATTTATTCTGTTAATAGTTATTTAAATAATTAACGTTTTTTTGACTTTAATATTATGAATTGAATGCAATGATGCTTTAAATTATTCTTTTCTAAATATTCATTACTTTTTTGCAACTATTGATTAATCATGTTGGTGATAAGTTAGAGAATAACTATTTTTAATCCAAAATCCAATTAATAATCATGTTATTTGTTAATTACCCAAAATGCTCAACTTGCAGAAAAGCCAAAAACTGGCTTGACGAACACAATATCGAATATGAATCAAAGCATATAGTTGAAGATAATCCGACTTCTGAAGAATTGCGCAAATGGTGGGAAATATCCGATTTGCCACTTAAAAGATTCTTCAATACCAGCGGAATGAAATACAGGGAACTTAAATTGAAAGATAAGCTGCCTGACATGTCAGAAGATGAACAGCTGGATCTTTTGGCAACTGACGGAATGCTTGTCAAAAGGCCGATACTGGTCAGTGATGATATAGTCCTTGTAGGCTTTAAGGTCAAGGAATGGGAAGAAAAGCTATTGTAGTTACCTTCTTGTTACAAAATTCATTTATATCACTGGAGTTTAGTTTAGCTTAAGGTGATATTATGAATAGATATTTTGCTTTTCAGTG
>JAFUCN010000044.1 GCA_017459665.1 Methanobrevibacter sp. | reverse complement strand
GGATGACACCTATATCCAGCTGGTTAACACACTTCGTGGGAGTGGATGACAACTATATCCAGCTGGTTAACATATCACTTCGTGGGAGTGGATGACAGCTATATCCAGCTGGTTACACAACTCAGAACATGGGAGTAGATGAAAGATGTATCTAGCTTAGAACGTGGCCGACAATAGCTGCAAGCCCATGTGGAAAAAGTAGATACGGACAAGAACACTTTAATTCAAACAATCCAATAGTGAAACAGGCCTTTTTTGGTGTTGGAGTCGGAATTGTGTGAAACTTTCACAGTTTAAGCGAATCATCGAGTAATTCAATAATCACTGCTTTGCAGTGAGGCATGGCCTTTTTTGGTCAAATTCCATCGTTTAGGCTCTGAAATTTCCGTTTTTGCCGTTTTAGGAAAGTTTTGTTATCGTAATAACTTGAGTTTTCCAAGTCCGAATCGACTTTTGTCAATTCTGTCTTGCTTAAAATTCTTAGTTTCATTTGTTTCCGCATTTATCTCAAACTTGCCTTTTTTGGTAATTTTCGTTAATTAGGCCCGTAATTTTCAGTTTTGATTAATTAAAATAGCGATTGCGATACACGTCCTTCTAGAAGGGCGAGTGGATGATAGCTGTATCCACCTAGTTACACCTCAGAACGTGGCCGACAATAACTGCAAGCCCACGTGGAAATAGTAGATACTGACAAAAACACTTTCATTCAAAAAAAAACCAATGCTTGAACCATATTCATTGAACCTAGACATCTAGTACTCGTTGTGGGGCCCACTCTGAACTTGTCCAGAAAACTGTTCTTCACTTTTCCCAAAATAAGAAGATAAGATATCTGAGCTATTCAATGCCAACCAATGGATGGATTTCCAGACATTCTGAACTGTAGGATTAAATCGATCCAAATAATTCTTATCTTCACCTTTCCCAAAATCTGAAGATAAGAAATTTGCTCATCATCAAATCCAACCAATGGATGGATTTCCTCACCTTCTAAACCGTAGGATTAAATCTGAAAAGAATGCCTCCTAGTGCCTATAAATATCAACCCCCACTAAATTAAACTTATCCCTTCAAATCTCTTACCCCTTCAAATCTCTTACCCCTTCGAATCCCATATCTCTTGAAATCAATTTCTCCCTTCAAATTACTTTTTCCCAAAAAATGACTTCAAGCCGAAGTACTTCATACACGTTTGCAGAAGACAGACACCTGTGTCACGTATATTTGGATGTTTCCCAAAATCCGATCATAGGGCATTACCAATCCATGGAAGTGTTCTGGGCTCGAATTGAGGGTGAATATAACAACACCAGACCAGATTTTATAATTGAACATCGTACCTGGCGAAGTTTGCAGTGTCGTATGGGGATTATCCTTCCCGCAATTGCGAAACTACGGTCATACCAATGACAAATCGAAAGTCTGAATCCTAGTGGTGCCTCTGAAGTTGATATAGTGAGTATTTGTTAAAATTACAGTTGTAGAAAAAAATTATATTTAATATAAAATTATTCCAATAAATTTATTTGAATCATTTTGCAGATGAACCGGGCAAAAGTCTTATTCTCCCAAGATAAGAAATACAAAAGGGGTTTCAAGTTTGACCATGTGTGGCCCATTCTCAAGGATATGCAGAAATTTTCAGATAATGATAGTGCAACATCAACCCCGCGAAGGCCACGTGGCCATAATGTATCATCACAAGAAGACTCTCCAACTCCAGAGTCTCCAACAATGGCATCTCCCGGGATATCTTCATTTTCTCTGAATATATCTAGTGATGACGCCGGGGGTAGTTCATCCCAACGACCCATTGGGGTGAAAAAAGCAAAACTGAAAAAGAGGGCTGCGGAAGATAATGCATCAATTGTTGCCACTTTTACAGAAGGACAAGATAAACTCGTGGAAGTTTTTGAAAAAAACAATCTGGAGAGACAAAGAACTAATGATATTTTGGAGAGAAAATTGGAAACCAAAATAGTAATGATGGATTTGGATTCCATAAAAGATCCAAGAAAGCGCGAGTTTGTGGATCAACAACAAAGAAAAATTATGGCGAAACATGCTTGGCAACAAGACTATGGATCCGGTAGTTCATCTGAGCCTTTTGGTGATTTTTTCAATAATATCGGAGAATCTAGAAATGGTCTTGAAGACTACTAAATCTTAAAAATAATTTATGTTGTATTTTTCCTTAATTTTAGAGTATTCCAATTAGTGGTAATTTATTTTATCACTATGAAGTTTGTATTTCATTTTTAATGTTTTTATCAATTAATGTATTTTGCTTTATTAATTCTCTTTACCAATGAAGTGATTTAATTTCAAAAAAATTGCATTTCAAACTTATGAATTAATGAAGGAATGAAGTGATTTATTAAAAAAAATGGCATTTAAATTTTTTAATTATACACTTCATTTTAGTTTATTAAAAATGTTAATATCAATAATAATTAAATCAAAACAAAATCATTAAATAATAAAAAGGACCAAATTGGAATAACTTTAATTTATTAGGGTAAAACTGTGAATACACAAAACCATTTAATAAAGGGTATAATCAGAAAATATTTTTAAAAATAGGGCCAAAACGTGATTATATAAAATTTGAGGGATCAAAAAAAAAAAACACAAAAGCGCTACAGTGTTTGCGCTGGTGAACAGTGTCGCGCAATATATTGCGCGGCACTGTTCATCTTCCTCAGATGCCGCAGCCGTTGCCGCTGGGTTGGAGGTCGGTTTTGAGTGGATTTTGCTCCATTTTGAAGATAAAGATGGATTTAAAGTGGGGTTGGAGTTGGTCTTATACTGAATAAAAACTCTATTTATAAAGATTTACTTTAAAAGCTTTATGTGAAAATTACTCTCAAACACACTCTTACAAGGGTTATGCTACATTACTACAATCTCATATTCTCATTATCATACTACAAATGGGCACGGTGCACCTACCGTTAGCATAAGACACGTTAAAAAACGGGCCGGACCATGTTAGAAAGCTTGGCCCCACATAGCACACCCCCTCGTGCCATGCGTGGGCTGATGCAGCACAATGCCAGGCCCGCCTTTTTGGCATGCCTAGGCGGGCCAAGCCCCTAGGCCCGGTTTTGTTTGCTGGTTGTGCCACCCAAGCTTGCAACCAAAAAAAAATAAAATTAGTTACAATACCATATTTGACCGGAAAGAACAGTCGAAGTAAAAGAAAATGAAATAAAGGATATTTATTGTTAAAAAGCATACTCCTACAAAGTTGATTTTATAAATACACTTTTACCCCACATACCGAGGCACACAGCTGAAGTTATAACAGCTGACTTATAACTTCATTCATGACCAAAAAAAATCTCAGTTGGATTTCGCAATACGACCAGAGAATTTGACAATGTAATCGAATGAGATATAATTACAGATAAATTTTACTTTGGCAATGGCAGTCCGTGTAATGAGTATTTGATTTCTTGCCATCAAAATTGTAATAACTCAAAGCATCTCCAAGTTAAATCCGAAGATTATCTATATTTTCCATCATCTATCATCATCTCCATCACCAAATCATTCCTGTTGGAAAAATTTTGTGATAAACTCTAAATTTGAGAGGACAAATTGAGTATGATTAATTCCAT
>JAFUCN010000043.1 GCA_017459665.1 Methanobrevibacter sp. | reverse complement strand
CATACCTAAAGGAGAAATGTATGAAGCTCTTGTTTTGATGCCTTTAAGCGACTTTGATGATGCAACCTATGCAAAGCATGTCAACCAGAACGGCAGAGACATGATAATGAAAAACCTTGAAGACAGTATCAACGGAAGGAACTTCTGGAATACCAGCTTCCTGGTTTTAGGACTTTTATCTGTTTTAAGCCCTATTGGAGCAGCATTTACCTACTTCAAATATGGTAGAGAACCTAAAGTAATGTATGATGGAATCTATGAAAGGGATCTGCCGACAAATGACTCCCCGGAAGTCATCAATGCAATGATTGAAAACAAAAAAGATATCGGAACTCCAAACATGAAAGGGTTTGAGGCTTCAATAATGAATCTGATTGACAAAAAAGTATTTAAGATTTTTACTGAAAGCAATGTCGAAAGCGATACAAACGATTTAATTTTAACATTCAATCATGACAAAAGAGATGAATTGAGCAGAAGCGAAAGAATCGTCTTTGATACTTTAGAAAACTTTGCTGAAAACAATGCATTAAATCTATCACAATTAAATGGGAAATTGTCATCAGAATATGAAGCTAAATGGTTCATGGGCCAAATTGAAAACTGGGAGAATGAGGTTAAAAACAACATCAACCAGGACGAATTCTTTGACAGTACCGGTGCAAAATTAATCAATATAATTTCCGGACTTGGAACTGTATTTGGAATAATAATTGGAGCATTAGGACTATTTACAAATCTGGCAAATGGAATCTATGCCCTTGGTGGAGGAATATTTTTAGTTATATTTTCAGTAATCCTAAGACGTCTTGATGATGATATTTTCGGAAGATGGACTGAAAATGGTAGGACCTTCTATCTCAAATGGAGAAACTTCAAGAAGTTCCTTGAAGACAACAGTTTAATTAACGAACACCCTCCGGAATCAATAGTTATATGGAACAAGTACCTTGTTTATGGAAGTGCTCTTGGAGTAGCTGATAAGGTTTACAAAGCCATGAAACTGCATGTTCCAAATATTCATGAATTTGATGACGGACTGTACATGTACCACTATTACGGCGGATACTACATGATGCATCACGCATTTGATACCGGCGTAAGTGCCGCAAATCCTTCCTCAGACTCAAGTGACTTCGGTGGCTTCGGAGGAGGATCCGGAGGTGGTGGTGGAGGAGCATTCTAACTTCTTCACAATTTTTTATTTAAAAAATAGTTATATTATTTCCAGAATCTTAGATAAATTCTGTGCGAAACCTCCAAACATTCAATGAATTGATTATAGTTTCCCCACAGAATAAATTGATTATAAATAGCCTTACAAAAAGTACACTAAATTAAATGTCATCCAATAATTTGGGATTTTTTGATGATTGCTTGCTAACAATTTGACGGCCTAAATTTTCTTCCAAATCCTTTCGAGCATTACCAGCTACACTCCCACCACGTTTAGCAATAGTTTTACTTTCTTCAAAGCCATCAGGATTTTCATTTTTACTGATTGCTGTTGTTGAAGCTTCAGCAAGCATGTTCAATACCAATTCCAGATTATTCATGTTGTCTCTGAGACCTTCTTTTTTAAGACCTTTGTATTGTTTGTATTCCTTGGTTGTCATTCCAGACCACGCTTTTGTAATTTCATTAGTCAGTATTGCATATTCCTTGCCTTCATTAACACCTACACGATTCCACTTTGAAGTTAATTCATTGCGAATATCAATACTTCTTAACCTTTGATTAATCCATTCATCAGAATAGCCTT
This sequence comes from Methanobrevibacter sp., assembly GCA_017459665.1. Taxonomy (GTDB): domain Archaea; phylum Methanobacteriota; class Methanobacteria; order Methanobacteriales; family Methanobacteriaceae; genus Methanocatella. The sequence goes on along the minus strand of JAFUCN010000043.1, from coordinate 5,925 downwards.
TTTCACGGTAAGTTGATACAGCCCTTTGAAAAGCGAGCTCAGGATCAGCTATTTCTTCAAGTCTTTCTGCACCAACTTGGGCCAACCATTGCTTGAAGGGTTCTGCATTTGGAGAAGGCACTGACTGAATTAATCTGAAAAGCTGTTTGGTATTTGCAACATCAGTTTTATACATTTTGCCGTCTTTGTGTGATGGCAATTTCAGTTGGCTACAAATTGTAGCCAACTCAACACCTTCAGAATTTAAACGAGATTTTAATACACTCCAATATTTTCTAGGATTTTACTTTCAGAAAGTACTGCTACAACATCAATTATTGAATAGTAGTAATCTTCGATTTCTGAATCCCATTTGGTTCTTATTTTATATTCATTGAATAATTTTATTGCATATTCTTCTTGCATTTAATTCACACCTTAAAAAAATTATTCATATTTTAGATAACAACTATCTAAAAACAACAATTAATTAAAGATTATACTCCATAATTTCAATAATTTCGCTTCTAAATGAAAGCAATTTTACACACTAAGACAACTTTTGCTTTAAACATGAAAAAAAATTCTAATAAATGTTTTAATACTCAAACAACCTTAAAAATAATAGTTTTACAATAAACATTGACCCCCCCATTAAATAATTATTGATATCATACTACCATTTCTTCAATGTTACACATTCAAAATATAGAACAATATCCCATGAAGAACTAATCATATATTTAAACAAAAGAAATAATGTTTATTTTTAAAAGATAAAAAGAGGTTATTTCCAAAATCTTGGATAAGTATCTGGTTTCATGAATACTTTAGAAACATTAACTGCAAAACCATTATCTGCTTCTAGAATTTCATCAGAAGTCAATAATGAATTACCTGAAGCAACCAATTCACCTTTAAGGGTTTCGATTGCAACAATGTCATTTTTCTGAATGTTATCTGCAAGTTCAGCTATTCCGCCACAAGCAAGATCAGCACCATGACAGATTGCGTCTACTGCTGAGTCTTTAATAATGATTTTTGGTAAATAATCGGCTGCCCTTTCCATCGGCATTATAGCTTCACGTAAAAATGATTCATCACCGTCTTCCTTCCAGAAGTGGTATGCATCGGTTACATCCTGCAATGTCACCAAGTTATTTTTCTCGTTGAATGAACCTACCTGTGTTCTTCTAAGCTCTGCCATATGTGCTCCGACACCTAATGCTTCACCGATATTGTGGCAATAGGTTCTGACATATGTTCCGGCTTCACAACCTATTCTAAAGAGAACATCTCTTCCTTCAATTTCATAGATTGTGGAATAGTAAATGTTACGTGTCCTTAATTCACGTTTTACCGCACTTTTAACAGGAGGCAATTGGAATATTTTACCTGTAAATTCAGCGAAAACTTCACGAATTCTTTCTTCGGGAACATCCTGATGGAAAGTCAAAAGACAGACATACTCCTTTGGAGCTGTCAAAAGCAGTTGAATTGCACGGGTTGCATCATCCAAACCAACCGGCAGAATTCCAGTAACCTTTGGATCTAATGTTCCGCCATGACCTGATTTTTCCAAATTTAAAATACGTTTTACCCATGAGTCTATTTCATGAGAAGTCGGACCGGAAGGTTTATCTAAATTGATTACACCTTTAGAAATATATTCAGTAATTTCCCTCTCTTCGGGCTTACATCCAAAATCTGGGGATGTGAAACTTTTAGATTTAACAACCATGTCAAATTTCATGAAAAAAACCTTAAAAAATAGTAAATAAAAAAAGTTATGAATAATTTTTTTTAATTATTCATTGATTTTATAAGTCAGCTAAAGCTGCTTTAATAGAGTCAATGTCACCAGAAACATCGATAGAATCTTCGGTTGGTTCTAAGTGAGCAATGTTACATCTTCTGTTTTTGACTGCTTCACCAACAACTTCTACAAAGTTTTCATCAATAATTTCAATGATTGCACATTTTTCGCCAGCTTCTCTACCAGCGAGTTTTACACATACTCTACCTACTTCGATTGATGCCATTTATATCACCTTTAATGTTTGAATAATGATTTCTGATACGTTTTCAGGATTGAAAGTATCAGTATTTATAATTAAGTCATAGATATCCATATTAGAAATGTCTATGTTATGAATCTCCATGTATCTTAAGGCTTCGCTTTTTTCACGAATTACTATTTCGTTTTTGGCCAAATCAACAGATTTTTCTTCCCTTTCCGCTATCCGTTTAGATCGAACATCAAATGGAGTTACTAACCAAAGTCTTAAATCAGCATTGTCAACGAAGTATGCTGACAGTCTTCCTTCAATTATTAAATCATCTGCTTGTTTAGCCTTTTCAGCTTGCCTTCTGTCAATTTCTTTATCAATATCATCATTACCTTCAGCAAACTCACTGAATTCAAGAACGCTCATTCCTCTTTCTGCAGCCATTTCCCGAAAGACAAAACCTGCAGAGATATATGGAATATCCAACTTTTCTGAAAGTAACTCAGCAGTTGTAGTTGTTCCGGTTCCAGCCAATCCGCCGATAGTAATTATCATTATTTTCTAGCCTCGTTTTTGAAAAGTTTACGAGCACAGCTTGAACATAAGTAACCACCGTATGGACGGTTAGGTCTTTTAGCTGTTTTTGATAATTTTCCAATTTCGTATGGACGTCCACGAGGAACTCCATGTAATACTGCACCACATTCAGCACAAACATGCTTAGATGGTTTTTTCTTTTTGTATCTTAAAACATTAGCTCCACCAGGAGTGTTTTTATGAACTCTTTTATATGATCTTGATCTAAACCTATTTGCAGGCATTTAATCACCTTAATAATTTAATTTAATAATTGTGTAATAGCGTATTCAAAATAGAATACTAAAATATATATTTCTCATTATTAATAAATGTATAGTTTTTTAGTGAATTTAGAATCCTTGTTTGAATCCTAAATATTTTCTTAATATCTGACTCATACCGAATGTACAAATCATATACCATAACAACCAGCCGATTCCATATGGAATGGTAGCTTTACCACCATATAAGAAACCACCAAGGAAGTGCCAAATTGGTGTTAAGGTTACCCAATATACAGTTTGAGGCAAAATAATAACCAAATTACTGATAGCTGATGCTCTCATCCAAAAGAATATTAAAATAATCGGAACGAAAGTTACGAGCATTGGCTTGAACTGATTAGACATCATTGCAGTTTGGTCTTTCATCATTTCAGTTTGTTCTGCCTGAATTTTAGCAAGCTCCTTTCCGTCGCCTCTTTTTTGAGCATCACGCATTCTTTTGTTTAAGTCTTTCATTTTAGCTTGGTGTTCATTCATTTCCTCTTGGTCAACTAAATATTTATTTGCAATAGTTGTAATTAATGATACTATAAATGCAATAATCAAAACTGTCAAAGCAGGATTAGTTGGATTTGGATCCAATGCTAAAATTGGATTGAAAATCGCATTTAAAGCCCCATAAACCATTCCCATTATATCAGGCATATTTATCACCTATAAGTTTAATACATCTACCAATTTAGAAACTGAAGAGTTTAAATGATTATCGTGGTTTGAAACTATTTTAACAGTTGCACCGGTTAATGTAGCATAAGCCATAGAGGTAGCTCTGTTCATTTGTTGGTGTAAATCGATGTCTTTTGCTTTTTGAACATCTCTTTCACGAGTTTCATCATTTAATCTTCTGTAAATAATTTCATCAGGATTAGCTTCAATTAATACGAAAAGATCTGGTTGCAGTTGTTCTAAAACCCATATTGGTAAACCTGGCAAGAAACCTGCAGGAGTGTTAATAGTACAATGGGTATCTACAATAACATTATCATTTTCAGACCTTTCTTTAATTTCTTTAGCTGCTTTAGCTTGAATTTCTTTTTGAGTTTCAGCAGGTAATTTTCTTAAAGAATCCCTATCATCAACAATATTTTCTTTGATTGCAATTTCAGTCATTATGTCTCCATAATTTAAGTGGACATAATCAACTTCTTCAAGTGCTTTGTTAAGCAAGGTTGTACTTCCAGAACCTGGAATTCCTGTTAATACTACTAATTTCACTTTAATCCCTCACATTGTTTAAAAGAAAGTGAGAAGAGATTAGTCTCCTCCTAAAACTTTCCTAAGAAGTGGATTTGAAGACATAAGTTGTTCTTCAGCCATTTCCTCATATAATTTATGAAGAATACCTACAGTAAGCAATACACCGGTACCTCCACCTAAAGCACCAGTTAAATCTGCAAGGAAAGCAATAAGACCTACATAAATACCACTGATAATGGTAAGTGCAGGAATATATTTTTTCAAAATTTTATATAATTGACGTTTACTACTTCTAAAACCAGGTATCTGAATACCTGAGCTGTGAAGTTGTTCTGAAATCTTTTTAGCATTTAATCCACTGATTTCAACCCATAAGTATGAGAATAACATACAACATGCTATGAAAAAGATTGCATAAATAAGAACATGTATCGGTTCTGTTATAAACATAGTTAAGTTAGGTGTTGATAATAACCAAGCAATACCGTCAACAGCTTTACCGTTTTCAATGTGTCCTAAAATAGGAACACCGATTTTTTGGAAAACATTAGCGAATAATGTTACGTTTACAAGCAGTGCACTGGTCAAAATAACCGGCATGTTACTGGAGTAAACGAATTTTAAAGGATATTTACCGACAGCACCTCTAACTCTTCCGTGTCCTCTTACACTACCGTGAGAGATAGGAATTTCCACTCTCATAGCTTCACCATAAAGTACAACAGCAAATACAATAATTGTTGCAATTAATGGAATTAAAACTGAGAAATCCGGAGTTCCTGCAACACATGCTTGGATGAATCCTGGAATGATACCTGGGAGTAATCCTTGTGCAGTTGGGAAGAAGTTGAAAGTACCTACAATAATTGCTTGACATACACCAGCAGCAATGAATAAACCAATACCACTTCCGAATCCCCATTTGGATACGACTTCATCAAGGTAAATAATAACTAATGCACCAATAACAAGCTGAACAATTAATAATAAGGTATATGAACCATCAATAGGAACTAAGTTACCAGTTAATACTAACACGCTTGCTTCAAAAATGGTAAATACAATAGATAAAACCTTTTGAGTAGCTTGGAAGTGAGATTTGTCTTTATGAGATGAAAGATCCAAGTCTAAAAGATTTGAACCTACTAATAATTGTAATACAATGGAAGCTGTAACAATCGGACCAATACCTAAAGTTAAGATGGAACCGAAACTTCCAGCCATAACTGCTCTTAACTGAGCAAATTGGTCAATAGCACCAGGTGCTAAACCATATAATGGAATTTGAGTTAAAACATAATACAATACTAAAATAAGAGCAGTCCATTTGAGTTTTTCATTGAAGTCTTCTCTGTGAACAGGAGATTTAACTTCAGGAATGAACCTAAATATTGGCTCTAAAACTTCTAGTGCTGACATATTCTTCCTCGTATAAAAAAGAAAAAAGCTATAATTCTATAGCTTCTCCTCCTAATTCTTCAATTTTTTCAATAGCGGATGCTGAAAATTGTGGAGCTGAAATTTTGAAAGCTTTAGTAATTTTACCTTTTGCTAAAACTTTGTCAAATCCTAATTCAGTTACATCAATAACAATTGCATCTCCGTCTTTGGATGCTTTACCTTGAGCAATTAAATCATCAGCTTGTTCTTCTAAGTAACTTAAATTAACAGCATTAACTTTTTTAATCATTTTTTGAGGTCTTTTGAAACCGTGTTTACCAAAGTGGTTAGGGTCGTGAATTACAGTCCAGGTCCAGTGTTGTTTACCCATACCTGCTTTACCTTTTCCACCTTTGTTACCTGCACCTCTACGTTTTTTAGTACAGCCTCCACCGTTGGATCTAGAACCTCTTTGTTTGTTAATTTTACGTTTTGTT